>NZ_CP193666.1:1751056-2060268 GCF_051106275.1 Streptococcus sp. KHUD_014 | reverse complement strand
CATCAAAAGGAGAAGGTCTGGGGAATAAATTCTTAGCCAATATCCGTGAAGTTGATGCCATTGTCCATGTAGTTCGTGCCTTTGATGATGAAAATGTCATGCGTGAGCAAGGTCGTGAGGATGCTTTTGTGGATCCACTAGCAGATATTGATACTATTAACCTAGAATTGATTCTTGCTGACTTAGAATCAGTCAATAAACGCTATGTGCGTGTAGAAAAAATGGCGCGTACGCAAAAAGATAAGGAATCAGTTGCAGAATTTAACGTTCTTCAAAAGATTAAACCTGTCCTTGAAGATGGGAAATCAGCTCGTACCATTGAATTTACAGATGAAGAGCAAAAAGTAGTTAAAGGTCTTTTCCTTTTGACAACAAAACCTGTTCTTTATGTAGCTAACGTTGATGAGGATGTGGTTGGAGACCCAGATTCTATCGATTATGTGAAGCAAATTCGTGAATTCGCAGCAACAGAAAATGCAGAGGTAGTGGTTATTTCTGCGCGTGCTGAAGAAGAAATTTCTGAGTTAGACGATGAAGATAAAAAAGAGTTTCTTGAAGCCATTGGTTTGACAGAATCAGGAGTTGACAAATTGACTCGAGCTGCTTATCACCTACTAGGACTTGGAACTTACTTCACAGCTGGTGAAAAAGAGGTTCGTGCATGGACCTTTAAACGTGGCATGAAAGCTCCTCAAGCAGCTGGTATCATCCACTCTGACTTTGAAAAAGGATTTATTCGTGCAGTGACCATGTCTTATGATGATTTGGTAAAATACGGCTCTGAAAAGGCTGTAAAAGAAGCTGGACGCTTGCGTGAAGAAGGAAAAGAATATGTCGTGCAAGATGGCGATATTATGGAATTCCGCTTTAACGTTTAATCAATATTTAAAATAATGTCAATTAGGTTGGAAAAAAATTCCAACCCTTTTGACTTTTGAAAGGAAATATAAATGACAAAATTACTTGTAGGATTGGGAAATCCAGGGGATAAATATTTTGAAACTAAACATAATGTTGGATTTATGCTGATTGACCAACTAGCAAAAAAACAGAATGTTACCTTTACACACGATAAGATATTCCAAGCTGAGTTAGCCTCATTTTTTCTTAACGGTGAAAAAATTTATCTGGTAAAACCCACTACTTTTATGAATGAAAGTGGGAAAGCAGTTCATGCTTTATTAACCTACTATGGTTTAGATATCGAAGATTTACTGATTATTTACGATGATCTTGACATGGGAGTAGGAAAAATTCGACTTCGCGCTAAAGGATCAGCTGGCGGTCATAATGGTATCAAGTCAATTATCCAACATATTGGTACACAGGTTTTCAATCGTGTAAAAATTGGTATCGGTAGACCTAAAAAAGGAATGTCTGTTGTTCACCACGTTTTGAGTAAGTTTGATCAAGAAGATTATATCGGTATTTTACAGTCTATTGACAAGGTTGACGATGCTGTAAATTATTATTTACAAGAAAAAAACTTTGAAAAGACGATGCAGAAATATAATGGGTAAGGAAATGGCATTAATCGATTTCTTTTTAGAGAATAAACAAATTCTATCTTGGCATGAGAACCTACCACAGAAACAAAGACAATTATTGCTAGGTCTTTCTGGCTCAGCAAAATCTTTAGCGATTGCTAGTAGTCTGAAGAGTCAGGATAAGGTTTTAGTGATGACTTCCACATATGGAGAAGCTGAGCGTCTGGTCAATGATCTAATCTCTATACTAGGTTCGGATCTGGTTTATCCATTTCTAGTAGATGATTCACCAATGGTCGAATTTTTGGTATCATCTCAGGAAAAGATTTTTTCTAGGGTTGAAGCTTTGCGTTTTCTAAGAGATAAGTCTCAAAGAGGGATTTTAGTTTGTAATGTCGCAGCTAGTCGGGTATTCTTACCAAATCCTCAAGTTTTTGATGATAGTATCTTAGAACTTCAAGTTGGCCAAGAATGCGAACAAAGAGAATTAAAAAATCACTTGATTTCCCTTGGTTATAAGAAGGTTACACAAGTTCAAAGTCAGGGAGAATTTAGCCTTCGTGGAGATATCCTGGATATCTTTGAAACTTCTCAACTATCTCCTTACCGGATAGAATTTTTTGGTGATGAAATTGATGGTATAAGAGAATTTGATACTGAAACTCAGCTTTCTAAAGACAGTCAGTCTAAAGTACTGATATATCCAGCAAGTGATATTTTACTAACTTTTGAAGATTATCATCGTGGTCAGAAATTTTTAGAACATGAGATTGATAAGGCACTTTCTCCAACTTTAAAGTCTTACTTAGAAGAAGTTTTTAGTTGCACTAAAGAGCAAGTTCTTCATGCTGATATTCGTAAGTTTTTATCTAATTTTTATAAAAAACAGTGGACACTGATAGATTATTTGAATCAAGTGCCCATTATCTTTGATGATTTTCAAAAAATCATGAATCAGTACGATGCTTTTGATAAGGAAGCTGCTAGTTACTTTACAGAAGATTTACACAATAGTAAAACGGTGTCAAGTTTACAATATTTTGCTGATGTAGAAAGTCAATTCAAAAAATATTTACCAGCTAGTTTCTTTTCAAATTTCCAAAAAGGGCTTGGAAATCTAAAATTTGATTATCTGTATCAATTTAATCAGTATCCTATGCAGGAGTTCTTTAATCAGTTTTCTTTTCTGAAAGAAGAAATTGAACGTTATAAAAAATTGAAGTATACGATTGTTCTTCAATCAAGTAGCAAAACTGAACTAAAGAAACTGTCAACGATTCTTGATGAATATGATATTAAAGTTGATAATAGTAATGAAAGTGAAATCTGTAAAGGAACTGTCAATCTTGTTGAAGGAAATCTTCGTCATGGATTTCATTTTGTAGATGAGAATCTTGTATTTATCACTGAATATGAAATTTTTAAAAAGAAGATTAAACGCAAGTATCGCAGACAAAATATTAGCAATGCTGAACGATTAAAGGATTATAGTGAACTCCAAAAAGGAGATTATGTTGTTCATCAAATTCATGGTATTGGTCAATATTTAGGGATTGAAACGATTGAAATCAAAGGAATTCATCGAGACTACGTAAGTGTCCTATATCAAAATGGAGACCGTATTTCCATCCCTGTAGAGCAGATACAGACTCTTTCTAAGTATGTCTCTAGTGATGGTAAGGCTCCAAAGTTAAACAAACTTAACGATGGACGTTTTAAAAAAGCCAAGCAAAAAGTAAAGAGTCAAGTTGAAGATATTGCAGATGACTTGATTAAGTTATATGCCGAGAGAAGTCAACTTAAAGGATATGCATTTTCAAAAGATGATGAAGATCAGGTTGCTTTTGACGAAGCATTCCCATATGTAGAGACTGAGGACCAACTTCGAAGTATCGAAGAGATCAAGAAAGATATGCAGGCTTCTCAACCGATGGACCGACTTTTAGTTGGAGATGTTGGATTTGGTAAGACAGAAGTAGCTATGCGAGCTGCATTTAAGGCTGTCAATGATCATAAACAGGTTGTTGTTTTAGTACCAACTACCGTTCTTGCTCAGCAACATTACAGTAATTTTAAGGAAAGATTTGAACAATTTGCTGTCAATGTAGATGTTTTGAGTCGTTTTAGAAGTAAGAAAGAGCAGACTGAGACACTTGAAAAATTGAAAAAAGGTCAAGTAGATATTTTGATAGGGACCCATAGAGTTTTATCTAAAGATGTTGAGTTTGCAGATTTGGGGTTGATGATTATTGATGAAGAACAACGTTTTGGTGTTAAGCATAAGGAAGCTCTCAAGGAATTAAAAAAGAAGGTTGATGTCTTAACCTTGACAGCGACACCAATTCCTCGAACTCTTCATATGTCTATGCTAGGTATCCGAGATTTATCTGTCATCGAAACCCCTCCAACTAATCGATATCCTGTTCAAACCTATGTTCTTGAACAGAATGATCGTGTTATTCGTGATGCTGTATTGAGAGAAATGGATCGTGGTGGTCAAGTTTACTATCTTTACAACAAAGTTGACACGATTGAAAAGAAGGTTTCAGAGTTACAAGAGTTGATTCCAGAAGCTTCAATTGGTTTTGTTCATGGACAAATGAGTGAAATTCGCTTAGAAAATACACTTCTTGATTTCATTGAAGGTGAATATGATATTTTAGTAACTACAACAATCATCGAGACAGGAGTAGATATTCCAAATGCTAATACCTTGTTTATAGAAAATTCAGATCATATGGGATTGTCAACCTTGTATCAATTAAGAGGTCGGGTTGGTCGTAGTAATCGAATTGCCTATGCTTATCTCATGTATCGTCCAGATAAAACCTTGACAGAAGTTTCTGAGAAAAGATTAGAGGCCATCAAAGGTTTTACTGAACTAGGTTCTGGTTTCAAAATCGCTATGCGTGATTTATCCATTCGTGGAGCTGGGAATCTTTTAGGAAGTTCACAGTCTGGTTTTATTGATTCTGTTGGGTTTGAGTTGTATTCTCAGTTACTAGAAGAAGCAATTGCTAAGAAAAATGGAACTGACAAGAAACGTGAAAAAGGAAATGCTGAGTTAATTTTACAAATTGATGCTTATCTCCCAGATGATTATATTTCGGATGAAAGACATAAAATTGAAATTTACAAGAGAATTCGTCAGATTGACAATCGTGTCAACTACGAAGAATTACAAGATGAGTTGATAGACCGTTTTGGAGAATACCCTGATGTAGTTGCTTATCTTTTAGAAATTGGTTTAGCCAAAGCTTATCTTGATAAAGTCTTTGTCAATCGTGTTGAAAGAAAAAATAATAAACTTGTCATTCAATTTGAAAAAATTTCGCAGCAACTATTTTTAACACAAGATTATTTCCAGGCTCTATCTCAGACAAGTTTGAAGGCCAATATTTCAGAAAATCAAGGTTTGATAGAAGTTGTATTTGATATTCGAAATAAAAAAGATTATGAGATTTTAGAAGGATTGTTGACTTTTGCTGAATCCCTAGTGGCCATAAAAAATGCAAAAGAGTCAAATTAGGTATGACATTTTTCTTCTATAAAAGGGAGAAAAATGGTACAATAATAATTTGAGGTAATAAAGATGAGATTAGATAAATATTTAAAAGTATCAAGAATTATTAAGCGCCGTACAGTGGCTAAAGAAGTTGCAGATAAGGGACGTATCAAGGTAAATGGTATTCTTGCTAAGAGCTCTACAGATTTAAAAATCAATGACCAAGTCGAAATTCGTTTTGGAAATAAGTTGTTGCTTGTAAAAGTATTAGAGATGAAAGATAGCACTAAAAAAGAAGATGCCGCAGGTATGTATGAAATTATCAGCGAAACAAGGGTAGAAGGCGATGTATAAAAAAATAGTCCAAATGAATAATTCCTTTATTCAAAATGAACATCAGCGACGTAAATACTTGATGGAAGAACGACAAAGACGAAATCGTTTTATGGGTTGGGTGTTGATTTTGATTATGTTGTTGTTCATCCTACCAACCTATAATTTGACTCAAAGTTATCAGCAACTACTTGAACGTCGCCAACAGTTAGCCGATCTGAAAAAACAGTATCAAGAATTGAGCGATGAAAAAGATAAAGAATCAAATCTTGCAACCAAATTAAAGGACGAAACATACGCAGCCAAGTATTTGCGTGCAAAATATTATTATTCAAAATCATGGGAAGAAGTTTATACTATTCCGGACTTACTTCCTAGGTAATGTAAAATGGAAAATTTATTAGATATTATTGAACAATTTTTAAGTCAATCAGATGAAAAATTAGAAGAGTTAGCTCAAAAAAATCATCTGTTACGACTTCAGGAAGAAGAGGAAAAGAAGAATGCGTAAATTTTTAGTGATATTACTACTTCCTATTTTCTTTAAGAGTGTCCAGGTAGTAAGCACTGAGAATCCAGTCATCATTCCAAATCAAGAAGTTTATTCCTTAACTCATGCTCCGTATAATTTTTATTATCAAAATACTATAGAATCTCCAAAATTTTATGGTGAAACGTTCATTTATGCTTCAGATGATTTGATAAAAGAGTCAGGGAAAGTCAATGCAGAGACAACATTATCCGTGATAGAATGGCGGTTAAATGAACAAGGTCAGCCTGTCTTTAAATTATCTAATAATCAGTTTGTTGCTGCAGACAAAAGACTTCTATATGATGCATCAAAAATAAATTCTCTATCCCAAAAAGTATGGTTAGAACCTGGATTTTTCATTTACAATAGTCCCTATGATCAAATAGAAAAAACAACTACTTTAGCTCCTTATCAAGAGGTTGAAGTGGATATGTCAGTGTTTGCTGAGGGACGGGAATTTTTACATATTAAACAAATTGGTTGGGTTTCGACGGATTACATTTCCAATGATGACAATCGTATCCAGAAAGTACAAGAGTTGTTATCTGCGAATTATCAAAATGAACAGTTTTCTATTTATGTTAAACAATTGAGCACAGGTAAGGAAGCTGTGATTAATGAAAATCAGAAAATGTATGCTGCAAGTGTTATGAAGCTGCCCTATCTTTATTATATTCAGGAAAAAATCAATCAAGGTGATTACCAACTTGACACGAAACTGAAGTATGTTTCCGAAGTGAATGATTTCCCTGGTTCTTATAAGCCTGAAGGTAGTGGAAGTCTTCCTAAAACAGCAGACAACAAAGAATACACCATCAAAGATTTGATATCAAAAACAGCGAAAGAATCTGATAATGTAGCCCACAACATTCTTGGATATTATGTTACCAACAAGTCAGATGAGACCTTTAAAAAGGAGATGGCTAGAATTTCAGGCGAAGAGTGGGATGTAACAGATAAGTTGGCATCAGCTAAAATGGCAGGTCAAGTTATGGAGGCTATTTATAATCAGAATGCTTTTGTTTTAGAATCTCTATCACAAACGTCCTTTGACAATCAGAGGATTGCGAAAGATATTTCTGCTAAGGTAGCCCATAAAATTGGGGATGCAGACGAATACAAGCATGACACTGCTATTGTTTATTCAGAGTCTCCTTTCATCATTTCAATTTTTACCAAAAATTCAGATTATGATACCATTTCTAAAATTGCCAAGGATGTCTATGAGGTCCTGAAATGAGAGACCGCGATTTTTTAAATCATTTTCTAGAAAAAGGTTATTTTAAAGATCATTCAAAAGTTGTAATAGCCTTATCTGGTGGACTTGATTCGATGTTTCTCTTTCATCTTCTATCAACTTATAAAAAGGAACTTGGTATTGAGATTTTTTTAGTCCATGTCAATCATAAACAACGACCAGAGTCAGACAATGAAGAACATGAATTAAGAAAACTAGCTGAACAAGTTGGAGTTCCGATTTTTGTAGCTAACTTCTCTGGAGCTTTTACAGAAGCGAGAGCTCGTCAATTTCGCTATGAATTTTTTAGAGATGTGATGAGAGTAACTTCTTCTACTACTCTTGTAACGGCTCATCATGCAGATGATCAGGTTGAAACGATTTTTATGCGATTGATAAGAGGGGGGAGATTACACCATTTATCAGCTATTAAAGAAAGACAAGAGTTTGATAAAGGAGAATTGATTCGTCCCTTGCTCTCCTTTTATAAGAAGGAATTTCCTGAAATTGAACATTTTGAGGATGGAACAAATCAGGAAAATCACTATTTTCGCAACCGTGTTCGTAATCTCTATTTACCGCAGCTTGAAACAGAGAATCTTCAAGTTAGAAAAGCTTTGCTAGAATTTGGAAAAGAGGTATCTGACTATCAGACAGCTATCGGTGAATTAACTCAAACAGTAGATATTGAAGATTTAACTCAGTTTTTATCTTTTTCAGAAGAAACACAACGAGTTTTATTGCAACACTATCTTGGTCGATTTGCAAACTTAAATGTAACAAGAGAACAATTTAAACAGATCCACCATATATTGAAAACCAAGAGTCAATATCGCCATAGTTTAAAAAATGGTTATGAGCTTGTAAAGGAATACGATCACTTTCAGATTTGTAAAATCAGACCAAAGTCTGATGAAAAAAACAATGAGTGTGTGTTAGACTATCTAAACCAAGTTCACTATGAAGGATATCTATTTTCATTTGGACTTCCTTTAGAAGGAGATAGAGTTCAAAAAATATATGTTTCACGGGAAACATCCTTAATTTTACGGCACCGTCATTCAGGTGACTATCTAATAAAAAATGGACATCGAAAAAAACTAAGACGACTTTTTATTGATTTAAAAATCCCTAAAGAAAAACGGGAAAAAGTGATAATCATTGAGCAATCAGGTCAAATTTGTTCAGTTTTAGGAATTGAAACTAGTGATTTGAGTAAAAAAATGAAAAATGATATAATGAACACTGTACTTTATATAGAAAAAATAGATAGGTAAAATCATGTTAGAACAAGACATCAAGAAAATTATGATTTCACAAGATGAAATTACAGAAGCAGCTAAGAAATTAGGTGCTCAGTTGACAAAGGATTACGAAGGAAAGAATCCAATCCTAGTTGGAATTTTAAAAGGATCTATTCCTTTTATGGCTGAATTAATCAAATATATTGATACACATCTTGAAATGGACTTTATGATGGTCTCTAGTTATCATGGTGGGACTGTAAGTAGTGGTGTCATTAATATCAAACAAGACGTAACTCAAGATATTAAAGGTCGACATGTTGTCTTTGTAGAAGATATTATCGATACTGGTCAAACTTTGAAGAGCTTGAGAGACATGTTTACTGCAAGAGAAGCAGCCTCTGTTAAGATTGTTACCATGTTGGATAAACCAGAGGGACGCACTGTCGAAATTGAAGCAGATTATACATGCTTTACAATTCCAAATGAGTTTGTTGTAGGCTATGGT
Source organism: Streptococcus sp. KHUD_014 (assembly GCF_051106275.1). Taxonomy (GTDB): domain Bacteria; phylum Bacillota; class Bacilli; order Lactobacillales; family Streptococcaceae; genus Streptococcus. Next base: position 2,051,422 of record NZ_CP193666.1, on the reverse strand, counting down.
TTAGACTATAATGAAAATTATCGTAACCTTCCTTATGTAGGCGTATTGAAAGAGGAAGTTTACTCAAAATAGAAGGGTAAGTTGTTGAATGCAAAAACAAAATAATGGTTTCATAAAAAATCCATTTCTTTATTTGTTGATGATTTTCTTGCTGGTGACAGGATTTCAGTACTTTTTTGCTGGAAGAGCCGCTGGTCATAGTCAACAAATCAAGTACTCAGAATTGGTGCAGGAAATTACCAATGATAACGTAAAAGAAATGACCTATCAACCAAACGGTAGTGTTATTGAGGTATCTGGTGAATACAAAACTGCAAAAACAGAAAAGAAGGAAACTGGGATTCAATTTTTCACTCCTTCTGCTACAAAGGTAGAAAAATTTACTAGTATTATCCTACCATCAGATACCACTGTTGCTGATTTACAAAAGTTAGCAGGTGAACATCAAACACAAATTGAAGTGAAACATGAGAGTTCAAGTGGTATGTGGATTAACATCCTAGTGTCTATCGTACCATTTGGTATCTTATTCTTCTTCCTATTCTCAATGATGGGCAATATGGGAGGAAATAATGGACGAAATCCAATGAGCTTTGGTCGAAGTAAAGCTAAAGCTGCTAACAAAGAAGATATCAAAGTTCGCTTCTCAGATGTTGCAGGCGCAGAGGAAGAAAAACAAGAACTTGTTGAAGTTGTTGAATTTTTAAAAGATCCAAAACGCTTTACAAAATTAGGTGCTCGTATCCCAGCTGGTGTTCTCTTAGAAGGACCTCCGGGAACTGGTAAAACATTACTTGCTAAAGCAGTTGCCGGAGAAGCTGGTGTACCATTCTTTAGTATTTCAGGTTCTGACTTTGTAGAAATGTTCGTCGGTGTTGGTGCAAGCCGTGTCCGTTCTCTATTTGAGGACGCTAAAAAAGCAGCACCAGCCATTATCTTTATTGATGAAATCGACGCTGTTGGTCGCCAACGTGGTGTCGGTTTAGGTGGAGGTAATGACGAACGTGAACAAACCCTAAACCAACTCTTGATTGAAATGGATGGTTTTGAAGGAAATGAAGGAATCATTGTTATTGCGGCAACCAACCGTTCAGATGTTCTAGATCCAGCTCTTCTTCGTCCAGGTCGTTTTGATAGAAAAGTATTGGTTGGTCGTCCAGATGTTAAGGGACGCGAAGCAATTCTGAAAGTCCATGCTAAAAATAAACCGTTAGCAGAAGATGTAGATTTGAAATTGGTGGCACAACAAACTCCTGGTTTTGTTGGTGCAGATTTGGAAAATGTATTGAACGAAGCAGCTTTGGTTGCAGCTCGTCGTAATAAGTCAGTGATTGATGCTTCAGATATTGATGAAGCTGAAGATCGTGTTATCGCTGGCCCTTCTAAGAAGGATAAAACTGTTTCTCAAAAAGAACGTGAAATGGTTGCTTACCATGAGGCAGGACATACAATTGTTGGCCTCGTATTGTCCAATGCACGTGTCGTTCATAAGGTAACAATCGTTCCTCGTGGTCGTGCAGGTGGTTACATGATTGCTCTTCCAAAAGAAGATCAAATGTTACTATCTAAAGAAGATATGAAAGAACAATTAGCAGGTTTGATGGGTGGACGTGTTGCTGAAGAAATTATCTTTAATGTCCAAACAACAGGTGCATCCAACGACTTTGAACAAGCTACACAGATGGCGCGTGCAATGGTTACTGAGTATGGTATGAGTGAAAAACTTGGTCCAGTTCAGTACGAAGGTAATCATGCTATGTTTGGTGCTCAATCCCCACAAAAAACAATTTCAGAGCGTACAGCTTATGAAATTGACGAAGAAGTTCGAGCATTGTTAAATGAAGCACGTAATAAAGCGGCTGAGATTATTCAATCAAATCGTGAAACTCATAAGTTAATTGCAGAAGCATTATTGAAATACGAAACATTGGATAGTACACAGATTAAATCACTCTATGAGACAGGTAAGATGCCTGAAGCAATAGAAGAAGAATCACATGCACTTTCTTATGATGAAGTCAAATCAAAGATGACTGAAGAAAAGTAAACATAATAAATACTAATAGAGAAAACTAATGTTTTCTCTCAGATTGAAGACAAAGTCCTTGGAAGTCAAGTTTCTAAGGGCTTTTCTTTGTGTAAAGTCGTATAATAGAGGTAAGAAGAGTTGTGAGGTAATCCCTATGTTTCACAAAGAAAAACCTGATTATAATCGTCGTCAATATGGCTTCTATACGATAGACGAATTGGTCCCAAAAGATCACTTTCTTCGACAAGTTGATTCAAAGGTTGATTTTGACTTTATCTATGACTTGGTAGAAGATACCTATAGTCCAAATAACGGTTGTCCTAGTCTTGATCCCGTCATGTTAGTCAAAATTCCTTTAATCAAATGTTTTTATTGTATCCGTTCCATGCGCCAAACCATGAAAGAGATTGAAGTAAACGTAGCCTATCGTTGGTTTCTCGGACTAACTTTAGATGATAAGGTTCCTCATTTTACTACCTATGGCAAGAATTACAGCCGTCGTTTTCAAGATAAAGAACTAATTTCTAGTGGTAAAGTTATTTGATTTGTGTTATAGTGAATATGCATGAGATAGCCTTTCTAAATGTTTATTGTGCAATTCTATTTTACCAAGACTATCGCAACCATGCGAAAAGCAACGGCAAATCCGTTGCTTTTTTGATAGAATCGAGACACTATTGTACCAAACTCTTTTTTCACCCACACTAGTCAGTATTCATGATTTCCGTAACATCAGAGAGTTAAAAAGAGACAAGATAGAAACTAGGGTCCTTCTTTCCCCCTTTCTCTGCTATATTACAAGCAGAGAAAGGGGAAAGCAAATGCTTGAGAAATACTACGCAAAGGTAAAAGGGATTGTCCATAAATGTCGAAAAGATTATTATCTCCATCTATGGGAGAAGGAGGATTGGGATCAAGAAGGACTGATCTGTCTCTATGAACTTCTCGAAAATCATCCAGAACTAGTTGAAGAAGAAAAGAAACTCTACGTCTACTTCAAAACAAAATTCCGCAACCGAATCCTTGATACTGTGAGAAAACAAGAGAGCCAAAAGCGACGTCTAGATCGAATGGCTTATGAAGAAGTAGGAGAGATTAGCCATCGCCTACCAGAAGGAGGTTTATGGTTGGATGATTATTATGCCTTTCATGACTTGTTAGATGATTATAGAAGAAAGTTGCCCCAAGATAAGCAAGAAGCCTACGAACGTCTCTGGGCAGATGAACGCTTCAAAGGCCGCAAGTCTCTTCTCAGGGAATTAGAAGTAGTCTTGATTGACTTTTAAAAAAAGTTAAAAAAAGGTGTTGACAAGTAGGAAAAAGTCGGTATAATAGTAAGAGTTGAAAATAACAACTCTGGTCCGTTGGTCAAGGGGTTAAGACACCGCCTTTTCACGGCGGTAACACGGGTTCGAATCCCGTACGGACTATAGTATGTAGCAGTTAAAACACTAGATGAAAAAAATTAAAAAAGTTTCAAAAAAGTGTTGACAAGCGAGAGCGGCTGTGATATACTAATATAGTTGTCACTTGAGAGAAGTGAGTGACAAAGACCTTTGAAAACTGAACAAGACGAACCAATGTGCAGGGCACTACAACTGAAGTTGTAGTACTGAACAATGAAAAAAACAATAAATCTGTCAGTGACAGAAATGAGTGAGAACTCAAACTTTTAATGAGAGTTTGATCCTGGCTCAGGACGAACGCTGGCGGCGTGCCTAATACATGCAAGTAGAACGCTGAAGGAGGAGCTTGCTTCTCCGGATGAGTTGCGAACGGGTGAGTAACGCGTAGGTAACCTGCCTGGTAGCGGGGGATAACTATTGGAAACGATAGCTAATACCGCATAACAGTAGATATTGCATGATATCTGCTTGAAAGGTGCAATTGCATCACTACCAGATGGACCTGCGTTGTATTAGCTAGTTGGTGAGGTAACGGCTCACCAAGGCGACGATACATAGCCGACCTGAGAGGGTGATCGGCCACACTGGGACTGAGACACGGCCCAGACTCCTACGGGAGGCAGCAGTAGGGAATCTTCGGCAATGGACGGAAGTCTGACCGAGCAACGCCGCGTGAGTGAAGAAGGTTTTCGGATCGTAAAGCTCTGTTGTAAGAGAAGAACGAGTGTGAGAGTGGAAAGTTCACACTGTGACGGTATCTTACCAGAAAGGGACGGCTAACTACGTGCCAGCAGCCGCGGTAATACGTAGGTCCCGAGCGTTGTCCGGATTTATTGGGCGTAAAGCGAGCGCAGGCGGTTAGATAAGTCTGAAGTTAAAGGCTGTGGCTTAACCATAGTACGCTTTGGAAACTGTTTAACTTGAGTGCAAGAGGGGAGAGTGGAATTCCATGTGTAGCGGTGAAATGCGTAGATATATGGAGGAACACCGGTGGCGAAAGCGGCTCTCTGGCTTGTAACTGACGCTGAGGCTCGAAAGCGTGGGGAGCAAACAGGATTAGATACCCTGGTAGTCCACGCCGTAAACGATGAGTGCTAGGTGTTAGACCCTTTCCGGGGTTTAGTGCCGCAGCTAACGCATTAAGCACTCCGCCTGGGGAGTACGACCGCAAGGTTGAAACTCAAAGGAATTGACGGGGGCCCGCACAAGCGGTGGAGCATGTGGTTTAATTCGAAGCAACGCGAAGAACCTTACCAGGTCTTGACATCCCTCTGACCGCTCTAGAGATAGAGCTTTCCTTCGGGACAGAGGTGACAGGTGGTGCATGGTTGTCGTCAGCTCGTGTCGTGAGATGTTGGGTTAAGTCCCGCAACGAGCGCAACCCCTATTGTTAGTTGCCATCATTTAGTTGGGCACTCTAGCGAGACTGCCGGTAATAAACCGGAGGAAGGTGGGGATGACGTCAAATCATCATGCCCCTTATGACCTGGGCTACACACGTGCTACAATGGCTGGTACAACGAGTCGCAAGTCGGTGACGACAAGCTAATCTCTTAAAGCCAGTCTCAGTTCGGATTGTAGGCTGCAACTCGCCTACATGAAGTCGGAATCGCTAGTAATCGCGGATCAGCACGCCGCGGTGAATACGTTCCCGGGCCTTGTACACACCGCCCGTCACACCACGAGAGTTTGTAACACCCGAAGTCGGTGAGGTAACCTTTTAGGAGCCAGCCGCCTAAGGTGGGATAGATGATTGGGGTGAAGTCGTAACAAGGTAGCCGTATCGGAAGGTGCGGCTGGATCACCTCCTTTCTAAGGATAAGGAATGCACATTGGTCTTGTTTAGTCTTGAGAGGTCTTGTGGGGCCTTAGCTCAGCTGGGAGAGCGCCTGCTTTGCACGCAGGAGGTCAGCGGTTCGATCCCGCTAGGCTCCATTGGTGAGAGATCACCAAGTAATGCACATTGAAAATTGAATATCTATATCAAATAGTAACAAGAAAATAAACCGAAAACGCTGTAGTATTAATAAGAGTTTATGACTGAAAGGTCAAAAATAAGGTTAAGTTAATAAGGGCGCACGGTGGATGCCTTGGCACTAGGAGCCGAAGAAGGACGTGACAAACGACGATATGCCTTGGGTAGCTGTAAGTAAGCGATGATCCAGGGATTTCCGAATGGGGGAACCCAACAGGTAATGCCTGTTACCCATATCTGTTAAGGATATGAGGAGGAAGACGCAGTGAACTGAAACATCTAAGTAGCTGCAGGAAGAGAAAGCAAAAGCGATTGCCTTAGTAGCGGCGAGCGAAACGGCAGGAGGGCAAACCGAAGAGTTTACTCTTCGGGGTTGTAGGACTGCAATGTGGACTCAAAGACTATAGAAGAATGATTTGGGAAAATCAGCCAAAGAGAGTGATAGCCTCGTATTTAAAATAGTCTTTGTACCTAGCAGTATCCTGAGTACGGCGGGACACGCGAAATCCCGTCGGAATCTGGGAGGACCATCTCCCAACCCTAAATACTCCCTAGTGACCGATAGTGAACCAGTACCGTGAGGGAAAGGTGAAAAGCACCCCGGGAGGGGAGTGAAATAGAACCTGAAACCGTGTGCCTACAACAAGTTCGAGCCCGTTAATGGGTGAGAGCGTGCCTTTTGTAGAATGAACCGGCGAGTTACGATATGATGCGAGGTTAAGTTGAAGAGACGGAGCCGCAGGGAAACCGAGTCTGAATAGGGCGCTTTAGTATTATGTCGTAGACCCGAAACCATGTGACCTACCCATGAGCAGGTTGAAGGTGCGGTAAGACGCACTGGAGGACCGAACCAGGGCACGTTGAAAAGTGCTTGGATGACTTGTGGGTAGCGGAGAAATTCCAAACGAACTTGGAGATAGCTGGTTCTCTCCGAAATAGCTTTAGGGCTAGCGTCGACATTAGAGATTCTTGGAGGTAGAGCACTGTTTGGGTGAGGGGTCCATCCCGGATTACCAATCTCAGATAAACTCCGAATGCCAAAGAATTATGGTCGGCAGTCAGACTGCGAGTGCTAAGATCCGTAGTCGAAAGGGAAACAGCCCAGACCACCAGCTAAGGTCCCAAAATAATTGTTAAGTGGAAAAGGATGTGGGGTTGCACAGACAACTAGGATGTTAGCTTAGAAGCAGCTATTCATTCAAAGAGTGCGTAATAGCTCACTAGTCGAGTGACCCTGCGCCGAAAATGTACCGGGGCTAAAACAATTTACCGAAGCTGTGGATACCTTTATAGGTATGGTAGGAGAGCGTTCTATGTGTGAAGAAGGTGTACCGTGAGGAGTGCTGGAACGCATAGAAGTGAGAATGCCGGTATGAGTAGCGAAAGACAGGTGAGAATCCTGTCCACCGTAAGACTAAGGTTTCCAGGGGAAGGCTCGTCCGCCCTGGGTTAGTCGGGACCTAAGGAGAGACCGAAAGGTGTATCCGATGGACAACAGGTTGATATTCCTGTACTAGAGTATGTAGTGATGGAGGGACGCAGTAGGCTAACTAAAGCAGACGATTGGAAGTGTCTGTCTAAGCAGTGAGGTGTGAATTGAGTTAAATGCTTAGTTCTATAACATTGAGCTGTGATGGGGAGCGAAGTTTAGTAGCGAAGTTAGTGACGTCACACTGCCAAGAAAAGCTTCTAGCGTTTAAACATACTCTACCCGTACCGCAAACCGACACAGGTAGTCGAGGCGAGTAGCCTCAGGTGATCGAGAGAACTCTCGTTAAGGAACTCGGCAAAATGACCCCGTAACTTCGGGAGAAGGGGTGCTGACATATGTCAGCCGCAGTGAATAGGCCCAAGCAACTGTTTATCAAAAACACAGCTCTCTGCTAAATCGTAAGATGATGTATAGGGGGTGACGCCTGCCCGGTGCTGGAAGGTTAAGAGGAGTGCTTAGCGTAAGCGAAGGTATGAATTGAAGCCCCAGTAAACGGCGGCCGTAACTATAACGGTCCTAAGGTAGCGAAATTCCTTGTCGGGTAAGTTCCGACCCGCACGAAAGGCGTAATGATTTGGGCACTGTCTCAACGAGAGACTCGGTGAAATTTTAGTACCTGTGAAGATGCAGGTTACCCGCGACAGGACGGAAAGACCCCATGGAGCTTTACTGCAGTTTGATATTGAGTGTCTGTACCACATGTACAGGATAGGTAGGAGTCTAAGAGATCGGGACGCCAGTTTCGAAGGAGACGATGTTGGGATACTACCCTTGTGTTATGGCCACTCTAACCCGGATAGGTGATCCCTATCGGAGACAGTGTCTGACGGGCAGTTTGACTGGGGCGGTCGCCTCCTAAAAGGTAACGGAGGCGCCCAAAGGTTCCCTCAGAATGGTTGGAAATCATTCGCAGAGTGTAAAGGTATAAGGGAGCTTGACTGCGAGAGCTACAACTCGAGCAGGGACGAAAGTCGGGCTTAGTGATCCGGTGGTTCCGTATGGAAGGGCCATCGCTCAACGGATAAAAGCTACCCTGGGGATAACAGGCTTATCTCCCCCAAGAGTTCACATCGACGGGGAGGTTTGGCACCTCGATGTCGGCTCGTCGCATCCTGGGGCTGTAGTCGGTCCCAAGGGTTGGGCTGTTCGCCCATTAAAGCGGCACGCGAGCTGGGTTCAGAACGTCGTGAGACAGTTCGGTCCCTATCCGTCGCGGGCGTAGGAAATTTGAGAGGATCTGCTCCTAGTACGAGAGGACCAGAGTGGACTTACCGCTGGTGTACCAGTTGTCTTGCCAAAGGCATCGCTGGGTAGCTATGTAGGGAAGGGATAAACGCTGAAAGCATCTAAGTGTGAAACCCACCTCAAGATGAGATTTCCCATGATTTTATATCAGTAAGAGCCCTGAGAGAAGATCAGGTAGATAGGTTAGAAGTGGAAGTGTGGCGACACATGTAGCGGACTAATACTAATAGCTCGAGGACTTATCCAAAGTAACTGAGAATACGAAGCGTGATTATTTTAAGTGAAATTTGAAAGATATTCAATTTTGAGTATGTATTACTCAAAGTTAAGTGACGATAGCCTAGGAGATACACCTGTACCCATGCCGAACACAGAAGTTAAGCCCTAGAACGCCGGAAGTAGTTGGGGGTTGCCCCCTGTGAGATAAGGAAGTCGCTTAGCTTTTATCCGCCATAGCTCAGTTGGTAGTAGCGCATGACTGTTAATCATGATGTCGTAGGTTCGAGTCCTACTGGCGGAGTACGTAAACGTTCTAAGGAACGTTTTTTTTATTTGTCTTTCAGGGGTCAACTTGACCTTTTTTTATGGCTTTTTTCTACCATTTGTCAAGTATATCAAGGGCCTTAAGTAAAAAAAGAGATAAGACAGTAGCTATTCTGAGGTTACTGTCTTATTTTTACCACTTATTAATCCATAAAAGGGCATGCTAAAAAACACCTTATCTGGTATTTTTTGAAACAAGGTGTTATAATAATACGGCATAGATGACCTTATCGATTTTGGGTCAAAGAGTAATCGTAAAGTTTGTTATGCGTAATGAGGTAATACATTGTTCGAATGAGACGATGTATAGAGGCAATCGCATGTGGCTTGGTTGAAGCTATTGTCGATTGTCTTTTTCGTTTCTCATAAAAGTCTGCGATATGGCAGGGATTGGTATGACTAGCTGAAGCGATGTTATGAATGCACTTGAACAAGATTTTTCTGGCATAGGGATTACCTCGCTTAGTAATGTGTTCCTTGGCGAGAAAGTTCCCAGATTCATAGTGTCTCAGGTCAATGCCAATAAAAGCGTTGATTTGATTGGTAGACTGAAAGCGACGAATATCTCCCAATTCGCCAATGATAGATGTCGTTGTGGTTTCTGTGATGCCAGGAATTGATCGTAAGATGTCATACTCTGGTAAAGGCTGAGCTAGAGCTACCATGTCGTCTAAGACAACCTGTCTGTGCTCAGAAAGACGAAGCAATTCTTGAGCATAGTAACGAACCTCTTCAAGCATTGGGAAGATTTTCTTGACCGCACAAAAAGATTGTTTAGCGAGTTTTATAAGTTTATCAGTCAGGTAATCAATACGCTTTTCAGAGATTCGTTTGGAGGTAGATTGACGGATAATCTTACACAATTCATTTTGAGATAGGTTTAATACAAACTCTTTGCATGAAAAAGCCATCACTAAATTCCAATATTGCTCTCCAGTTGGTGTGGATAAGAGATTTTCCAATTCAGGAAAGGTGACTTGTAAGACCTTGTGTAGACGGTTTTTAGCTCTAACAATGTTTTCTGTAAGATTTTGATAGAAACGGCTTAAATCACGCAGGTGTTGATAAACCTCTTCCTGCGCATAAGTTGGTTTACGATTGAGTATAAACTGAGAATGAGCCAACTTTTCAGCGTCAATTTTGTCTGTTTTACGAACTCGCAGACTGTCCAGTTGCTTCTTAGCTTCCAGAGGATTCAGCTGTGTATAAGCGTAGCCGTATTCCTCAAGAAAGGCTCGCGGACGCCGAGAATAGACACCAGTAGCTTCAAATATAATCTCAGGGTTATGAACAGTTTTCAAGTCATTCAAAAGACGATTGAAGCCAATGGCGTCATTGAGCATAGTGTATCCATGAATCTTTTCACCGTTGACTAAAATTGCCACTTCAGAACTTGCCTTACTCACATCAATCCCAAATACTGTACGCATGATATTACCTCTTTTGTCTTGAATAATTCCGTGTTTTAGTGATTTTATTTTCAATACGCGACGTCTAGCGTCCCACATACTTTGATCAAATTCCACCTAAAACAGGTGTCTTGCCAGTTTGTCAAGCGACGTCTAGCGCCCAAGAGCCCTACGACTTTACAAGACACCTCTACTTTAACATAAAGAAAAAGTAGTGAGTACTCTCTCCCGTCGGAGGTTTTCTCACTACTAATCTTAGTATGTTTTCTACAACAAAATAGGCTTTCCAATAACATCCATAGGGGGTTTACCCACTACAAATATTATAGAGCCTTTTTTATTTAGCTCTTTAGTAATTTTTTATATATTTGACAAGCTTCTTATATTTGCTTCTTTATTTTCTAATGTGATTTCCCTTTATTACTGAAATTACATTTTTTTTCTTTTGAAATGTAGTATTGTGCACCTGATCTGTGAGTTTTCTTTATCTATTTTTTATTTGGCTATTCATAGTGATACATGATAGAAGAAGCTTCCCATTTTCTTTATTTTTTCTGTTATACTCATTTCATCAATAGAAATGGAGTTTATTAAAATGATTAGAAAGATTTATGAAGAATATCTTGATTTTTATAAAGTTATTGAAAATGAGTATAGTCAATTAATTGATAACGAATTGGAGTGGGAAGTTTTTCATCTTCGATTTTTACTCTATTATTTAGTTCGGTACAAGCTTGATATTATGCATCCTTTATTTTCTTACCACTATAGAGCTTGCTACCGTTTGTATATCGAACAGTTATTGATTTCAAGTGACTGTGTTGAGGGATAATTTATAATTTTTATATTTCCGAACGATTTTATAGTTTTTTCTTTTCATAATATAAATTTACAATATTTTTTTGATATTAATTTTCTAATTTTCTCTAATTCCCTAATGTTTCTGGTTTTTGGTCTTGAAAAAATTGAGAATCTTTATTATAATAAATTGTAAGATATAATTGCAGGTGAGATTCCTGCCATGTATGTGAGAAAGGAAGAGCCTAAGGGCTCAGACAAGATTATGACTTCAGTTGTTGTTGTAGGTACCCAGTGGGGTGATGAAGGTAAAGGGAAGATTACAGACTTCCTTTCAGCGAATGCAGAAGTGATTGCACGTTACCAAGGTGGTGATAATGCAGGTCATACGATTGTGATTGATGGAAAGAAATTTAAGTTGCACTTGATTCCTTCTGGAATTTTCTTCCCTGAAAAAATTTCTGTCATTGGGAATGGGATGGTTGTAAATCCTAAGTCACTTGTGAAAGAGTTGAGCTATCTTCATGATGAAGGTGTTACAACAGATAATCTACGTATTTCTGATCGTGCGCATGTTATTTTGCCGTACCACATCGAGTTAGACCGTCTGCAAGAAGAAGCTAAGGGTGAAAATAAGATCGGTACTACTATCAAGGGTATCGGGCCAGCTTATATGGATAAGGCTGCTCGTGTTGGAATCCGTATTGCGGATCTTTTAGATAAAGATATTTTCCGTGAGCGATTAGAACGTAACCTTGCTGAGAAGAATCGTTTGTTTGAAAAATTGTACGAAAGCAACCCTATCTCAATTGATGATATTTTTGAAGAATATTATGAATATGGTCAACAAATTAAGCAATATGTGACAGATACTTCTGTTATCTTGAACGATGCGCTTGATAATGGTAAACGTGTTCTCTTTGAGGGTGCCCAAGGTGTTATGTTAGATATCGACCAAGGTACTTATCCATTTGTTACGTCTTCAAATCCTGTTGCTGGTGGTGTGACAATTGGTTCTGGTGTTGGTCCAAGCAAGATTGACAAGGTTGTAGGTGTATGTAAAGCTTACACAAGTCGCGTTGGTGATGGTCCTTTCCCAACTGAGTTGTTTGATGAAGTGGGAGAACGCATTCGTGAAGTAGGTCATGAATACGGTACAACAACTGGTCGTCCACGTCGTGTGGGTTGGTTTGACTCAGTTGTTATGCGTCATAGCCGTCGTGTATCTGGCATTACTAATCTGTCATTAAATTCTATTGATGTTTTGAGTGGTTTAGACACAGTGAAAATCTGTGTGGCTTACGATCTTGATGGTCAACGTATCGACTACTATCCAGCTAGTCTTGAGCAATTGAAACGTTGCAAGCCTATATATGAGGAATTGCCAGGTTGGTCAGAAGACATCACTGGTGTCCGTAATTTGGAAGATCTTCCTGAAAATGCGCGTAACTATGTTCGTCGTGTGAGCGAATTGGTTGGCGTTCGTATCTCTACTTTCTCAGTAGGTCCTGGTCGTGAACAAACAAATATTTTAGAAAGTGTTTGGTCATAAGAGATTTTTAAGATTTGTTTAAGACAGGTCAGGTATACTATAGACAGTTACAAGAAGACCTCCTAACTTGTTGTAACAAATATCCTAAACTTTTCTTTTTCATAATAATCTCCCTATAAAGTCACCGCATTCGGTGGCTTTTTTTGTCATTTTTTAAGTCCTATCTGGGTGTCTTCTTGAAAGTAGGATATGAAGAAAAAACATTGGGCATTAAGTTTCTAGATTAAGTCTCGATTTGGTAGCCCCAGATCTATGAGTTTTCAACATTTTGGTAGATTAGTTGGAGAAAAGAAGTTTCGGTAAAAGGAGCTTTTTGAATTCTAAAATAGCAACAAATCCTTCAATTGGCTAACACATCAAAGGATCAGAACTAAGCAAAAATGAGGTTGGGATTTCTGATCCCAGCCTCATCAGTGAACTAGTTTCTTGAGAATTTGTAAGTTAGACAAACTTGAATTTTTTCTGAATCAGCTTACTTGATAACTTGATTATCTGATTTATCACTTTGAAATAGCTTCATTTCGTGCATAAAAGCATCTGCCTTTAGTTTAGCTGTGATGATACTGACACTTTTTAGCTTATTTATTTTTTTCCCATGTAATGCCACACAAACAGGATTTTTAATTTTGATGGTTAGCTTTACACAGTTAAAGGGACGCTTTTTAATGGTTAGTTGTTCAATATCTTGAAGTCTAAATTGATAATGTAATAGGCTGTGACCTCTACTGCTATAGGTATAATACTGAACAGTATTGTTTTTAAAAATCTCTACTTTTACTCCATTTATGAAGAGAGAAAAGCCTAAAAACCATATAAGAAGTGGAGCATAAATCAGCGCTACCGCCATAACAATCTTGTCTGCAAAATCAGTATTGTAAGTCATCAGACGCTTCAGAATCCAGAGAATCATAACAGATATAGATATCATGGATGGGCCCCCTGCTCTATTAAATGTATCTTTATATGGAAACATCAAGGTAAGTTTTGGTTCATCCTGTAAAAATTCTAATTCCATTGTTTACCCTTTCATCTTGTTTATTATTTAAATCTCAGGATAATCATCTCTTGGAGACTTATAGTTAAAAATGTTTTAACGGATTTGGACATTCTGTATCAGTTGTCCCCATTACTTCTAGTTCATGATTTCTAATGTTTCTCTCAATTTTGCTACTATTATACTCTTTTTATAACATTATTTCTACAAACCAGAGATTGAATACTATCTAAAGTTGGTTTCTGCAAATATTATAGAGGTCTTTTTTTGTCTAGGAAAACATGCTATAATGATAGAATTGATAGGCGAGAAAAGAGAGAAGTTATGGATTATACAGTTGAAGAAAAAGAAGTTTTTATGAGAGAGGCCCTGAAGGAGGCGGAGATTGCTTTAGAGCATGATGAAATCCCAATTGGTTGTGTGATTGTCAAGGATGGAGAAATCATTGGTCGGGGGCACAATGCACGTGAGGAGTTGCAACGTGCGGTCATGCATGCGGAAATTATGGCCATTGAGAATGCTAATCTGAGGGAAGAGAGCTGGCGCTTGCTAAATTGTACCCTTTTTGTGACCATTGAGCCCTGCGTTATGTGTAGTGGGGCGATTGGGCTTGCTCGTATCCCTAAGGTAGTTTATGGGGCTAAAAATCAGAAATTTGGCGCAGCTGGGAGTCTGTATGATATCTTGACAGATGAGCGTCTTAATCATCGTGTAGATGTTGAGACGGGCATTTTAGAGAGTGATTGTGCTGGTATTATGCAGGAATTTTTCAGAAATCGACGGAAAAAATAATTTCTCTTTTAAAATCTTTGGAAATGTGGTATAATAACTAATGGAGCAACAGTTCTGCGTGAAGCGGGTCAGGGGAGGAATCCAGCAGCCCTAAGCGAGTGTGAATTGTGTGCTCTTTTTTCGTGCTTTTTTCGAATAAATAAGATAAAATAGCCTAGAATAAATGATAATAGAAAAGAGAAGATTATGAAAATTCGTGGTTTTGAATTAGTTTCTAGTTTTACAGATGAAAATTTGCTACCGAAGCGTGAGACAGCACATGCAGCTGGTTACGACTTAAAGGTTGCTATGCGCACAGTTATTGCTCCAGGAGAGATTGTCTTGGTTCCGACAGGGGTCAAGGCTTATATGCAACCAACAGAGGTACTCTATCTTTATGACCGTTCTTCAAACCCTCGTAAGAAGGGGCTAGTCTTGATTAACTCTGTGGGTGTCATTGATGGAGACTACTATGGCAATCCAGGAAATGAAGGACATATCTTTGCACAGATGAAGAATATCACAGACCAAGAGGTTGTTCTTGAAGTTGGGGAACGTGTGGTTCAGGCTGTTTTTGCACCATTTTTAATCGCAGATGGAGATGAGGCTGCTGGCGTTCGGACTGGTGGATTTGGATCGACTGGGCACTAAGATGAAGATTATCTTTGTGCGTCATGGAGAGCCAGATTATAGTATGCTTGATAAACTTGAAAATCCGCGACTCTATAGTGGTTTTGGTCGTGATTTAGCACCATTGACAGGAAAAGGTCGCAGTCTGGCAAAAGAAGTTGCTAAAACTGCATGTTTTGGAAAGGCAGAGATTATTATTTCATCGTCTGTGACGAGGGCTTTAGAAACAGCACATTATATAGCGGTTGAAACAGGATTGGACTTATTTGTGGAGCCGTTTTTTCATGAGTGGCGTCCAGACTTAGATGGCACTAACTCTGATTTAACTAGTGTATTGGTAGCTCATGAATATTATCTAAAACATCAAGGAGGTTTATCTGAAGATTCTCCTTATCGCTATGAAACTGATCTAGAGATGCGTCATCGTTTTTTAAGTGCTTTGGAAAAATATAAAAATTATAAAACTATTATCATTGTAACTCACGGAATGCTCATGCGCCAGTTTGTGCCAAATGAGAAGATTGATTTTTGCCAAGTGATTGAATATGAGATAGAAATTTAGAAAGAGGTTTATCATCGCAAAGAAAAAGGCGACATTTGTGTGTCAAAATTGTGAATATAATTCACCCAAGTATTTAGGGCGCTGTCCAAACTGTGGTTCTTGGTCTTCTTTTGTTGAGGAAGTTGAGGTTGTTGAGGTTAAGAATGCGCGTGTTTCCTTGACGGGGGAGAAAAGACAGAAAGAAGAAATTTGCGACCGGCTTGCTGCTTGTATCTTCTCGTATCTTTGAGAAGCGTCGGCTTCTTGCTTTACTAATCCAGATTTAAAAGATTTTTTAGAGGAAAACGGTGCTAAAAGCATAGAGTTTATAGGGGTAGATGGCAATGGCTGTGTTAAGGCTTCCGTTTTGGCAGCTACCAAGGAGAATTATCAGGTTTCTGTCGATTTGTCTGCTGTCGGAGTTGCCAACCAGAAGAAATTCTCTAAAACACTGAAGCAGTGGTAAGATTGCGGAATCAAGATTGGATAGTTTTATGGGGATCTTAATATGAAAATTATTTTTATCCGTCACGGGGAACCAAATTACCGTGAGTTAGAGGAGCGTTCCTATACTGGATTCGGGATAGATTTGGCACCCTTATCTGAGAAAGGAAGACAACAAGCTCAGGAACTGAGCAAAAATTCTTTGCTACACTCAGCTGATCTACTAGTTTCTTCTGCAGTCACAAGAGCTTTAGAGACTGCTAGCTATGTGGCTTGTGCTACTGGACTTCCTTTGAGAGTGGAGCCATTATTGCATGAATGGCAGGTCTATGAAAGTGGCATAGATAGATTTGAAGAAGCTAGAAGACTATTTTTAGAAAATAATGGGGAGTTGCTCCCAAATTCTCCTGTTCAATATGAGACAGCTACAGAGATGAAGACTCGTTTTCTAGAATGCATGGCTAAGTATCGGGACGATCAAACTGTGGTAGTTGTAGCCCATCGCATGCTCATTCGCCAGTTTGTGCCAAATGAGAAGATTGATTTTTGCCAAGTGATTGAGTGTGAGATAGAGATTTAGAAAGAGGTATCTTATCGCTAAGAAAAAAACGACATTTATTTGTCAAAATTGTGCTTATAATTCACCCAAATACCTAGGGCGCTGTCCTAACTGTGGTTCTTGGTCTTCCTTTGTGGAGGAAATCGAAGTTGCAGAGGTTAAGAATGCCCGGGTGTCCTTGACGGGTGAAAGGACCAAACCCATGAAATTGGCGGATGTGACCTCTATCAATGTCCATCGTACCAAGACAGAGATGGAGGAATTCAACCGTGTACTTGGAGGCGGAGTGGTACCGGGAAGTCTCGTCCTCATTGGTGGGGATCCTGGAATCGGGAAATCAACTCTGCTCTTACAAGTCTCAACCCAGCTGTCTCAAGTCGGAACAGTTCTCTATGTCAGTGGGGAGGAGTCAGCCCAGCAGATTAAGTTACGAGCGGAGCGCTTGGGGAATATCGATAGTGAGTTTTATCTCTATGCCGAGACCAATATGCAAAGTGTTCGTGCAGAAGTAGAGAGAATTCAGCCAGATTTTCTCATCATCGACTCCATCCAAACCATTATGTCTCCTGAGATTTCAGGGGTTCAAGGCTCTGTTTCTCAGGTGCGTGAGGTGACGGCTGAACTTATGCAGCTGGCCAAAACCAATAACATCGCTATCTTTATCGTAGGTCATGTGACCAAGGAAGGAACCTTGGCTGGTCCTCGTATGTTGGAGCATATGGTGGATACGGTTCTTTACTTTGAAGGGGAGCGTCACCACACCTTTCGTATTTTGAGAGCGGTCAAAAACCGTTTTGGCTCCACCAATGAGATTGGCATCTTTGAGATGCAGTCGGGTGGATTGGTTGAGGTTCTTAATCCGAGTCAAGTTTTCCTAGAGGAGCGTTTAGACGGTGCGACTGATTCCTCCATCGTAGTGACCATGGAAGGGACCCGTCCAATTCTTGCTGAAGTGCAGGCCTTGGTGACACCGACCATGTTTGGGAACGCCAAGCGCACGACGACTGGCCTTGACTTCAATCGTGCTAGCTTGATTATGGCTGTTTTGGAGAAACGGGCAGGCTTGCTCCTTCAAAATCAGGATGCTTATCTTAAATCAGCTGGAGGTGTTAAATTAGATGAGCCTGCTATTGACTTGGCAGTTGCGGTTGCTATAGCTTCGAGCTATAAGGACAAGCCAACCAATCCTCAAGAATGTTTTGTGGGAGAGTTGGGCTTGACAGGAGAGATTCGTCGAGTCAATAGGATCGAGCAACGCATCAATGAAGCAGCAAAACTTGGATTTACAAAAATCTATGTACCGAAAAATTCCTTGACTGGAATCAAACCACCTAAGGAAATTCAGGTGATTGGGGTGACGACTATTCAGGAAGTCTTGAAAAAAGTATTCTCCTAATAGTTATGGTCAGCTTTAGATGACTAATTATTTTATTGCTAACATTTATTAAAACAAGGAGGAATTTCTGATGAAATTTTCTATGGACAGTCATATGCAATTTCCTTTGGTAGAGTTGTCACTCAATCAAGGAGAAACCGTCTATATCCAGCGGGGTAGCATGGTCTACCACACACCCAATGTAAGTCTCAATACTCAGCTCAATGCTAGCGGTTCAGGTTTGGGACGTTTTGTTAAAGCTGTAGGACGTTCAATGGTTTCTGGTGAAAGCACCTTCATTACTCAAGCTGTAGCAGAGTCTGATAACGGGAACCTTGCTCTAGCACCAGATACTCCTGGGCAAGTAATTGCTCTTGAACTAGGTGAAAAACAATATCGACTGAATGATGGGGCTTTTCTAGCTCTTGATGGTACAGCTTCCTATACTATGGAGAGTCAGTCTATTGGTAAAGCTCTGTTCGGAGGGCAAGGCGGTCTCTTTGTGATGACTACCCAAGGCCAGGGAACTCTCTTGGCTAATGCTTTTGGCTCTATAAAGAAAATTGAGCTTCAAAATCAAGAAATAACCATTGACAATGACCATGTAGTGGCTTGGAGCCAGTCTTTGGATTATGATATTCACGTAGAAAACGGCTTCTGGCAGTCTATCGGTACAGGCGAAGGAGTGGTGAACACCTTCCGAGGAACTGGTGAGGTCTACGTACAAAGTCTCAATCTTCAGAGCTTTGCAGGATCGCTCAATAAGTATATCCAAAAAGGTTCATAAAAATAAAACTAGGACGGAAATCCAAGCTAGAAGCTGGATGTCTCTGTATTGGTTTTTTAATAGGAAGGTTGACAGCTGACAAGACAAAGAAAAGATGGTAAGATAGGAGATAAATAATTTGGTGTTCAAATTATCTGGTAGACTAGAAAGTGAGTTGTCATGTCCTATTTTGAAAATTTTTTAAAAGCCAATCAAGCCTATGTAGAACTGCATGGAGATTTTCATTTATCAATCAAACCAAAGACCAAGGTTGCAATCGTAACTTGTATGGACTCGCGTTTACACGTAGCGCCAGCTCTTGGGTTGGCTCTGGGAGATGCTCATATTTTGCGGAATGCGGGTGGTCGAGTGACGGAGGATATGATTCGCTCGCTTGTGATTTCCCAGCAACAAATGGGAACAAGGGAAATTGTGGTGCTCCATCATACAGACTGCGGTGCACAGACATTTGAAAATGGTCCTTTTCAGGAGTATTTGAAAAAAGAACTAGGAGTGGATGTTTCTGACAAGGACTTTTTGCCTTTTCAAGATATTGATGAAAGTGTTCGTGAGGATATGAGATTGCTACAGGAATCTCCTCTAATCCCAGATGATGTTGTTATTTCAGGTGCGGTTTACGATGTGGATACAGGAAGGATGACAGTCGTAAAACTGTAAGGATTAAATGTAGAAAGATAGTGTATGAAGAAAAATATTATTTTATTTGTTTTTATTGTATTAGTGTGTATTGGTTTACAGTATGAGACCATGTATTTTACAGATGGATCGATGTCTGGAACGGAATATGGAGTGATGGGACTTTCCATCTTTCTAGCACTCTTTTATATGATTCCAGCTGTTTATCTCCTATACCGCATTGGACATAAATGGGAAACACCAAGAAAGGCTATAACTTTGTCCTTATTGGGTGGGATATTTATTTCGGGCTGGTTATCTAGTTTTGCCAATACCTACATACATGATTTTCTGACAAATCTTTTCCCAGATAGTAGGTTTTTGAACGCTTTGGAAAATGCCATTGTAGCTCCGATTGTAGAGGAACCTTTAAAATTACTACCTCTTGCCTTTGTTTTGTATTTGATTCCAATTAAAAAATTGAAATCAATCTTTTTACTAGGGATTGCTTCAGGTTTAGGGTTTCAAATGATTGAGGATATCAGCTATATTCGCTCGGATTTATCAGATGGCTTAGCTTATACAATTTCTCGGATTTTAGAGCGAATAACTTCTGCTCTTGCCTCGCATTGGACTTTTTCAGGACTTGCCATACTAGGTCTTTACTTGCTTTACAGGGCTTATAAAGGTCAGAAGGCAGAACTGAAGTCTGGTTTGATCTATCTTGGTTTGGCTTTTGGAACACACTTTTTATTCAACTCACCTATTGTAGAGTTGGAGACAGAGTTGCCCCTTGCTTTTCCTCTTGTAACAGCTATTACTCTTTATAGCTTTTATCAGGCTTTCCAGTTTGTTGAGAAGTACAACGATGAGATGATAAAAGAGATTTCTTAAAAGATTATAACAAGAGTATAAATGTTTGCTCTTGTTTTATTTTTGATTGAAAAATAGAGAAAAAAGCGCTACAATGGTAGTTGGAAAATATTGTGAAAAAACACAAGTGATACATAAATACCGGAGGGAATCATGTCTTTTTCTGATTTAAAGCTCTTTGCCCTTTCTTCAAATAGAGAATTGGCAGAGCGTGTGGCGCAAGAGATTGGGATTGAATTGGGGAAATCAAGCGTTCGCCAATTTTCAGATGGGGAAATTCAGGTTAATATCGAGGAGTCTATCCGTGGGAGACACGTATTTATCCTGCAATCAACAAGCTCACCTGTTAATGACAACTTGCTTGAAATTTTGATTATGGTAGATGCTTTGAAGCGTGCCAGTGCAGAATCTGTCAACGTTGTTATGCCTTACTATGGTTATGCCCGTCAGGATAGAAAAGCGCGCGCGCGTGAGCCAATCACTGCAAAACTCGTTGCAAACATGCTAGAAGTTGCTGGGGTAGATCGTTTGTTGACGATTGACTTACACGCAGCACAGATTCAAGGTTTCTTTGATATTCCAGTGGATCACTTGATGGGTGCTCCTTTGATTGCGGACTACTTTGAGCGTCGTGGTATGGTTGGTTCAGACTACGTGGTTGTTAGTCCAGACCACGGAGGAGTAACACGTGCCCGTAAATTAGCCGAGTTTTTGAAAACTTCTATTGCGATTATCGATAAACGTCGTAGCGTAGATAAGATGAATACCAGTGAGGTTATGAACATCATCGGTAAGGTAGAAGGAAAAACTTGTATTTTGATTGATGACATGATTGACACAGCTGGTACAATCTGTCATGCTGCTGATGCTTTGGCTGAAGCAGGAGCAGTTGAGGTATATGCAAGCTGTACGCACCCAGTACTTTCAGGACCTGCTATGGATAATATCCAGAAATCAGCGATTAAAAAATTAGTTGTTTTGGATACCATCTACTTACCAGAAGAACGTTTGATTGATAAGATTGAGCAAATTTCTATCGCTCACCTTCTTTCGGATGCTATCGTCCGTATCCACGAAAAACGTCCACTTTCTCCCTTGTTTAGTATTGAGAAAAAAATCTAATTCATTCGTTAAATAAAATAAAACTCCTAACCAGGTGCAGTTCAAAGTTGCTTTGTTAGGAGTTTTTTTGTAGCAAAAATATGCAAGCCTTTTCAAAATATGCTATACTAAATGAAAAAAGGAGGATTTCTATGAGTCAAGAATTTATCAATCCAAGTGATGGAGTGGTCCGTCACTATCTAGCAACTAGTAAAACTCTAGTTGTAGTAGGCTTATCCGATCGTGAGGAAACAACTAGCAATCGAGTGACTAAAGAAATGCAGGCTCGTGGCTATAAAATTATTCCAGTTAACCCTAAAGCTGCAGGTAGCGAGATTTTGGGAGAAAAGGCTTATGCCAGTCTAGCTGAAATTCCTTTTCCTGTAGATATTGTCAACGTATATCGTCGTAGTGAATTTTTACCGGATGTAGCGCGTGATTTTCTCAAAGCGGATGCCAAGATTTTTTGGGCGCAACTAGGGCTTGAAAATCCAGAAGCGGAAGAAATCTTGCGTGATGGAGGATGCGATGATATCGTGATGAATCGTTGCATAAAGAGAGAACATACACGCTTAATTCTTGAACAATAAAAGAGAGTGGGACAGAAATCGGTAATTCGTTAGAATTCGATTTCGTCGTCCCACCTCCGCACAGTTGAGTAGGGCTGTAAAAGCTGATGAAATCAGCGTAGTAGAACCCACTCAACCACTGCGTCTTGCTCGACAATCCAAAGATAATTGAGAGGCTAGGACTTTTGTCCCAGCCTCTTTGTCTTAGAAAATACCGATTAGCGTTTGCATACCGAGACTAGTCAGGATGATAGCAATCCAGCAGAGAACCCCAAGAAGAATGGATTTACCACTAGACTTAATCATAGCTACAAGATTGGTTTTTAGACCGATAGCACTCATGGCCATGATGATGAGGAATTTGGAGAGTTGTTTGAGAGGTGAAAAGAAGCTATTGCTGACACCGAAAGATGTGAGAAGAGTAGTTAGCAGAGAAGCTAGGATAAAGTAAAGGATGAAAACGGGGAAGATTTTTTTAAGCTTCACTCCTTGGTTGTTACCTTGTTGACGGCTTTGCCAGTAAGAGAGGAAGAGAGTAATAGGGATAATAGCTAGGGTACGGGTCAATTTGACAATAGTGGCAGACTCAAGAGTGTTTGTATTGTATAGACTATCCCAGGCACTAGCAGTAGCTGTCACAGAGGAAGTATCGTTGACCGCAGTACCCGCAAAGAGAGCAAAACCTTCGTTGGAAAGATGGAGCCAAGAACCTAGAGTTGGAAAGATAAGAGCTGCTAAGACATTAAAGAAAAAGATTACTGAGATAGCTTGGGCCACTTCTTTTTCCTTGGCGTGAATAACAGGAGCAGTCGCTGCAATGGCAGAACCGCCACAGATAGAAGATCCAACTCCAATCAAGGTAGCTAGCTTTGTATCTAGGTCAAAAAAGCGCTGGAAGAGATAGGCAACAATCAAGGCTATAGAAATGGTGGATAGAATGACAGGGAGGGAAGATTTTCCTACTGCAAAAACTTGAGAGATATTGAGTCCAAAGCCTAGTAAGATGACTGCGTATTGGAGCAATTTTTTGGAGCTATAAGTCAAACCGGCTTCCAGTTGTGTATAGGAAGTGAGAAAGGGATGGAGAACCATTCCGATAAAAATGGCAAAAACAGGAGCTCCTACAACAGGCAGAAAGCCTCCTAAAACCCAAGAGATGATTGAGATGATCAGACAGGCTAACAGTCCAGCCCCATTTTTTGATAGAAATGACATAAAAACCTCCGAAATAAGCACTTCTTATTATAGTCTTGTCTCGAAAAAAAGTAAATAGAAAGCCTTTAGAAAGCTAATTCTAGATGTAATTTTGCGGTCAGAGAGCTTTTGTAGTATAATAGACATATGTTCTTTAAGCAAGGAGGGTATCTATGGACTTAACCAAACGCTTTAATAAACAATTAGATAAGATACAAGTTTCCTTGATTCGTCAATTTGATCAGGCTATTTCAGAGATTCCTGGAGTCCTGCGGTTGACCTTGGGAGAACCAGATTTTACAACGCCAGATCATGTCAAGGAGGCTGCAAAGCGAGCCATCGATCAAGACCAATCCTACTATACAGGGATGAGCGGTTTGTTGACCTTACGCCAAGCAGCCAGTGATTTTGTAAAAGAAAAGTATCAGTTGGACTACAATCCTGAAAATGAAATCTTGGTTACAATTGGTGCGACAGAAGCTTTATCAGCTACTTTGACAGCCATTTTGGAGGAAGGAGACAAGGTTCTCTTGCCAGCTCCTGCCTATCCAGGCTATGAGCCAATAGTTAATCTAGTTGGTGCAGAGATTGTTGAGATTGACACGACTGAGAATGGTTTTGTCTTAACTCCTGAAATGCTAGAGAAGGCAATTTTGGAGCAGGGTGACAAGCTCAAAGCAGTCATTCTTAATTATCCAGCCAACCCTACAGGCATTACCTATAGTCGTGAACAATTAGAAGCTTTAGCAGATGTTTTACGAAAGTATGAGATTTTCGTTGTCTGTGATGAGGTTTACTCAGAATTGACCTACACAGGGGAAAATCATGTATCGCTAGGCACTATGCTGAGAGACCAGGCTATTATTATTAATGGTTTATCCAAATCCCATGCCATGACAGGTTGGCGTTTAGGTTTTATCTTTGCACCAGCAAACTTTACGGCTCAACTCATCAAGAGTCACCAGTACTTGGTCACTGCCGCAAACACCATGGCTCAACACGCAGCGGTAGAAGCTTTGACAGCTGGTAAGAATGATGCGGAACCTATGAAGAAGGAATATATCCAACGACGGGACTACATTATGGAAAAGATGACTGACCTTGGTTTTGAAATCATCAAGCCAGACGGTGCTTTTTATATCTTTGCTAAGATTCCAGCAGGCTATAATCAAGATTCCTTTGCTTTTCTGAAAGATTTTGCCCATAAGAAGGCTGTCGCCTTCATCCCAGGTGCTGCTTTTGGTCAGTATGGAGAAGGCTATGTTCGCCTATCATACGCAGCTAGCATGGAAACTATCAGGGAAGCTATGAAACGACTTGAGGAGTATATGAGAGAAGCATGATTCAATCTATCACAAGTCAAGGTTTAGTGCTCTACAACCGAAACTTTCGAGAGGATGATAAGCTTGTCAAAATCTTTACAGAGCAGGCAGGCAAGCGCATGTTTTTTGTGAAACACGCTGGTCAATCAAAACTGGCTCCTGTTATTCAGCCCTTGGTGCTAGCTCGTTTTCTCTTGCGCATCAATGATGATGGACTCAGTTACATCGAGGATTATCATGAGGTGATGACCTTCCCAAGGATCAATAGTGATCTCTTTACCATGGCTTATGCGACCTATGTGGCAGCCTTGGCTGATGCGAGTTTGCAGGATAATCAGCAGGACGCTCCCTTATTTGCTTTTTTGCAGAAGACATTAGAGCTGATGGAAGAGGGCTTAGATTATCAGATTTTGACTAATATTTTTGAAATTCAGATTTTGACACGGTTTGGGATTGGTCTTAATTTTAATGAGTGTGTCTTTTGCCATCGGGTTGGCCAGGCTTTTGACTTTTCTTTCAAATATGGAGCCTGTCTTTGCCCAGAGCATTATCATGAGGATGAGAAACGTTGTCATCTGAATCCAAACATTCCCTATCTGCTCAATCAATTTCAAGCTATTAACTTTGAGACTTTAGAGACTATTTCTCTCAAGTCTGAAATCAAGCAAGAATTGCGTCAGTTCATGGATCAAATTTATGAAGAATACGTAGGAATTCACCTAAAATCAAAGAAATTTATTGATTCCCTAGCCGATTGGGGACAATTACTAAAAGAGGAAGACAAATGAAAAAAATCGCAGTAGATGCAATGGGTGGCGATTATGCACCTCAAGCTATTGTAGAGGGAGTCAATCAAGCCCTTGCTGACTTTTCAGATATTGAGATTCAACTTTACGGAGATGAAAGTAAAATTAAGCAATATCTAACAGCTACAGATCGCATCAGCATTATCCATACAGATGAAAAAATAAATTCTGATGATGAGCCTACAAAAGCTATCCGTAAGAAGAAAAATGCCAGTATGGTCTTGGCGGCCAAGGCTGTCAAAGATGGGGAGGCAGATGCTGTTCTTTCTGCAGGAAATACAGGTGCTTTGCTTGCGGCCGGATTTTTCATTGTAGGTCGTATCAAGAATATCGATCGACCTGGACTTATGTCAACCTTACCAACAGTTGATGGGAAAGGTTTTGATATGCTAGACCTTGGTGCCAATGCAGAAAACACAGCCCATCACCTTCATCAATATGCCATCCTAGGTTCTTTCTACGCTAAAAATGTTCGTGGAATTGCAAAACCACGAGTTGGTTTGCTTAATAACGGGACAGAGAGTAGCAAGGGAGATCCACTCCGCAAGGGAACTTATGACTTGCTAGCAGCTGATGAGAGTTTGAACTTTATCGGTAATGTGGAAGCGCGTGATTTGATGAATGGCGTTGCTGATGTAGTCGTAACAGATGGTTTCACGGGAAACGCTGTGCTCAAATCCATTGAAGGTACAGCCATGGGGATCATGGGCTTACTAAAAAATACCATTACAGGTGGCGGACTTCGAGCAAAACTTGGCGCTCTCCTTCTCAAGGATAGCCTTAAAGGTTTGAAAAAGCAGCTCAACTATTCAGATGTTGGGGGTGCAGTCTTGTTTGGTGTCAAGGCGCCGGTTGTCAAGACTCATGGATCAAGTGATGCCAAGGCTGTGTACAGTACGATTCGTCAGATTCGTACCATGCTAGAAACAGACGTAGTTGCTCAAACTGCGCGTGAATTTTCAGGAGAATAATATATATGACAGAAAAAGAAATTTTTGACCGTATCGTGACTATCATCCAAGAACGTCAAGGAGAAGACTTTGTAGTCACAGAGGCCTTGAGCTTGAAGGATGATTTGGATGCTGATTCAGTAGATTTGATGGAATTTGTTCTAACCGTTGAGGATGAATTTGGAATCGAAATCAGTGATGAAGAAATCGATTACCTCCAAAGTGTGGCAGATGTATTAAAGGTCATTAAAGATAAAATCTAACATAAAGCAACATGCAAGTCATGTTGTTTTTTTGTTTTTCGAAAAAGATAAGATTTTGAAATTTTATAGTTGAGTTTACGAATAAAGAGATAAGAACAAAAAAGGAGGATTACTGATGTATGTGACAGGTCTTTATCCATGGTTAATTAAGTGGTTTTTAAAATAAATTTGATTTAGTTGTTTATTTTAAAATGATTTCTCGAATAGATAAGTAAGAAGAAAAGGAAAGGAGTCTAATCAATGTATTTACCAATTTTACTTCCATGGTTTATCAAATTGTATTTTAAATAAATTAAATTTATTTATTCATTTTAAAATAATTTCTCGAATAGATAAGTGAGAAGAAAAGGAAGGAGATTAGAAATGATTATTTCAGTTATTTATCCAATTTGGCTTTTAAAATGGTTTAAAGGTTAGAAATCACAAATATAAAAATAAAGGAGAAAACAAATGACAAACTTTGACAAAATGGAACAGAACTTTGTAGCTCTTAAGGAAGAAGAGCTGATGGAAGTGGATGGGGGGTCGGTTACCGCTGTAGTTGTAGGAGGTGTCTTACTAATTGGTGGTATTGCTTGGGGCTATTTTATGTAATAATAAGGAGAGAAAAAATGAATTTAAATAAATGGACGGAATTGACAGAAGAAGAATTGATGAATACAGCAGGTGGATCAATTACCATAGCCACGGTTGGTGCAGGATTGGCAATTTTCCTTGGTGGTCGATTAATTGGTCAAGATTTAAAACGTAAATTTGGATAAAAGTAAACTTGTATGAAAAATCTAAAAAATGTAATGGGAGCCTTTTTAATTATTTTTGGAGTGCTTTGTATATTGGGGGATTTACATGTAATCACCTTTAATGTTGAAAAATATTTCCAAACAGAGTTATTTGTTCCGATGCTTATTTTGATGATGAGTTATTTAGATTCAGGTAAAGACAAGGTTTAAAGAGAACTATTATTAGTATGTGGCAAATGCTATTGAATAATCATCTTTTAGTTGTTATCAATGAAATAAGAACTAAAAAAGAATG
The DNA here is from genome assembly GCF_051106275.1 of Streptococcus sp. KHUD_014. Classification (GTDB taxonomy): domain Bacteria; phylum Bacillota; class Bacilli; order Lactobacillales; family Streptococcaceae; genus Streptococcus. The sequence goes on along the minus strand of NZ_CP193666.1, from coordinate 2,024,144 downwards.
GAGAAATAAATGAATATCTCAGAAGAATTTGCGGCTATAATTATATCAGTATCAGGAATAGTAGGACTTTTGGTTGGATTAGCTAGTATTATTTAAAAAGGAGTAGATGAAAGATGAAGAAATTGGATGAAAAATTTGAAATCATGACAGATGCAGATTTGTCTGTTACTGAAGGGGGCATCGTTGTTACTACTTCTACAGCAGTAGCTTGGGGTGTTTTAGGAGTCGTTACCTATATGTATGGGCGTCATCTGGGAAGTAGACGTTAATTTAAAAATTTGTGGCAAATCGTAAAAAAATTGAAAAAGATAAGAAATATTAATCATTATATTTTCTAGGTAGAACGTTTGTTCTACCTATTTTTATGTAGGAAAAAGTGCTGTTCAGGTGCAGTTATTGTTTTTTTAGAAATAATTTTCTTTTTGCTTCTTTGTTTGGATAAAATAATCTTACAAAGTTTTCTTTGGAGATTGTTAGGAAAAGGAGTAGGATATGAAATTTGGGAAACGTCACTATCGGCCTCAAGTAGATCAGATGGACTGTGGAGTAGCTTCATTAGCCATGGTCTTTGGTTATTATGGTAGCTATTACTCTTTGGCTCACTTGCGAGAATTGGCCAAGACAACCATGGATGGGACAACGGCTTTGGGCTTGGTCAAGGTGGCAGAGGAAATTGGTTTTGAGACGCGAGCAATTAAGGCGGATATGACGCTCTTTGACTTGCCAGATTTGACCTTTCCTTTTGTTGCCCATGTGCTTAAGGAAGGGAAATTGCTCCATTATTATGTGGTGACTGGGCAGGACAAGAACAACATTCATATTGCTGATCCAGATCCTAGTGTTAAGCTGACCAAGATTTCTCGCGAGCGCTTTGCCAAGGAGTGGACAGGAATCACTATTTTTATGGCACCATCTCCGACTTATAAGCCTCATAAGGAACAAAAAAATGGTCTGCTTTCCTTTATCCCTATATTAGTGAAACAGCGAGGTTTGATTGTTAATATCGTTTTGGCGACCCTCTTGGTGACCTTGATTAACATTGTGGGTTCTTATTATCTGCAGTCTATCATTGATACTTATGTACCAGATCAGATGCGTTCGACGCTGGGGATTATTTCTATTGGGCTGGTTATTGTTTATATTCTCCAGCAAATCTTGTCCTACGCTCAGGAGTATCTCTTGCTTATTTTGGGGCAACGCTTGTCCATTGATGTGATTTTGTCCTATATCAAGCATGTTTTTCACCTGCCTATGTCCTTCTTTGCGACACGTCGTACAGGGGAAATCGTATCTCGTTTCACGGATGCAAATAGTATCATTGATGCACTGGCTTCGACTATTCTGTCAATCTTTTTGGATGTATCTACTGTCTTGATTATTTCAGTAGTTCTATTTTCGCAGAATAGCAATCTCTTTTTCATGAGTTTACTAGCCCTTCCTATTTACACAGTGATTATCTTTGCTTTTATGAAGCCCTTTGAAAAGATGAATCGGGAAACTATGGAAGCCAATGCGGTTCTGTCTTCTTCTATCATTGAGGACATCAATGGCATTGAGACCATCAAGTCCTTAACTAGTGAAAGTTCACGCTACCAAAAGATTGACAAGGAATTTGTAGATTATCTGAAAAAATCTTTTACTTACAGTCGGGCAGAAAGTCAGCAAAAGGCTCTGAAAAAAGTTGCCCAGCTCTTACTCAATGTTGGTATTCTCTGGATGGGGGCTCTCCTAGTCATGGATAATAAGATGAGTTTGGGCCAGTTGATTACCTATAATTCCTTGTTTATTTACTTTACAAATCCATTGGAAAATATCATCAACCTGCAAACCAAACTTCAGACAGCGCAGGTAGCCAATAACCGTCTCAATGAAGTTTATCTGGTTGCATCTGAGTTTGAGGAAAAGAAAACAGTCTCAGATTTGAGCTTGCTAGAAGGAGATATGGATTTCAAGCAGGTTCACTATAAGTATGGCTATGGTCGAGATGTTTTGTCGGATATCAATCTGACTATTCCACAAGGCTCTAAAGTGGCATTTGTGGGAATTTCAGGCTCAGGTAAGACGACCTTGGCTAAGATGATGGTTAATTTTTATGATCCTAGTCAGGGGGAGATTAGTCTGGGTGGCGTCAATCTCAATCAGATTGATAAAAAGGCTCTACGCCAGTATATCAACTACTTGCCTCAGCAACCCTATGTTTTCAATGGGACGATTTTGGAGAATCTTCTCCTTGGAGCTAAGGAGGGGACGACCCAGGAGGATATCTTGAGAGCAGTGGATTTGGCTGAGATTCGGGAGGATATCGAGCGGATGCCACTGAATTACCAGACAGAACTGACTTCGGATGGAGCGGGCATTTCAGGTGGGCAACGTCAGAGGATCGCTTTGGCGCGTGCTCTCTTGACCGATGCGCCTGTCTTGATCTTGGATGAGGCGACTAGCAGTCTAGATATTTTGACCGAGAAGCGAATTGTCGATAATCTAATGGCTTTGGATAAGACCTTGATTTTCATTGCTCACCGCTTGACCATTGCTGAGCGGACAGAGAAGGTTGTCGTTTTGGATCAGGGCAAGATTGTCGAAGAGGGTACACATATGGATTTACTGGCTCAGGGTGGATTTTACGCCCATCTAGTGAATAGTTAGAGAGGAAAAAAGATGCAATCAGAATTTTTAGAAAGTGCGGAGTTTTATAATCGTCGTTACCATAATTTTTCTAGTTATGTGATTTTTCCAAGTTTTATCTTGTTTTTGTTCCTAATCGTTTTTTCAATATTTGCACAAAAGGAGATAAGCTTGACAGCTGGAGCTATGGTAGAACCTGCTCGTATCATTGCCACCATTCAGTCTAGCAGTAATAGCAAGATTGTGGCTAATCATTTGGCTGAAAATAAGTTTGTCAAACAAGGAGATCTTCTTGTTCAATACCAAGAGGGAGCAGAAGCGGTTCAGGCAGAAAATTATGCTAGTCAGTTGGAAATGCTCAAGGATCAGAAGGTTCAACTGGAGTATTTAAAAGCAAGCCTTCAAGCAGGAAGTGATCAATTTCCTGAAGTAGATAAATTTGGCTATCAGCATAGTTTTTTAGATTATCTAAATCAAGCTGCTAGTCTGCGAAGTCAGGTTGAGCAACAAAATGCTAGTATATCATCTCAAAATGCAGCAGCCAGTGGTAGTCAGGCAGAGTTAGGCAATCTCATCGGTGAAACCCAGTCCAAAATTAAAGAATATCAGCAAGCCAAGTCTGCTATTCAGGCTGATGGAGTCTTAGAGAGTGATCATCCAGCTTATGCCATTTATCAGTCAACAAAGGAGCAGGGAGCGGAAGCCAAACAGCAGGCCTTATCTCAGCTAGATGCTCAAATCACTCAGTTGGAGTCAACTCTTGCAGGTTATCGAGTACAGTATGCAGGTTCAGGAGCCCAGCAAGCTTATGCATCTGGCTTAGGAATTCAGTTGGAATCATTAAAATCCCAGCAACTAGCCAAGGTAGGCCAGGAATTAACGCTCTTGGATCAGAAAATTCTTGAAGCGGAGTCAGGTAAAAAAATTCAAGGAAATCTTTTAGAGAAGGGGAAAATTACAGCAACAGAAGATGGTGTTTTACACCTGAATCCTGAGCATAGTCGATCTACCATCATTCCAGAAGGAACGATCCTCGCTCACCTTTTTCCACAGTTGGCTAGGGAGAGGAAGGCAAAACTGACAGCTTATATCGGTTCTAAGGAAGTGGTTGATCTCAAGCATGGAAATGAAGTACGATTTACAACAGTAACAGATGCCAATAAGCAACTAGTGTTGACGTCCAAGATTACCAATATCGATACCAGTGCGACTCAGACAGAAAAGGGGAATTTCTTTAAATTAGAGGCAGAGACGGACTTGAGTGCTGAACAGGCAGAAAAGATTCGTTATGGACTTGAAGGTCGTTTAACCATGATTATAGGTAGGAAGAGTTTTTTACGCTACTATCTGGACCGCTTTTTGAAACAAGAATAAGGTTCGCATTCTAACTCAAATCAATCTTAGAAAATCGCAAATGAAAAATCGTTTGCGATTTTTCTGTACTTTTTCAGACGGGACATCAAATATAGTTCGTGAAATATTTGATTTTTAGTGTATGTTGTGTTAGAATGATGTAAAGTAATGCGAAAGGCGAACAAGAAAATGTCCAGTAAACTTATTTATACGGGAAAAGCTAAAGATATCTATACTACAGAAGACGAAAATGTGATTAAGTCGGTCTACAAGGACCAGGCCACTATGCTGAATGGAGCTCGCAAAGAGACCATAGAGGGGAAAGGTGTGCTGAATAATCAGATTTCGTCTCTTATTTTTGAAAAATTGAATGCTGCGGGTGTAGCTACTCACTTTATCGAACGTATCTCTGATACAGAACAACTCAACAAGAAAGTGAAAATCATTCCTTTGGAGGTTGTTCTTCGTAACGTGACTGCAGGTTCTTTCTCAAAACGTTTTGGCGTGGAAGAAGGTTTGGACTTGAAAACTCCTATCGTTGAATTTTACTACAAGAACGATGATTTGGATGATCCATTCATCAATGATGAGCACGTCAAGTTCTTGGGCATTGCCAATGATGAACAAATTGCTTATATCAAGGAAGAAACGCGTCGTATCAATGAATTGCTGAAAGATTGGTTTGCACAAATTGGTCTGCGTTTGATTGACTTCAAATTGGAATTTGGTTTTGATAAGGATGGCAAGATTATCTTGGCAGATGAATTTTCACCAGATAATTGTCGCCTTTGGGATGCGGAAGGGCACCATATGGACAAGGATGTTTTCCGTAGGGACCTTGGTAGCTTGACAGATGTTTATAAGGTTGTGTTGGAGAAATTACAAGGATTGAAGTAAAGTTTTACTTGCTCTTCACTAAAATCTTTAAGTAGAAATAGATAAAGGAACTAAAATGGATAAACGTATTTTCGTTGAGAAAAAAGCTGATTTTCGTGTCAAATCTGACTCTTTAGTAAAAGAATTACAGCATAATCTTCAGTTGAAAACCTTGAATGATCTTCGTATCGTTCAGGTTTACGATGTTTTTGGTTTGGTAGAGGACTTGTTTGCGCGTGCGGAAAAACACATCTTCTCTGAGCAAGTGACCGATACTGTTTTGGATGAAGCTGAAGTGAAGGCTGATCTTGAGAAGTATGCTTTCTTTGCTATCGAAAGTTTGCCTGGTCAATTTGACCAACGTGCGGCATCTTCACAGGAAGCTTTGCTTTTGCTTGGTAGCTCAAGTGATATAACGGTGAACACAGCACAACTTTACTTGGTCAATAAGGATATTGATGCGAATGAATTGGAAGCTGTCAAAAACTACCTCTTGAACCCAGTGGACTCTCGTTTCAAAGATATCACTCTTGGCATTGCTAAACAGGATTTCTCTGAGTCTGACAAGACCATTCCAAGTTTGGATTTCTTTGAAAGCTATACAGCAGAAGATTTTGCCCGCTACAAAGCCGAGCAAGGGATGGCAATGGAAGTGGATGATTTGCTCTTTATCCAAGACTATTTCAAGTCAATTGGACGTGTGCCAACTGAGACGGAGCTTAAGGTCTTGGATACCTACTGGTCTGACCACTGCCGTCATACCACTTTCGAGACTGAGTTGAAGAATATCGACTTCTCAGCTTCTAAATTCCAAAAACAATTGCAAGCGACTTATGACAAGTATATTGCCATGCGTGATGAGTTGGGACGTACCGAAAAACCTCAGACTTTGATGGATATGGCGACTATTTTTGGTCGTTATGAGCGTGTCAATGGTCGTTTGGACGACATGGAAGTGTCTGATGAAATCAATGCCTGCTCTGTTGAAATTGAGGTGGATGTCAATGGTGTCAAGGAGCCTTGGCTCCTCATGTTCAAAAACGAAACTCACAACCACCCAACGGAGATTGAACCATTTGGTGGAGCGGCTACTTGTATCGGTGGTGCCATTCGTGACCCATTATCAGGGCGTTCCTACGTTTACCAAGCCATGCGTATTTCAGGTGCTGGCGATATTACAACTCCGATTTCAGAAACTCGCGCTGGGAAATTGCCACAACAAGTGATTTCTAAAACAGCAGCTCACGGTTATTCTTCATACGGTAACCAAATTGGTCTTGCAACAACCTATGTTCGTGAATACTTCCATCCAGGTTTCGTTGCTAAGCGTATGGAGCTAGGTGCCGTTGTCGGTGCGGCTCCTAAGGAAAATGTTGTCCGTGAAAAACCTGAAGCAGGTGATGTGATTATCTTGCTCGGAGGTAAGACTGGACGTGATGGTGTCGGTGGTGCGACAGGTTCATCTAAAGTTCAAACGGTTGAATCTGTTGAAACAGCTGGTGCTGAGGTTCAAAAAGGGAATGCCATCGAAGAACGTAAGATTCAACGTCTTTTCCGTAATGGGGAAGTGACACGTCTAATCAAGAAATCAAATGACTTTGGTGCCGGTGGTGTCTGTGTGGCTATCGGTGAATTGGCTGATGGTCTTGAAATTGATCTAGACAAAGTGCCATTGAAATACCAAGGCTTGAACGGTACCGAAATTGCCATCTCTGAATCTCAGGAACGTATGGCCGTGGTAGTTCGTCCAGAAGATGTAGATGCCTTCATTGCAGCATGTAACAAAGAAAATATTGATGCAGTTGTCGTTGCGACAGTGACTGAAAAACCAAATCTTGTCATGCACTGGAATGGTGAAACCATCGTTGATTTGGAACGTCGTTTCCTTGATACAAACGGTGTACGTGTAGTTGTGGATGCTAAGGTGGTTGACAAGGATGTCAAGCTCCCAGAAGAACGCCAAACATCTGCCGAAACCCTTGAAACTGATACTCTAGAAGTCTTGGCTGACCTTAACCATGCCAGTCAAAAAGGGTTGCAAACTATCTTTGATAGCTCAGTTGGTCGTTCAACAGTCAATCACCCACTTGGTGGTCGCTACCAAATCACACCAACGGAGGCTTCTGTACAGAAATTGCCAGTCCAACATGGTGTGACGCATACGGCTTCTGTTATGACGCAAGGGTTCAACCCTTATGTAGCAGAATGGTCTCCATATCATGGTGCGGCTTATGCGGTCATCGAAGCAACCGCTCGTTTGGTTGCTGCTGGTGCAAACTGGTCTAAGGCTCGTTTCTCTTATCAAGAATACTTCGAGCGTATGGGTAAACAAGCAGAGCGTTTTGGTCAGCCAGTAGCAGCTCTTCTTGGATCAATTGAAGCTCAGATTCAACTTGGGTTGCCATCTATCGGTGGGAAGGACTCTATGTCTGGTACCTTTGAAGAATTGACAGTACCACCAACCTTGGTTGCTTTTGGTGTCACAACTGCAGATAGCCGTAAGGTCCTTTCTCCAGAATTTAAAGCTACTGGTGAAAATATCTATTACATCCCAGGTCAAGCTTTGGCACAAGAAATTGACTTTGATCTTATCAAGTCTAACTTTGCTCAATTTGAAGCTATCCAAGCTGCCCATAAAGTGACAGCAGCATCAGCGGTTAAATATGGTGGTATCCTTGAAGCTCTTGCCCTTGCAACATTTGGTAACCATATCGGTGCCACTGTAACCCTTGAAAATCTTGAGACTGCCTTGACAGCTCAATTAGGTGGATTCGTTTTCACATCTCCGGAAGAAATTGCGGGAATTAAGAAGATTGGACAAACAGCAGCTGACTTTACACTTGCTGTCAACGGTGTAATGCTTGATGGACACAAACTTGACAGTGCCTTCCAAGGTAAATTGGAAAAGGTCTACCCAACGGAATTTGCACAAGCAACTGAGTTGGAAGAAGTACCTGCGGTGGCATCAGATGCTGTGATCAAAGCCAAAGAAACAGTTGAGACACCAGTGGTTTACATCCCAGTATTCCCAGGAACTAACTCTGAGTACGATTCAGCTAAGGCCTTTGAAAAAGAAGGTGCTCAAGTCAACTTGGTACCATTTGTCACATTGAATGAGGAGGCAATTGTCAAGTCTGTTGACACCATGGTTGACAATATCGAAAAAGCTAACATTATCTTCTTTGCAGGTGGCTTCTCAGCCGCCGATGAACCAGATGGATCAGCTAAATTTATCGTTAACATCTTGCTCAATGAAAAAGTACGTGCAGCCATTGATAGCTTCATCGAAGGTGGTGGTTTGATTATCGGTATCTGTAATGGGTTCCAAGCTCTTGTCAAATCAGGTCTTCTTCCATATGGTAACTTTGAAGATGCAAGCAGTACTAGTCCAACTCTCTTCTACAATGATGCCAACCAACACGTGGCTAAGATGGTTGAAACACGTATTGCTAACACGAACTCACCATGGCTTGCTGGAGTGGAAGTTGGTGACATCCATGCCATCCCAGTATCACACGGTGAAGGTAAATTTGTCGTGACAGCTGAGGAATTTGCAGAACTTCGTGACAATGGTCAAATCTTTAGCCAATACGTTGACTTAGAAGGAAAACCAAGCATGGATTCTAAATACAATCCAAATGGTTCTGTAAATGCTATTGAAGGTATCACAAGTAAGAACGGTCAAATCATCGGTAAGATGGGGCACTCAGAACGTTTCGAAGACGGTCTCTTCCAAAATATTCCAGGAAATAAAGACCAATATCTCTTTGCATCAGCGGTTAAATACTTTACTGGAAAATAGGTTTTGCAGATTTTCTAATAGATAATCATCAGTAAATGTAAAATCAAGTAGATCTAACTTACGACAATTGCAAATGATTTATTGTTGCGAGTGAAACGAGCTTCTGCCGTATCATTCCGCTCTAGTATCGTTAAGAAATGATACACAAATAAAAATTAGGTATATAAAATGACATACGAAGTAAAATCTCTTAATGAGGAATGTGGTGTTTTTGGTATCTGGGGTCACCCAGACGCTGCCAAATTGACCTATTTTGGACTCCATAGTCTTCAGCACCGTGGTCAGGAGGGGGCAGGAATCCTCTCCAATGACCAAGGGAAATTGAAGCGTCATCGTGATATGGGGCTTTTATCAGAAGTCTTCAAAAATCCTGCGAATTTGGATAAATTGACAGGAACTGGAGCGATTGGGCACGTGCGTTATGCGACTGCGGGAGAAGCTTCTGTAGACAATATCCAACCTTTCCTTTTCCGCTTTCATGATATGCAGTTTGGTTTGGCTCATAATGGGAATCTGACCAATGCAGAATCGCTCAAGCAAGAATTGGAACAAAGAGGAGCGATTTTCAGCTCAACCTCTGACTCTGAAATCTTGGCTCACCTTATTCGCCGTAGCCACAATCCAAACCTGATGGGTAAAATCAAGGAAGCACTCAGTCTTGTTAAAGGTGGTTTTGCTTATCTCTTGATGTTTGAAGATAAGTTAATTGCGGCCCTTGATCCAAATGGCTTCCGTCCTCTGTCAATCGGGAAAATGGCTAATGGAGCAGTAGTGGTTTCATCTGAAACCTGTGCCTTTGAAGTTATAGGTGCTGAGTGGATTCGCGATGTGAAACCAGGCGAGATTGTCATTATTGATGATAGTGGTATCCAGTATGACAGCTATACAAACGATACTCAGTTGGCTATCTGTTCCATGGAGTATATCTACTTTGCCCGTCCTGATTCCAACATCCACGGAGTCAACGTCCATACGGCTCGTAAGAGAATGGGAGCTCAACTGGCACGTGAGTTAAAGCATGAAGCAGATATTGTGGTTGGGGTACCAAACTCCTCACTCAGCGCAGCCATGGGCTTTGCCGAAGAATCAGGTCTGCCAAATGAAATGGGGCTCATCAAGAACCAATATACCCAACGAACCTTCATCCAGCCGACCCAAGAATTGCGCGAGCAAGGGGTTCGGATGAAATTGTCTGCCGTCTCTGGTGTCGTTAAAGGCAAGCGCGTGGTCATGATCGATGACTCGATTGTACGAGGCACAACATCTCGTCGTATCGTAAAATTGCTGAAAGAAGCAGGTGCTACAGAAGTTCATGTGGCGATTGCTAGCCCAGCTCTGGCTTATCCATGTTTCTATGGAATTGATATTCAGAGTCGTGAGGAATTAATTGCGGCCAATCATACGGTTGAAGAAACCTGTCAAATTATTGGTGCAGATAGCCTGACTTATCTTTCTATTGAGGGCTTAATTGACTCAATCGGTATTGAGACAGATGCACCAAATGGCGGTCTCTGTGTGGCTTACTTTGATGGGAAATATCCAACTCCTCTCTATGACTATGAAGAAGAATATCGTAGAAGTTTGGAAGACAAGATCAGTTTTTACAAATAGACGGCTAAAGACTCTCGATTAAAGAAAAGGAATGAATAAAATGACAAATAAAAATGCTTATGCGCAGTCTGGTGTGGACGTTGAAGCGGGTTATGAAGTTGTTGAACGGATCAAAAAACACGTGGCACGTACGGAGCGTGCAGGTGTGATGGGGTCTCTAGGTGGTTTTGGTGGCATGTTCGACCTTTCAAAAACAGGTGTTAAAGAGCCAGTTTTGATCTCAGGAACAGATGGTGTTGGTACTAAGCTGATGCTTGCTATCAAGTATGACAAACATGATACCATCGGTCAAGACTGTGTGGCTATGTGTGTAAATGATATCATTGCTGCAGGTGCAGAGCCTCTTTACTTCTTGGACTATATCGCAACTGGTAAAAATGAACCAGCTAAACTAGAACAAGTGGTTGCAGGTGTGGCTGAAGGTTGTGTACAAGCAGGTGCTGCCCTTATCGGTGGTGAAACGGCTGAAATGCCTGGCATGTACGGCGAAGACGACTATGACTTGGCTGGTTTCGCAGTCGGTGTGGCTGAAAAATCTCAAATCATCGACGGTTCAAGAGTAGCAGCAGGTGATGTGATTTTGGGGCTTGCTTCAAGTGGTATCCACTCAAATGGTTATTCACTCGTGCGTCGTGTCTTTGCGGACTATACAGGTGAAGAAGTTCTCCCAGAATTGGAAGGCAAGAAACTCAAAGATGTTCTTTTGGAACCAACTCGTATCTACGTCAAAGCAGCATTGCCACTGATCAAAGAAGAATTGGTTAACGGGATTGCCCACATCACAGGTGGTGGTTTCATCGAAAATGTACCACGTATGTTCTCAGATGATTTGGCTGCTGAAATTGACGAAAGCAAAGTCCCGGTCCTTCCAATTTTCAAAGCCCTTGAAAAATATGGTCAAATCAAACACGAAGAAATGTTTGAAATCTTTAACATGGGTGTGGGGCTTATGCTTGCAGTGAAACCAGAACATGTTGAACGTGTCAAAGAACTTCTCGACGAACCTGTTTATGAAATCGGTCGGATTGTCAAGAAGACAGATGCAAGTGTGGTGATAAAATAATGGCTAAAAAAATTGCTGTTTTTGCTTCTGGAAATGGTTCAAACTTTCAGGTCATTGCAGAGCAATTTCCAGTTGAATTTGTCTTTTCAGATCACCGGGATGCCTATGTACTTGAGCGTGCAGAAAATCTTGGAGTTTTATCCTATGCCTTCGAACTCAAGGAGTTTGAGAGCAAAGCAGACTACGAAGGAGCCATTGTTGAGCTCTTAGATGAACACCAGATTGACTTGGTTTGTCTAGCAGGCTACATGAAAATCGTTGGGCCAACCTTATTGGCGGCTTATGAAGGCAGGATTATCAACATTCACCCAGCTTATCTCCCTGAATTTCCAGGCGCTCATGGTATTGAGGATGCTTGGAATGCAGGCGTTGACCAGTCTGGTGTGACCATTCACTGGGTGGATTCTGGTGTGGACACTGGTAAGGTTATCAAACAAGTCCGGGTGCCACGCCTTGAAGGTGATACCCTTGATACTTTCGAGACTCGCATCCACGAAACAGAGTACAAACTCTATCCAGAAGTCTTGGATAGTTTGGGGGCTGCACGCAAATAAGGAAGCCCTCGGGCTGAAAGAAAATTTTCGACTGTAGCACTGTAGCAAAGAAAGAACTTTTTTAAAAAGGAAAAGAAAGAACATGACTAAACGAGCACTTATTTCAGTCTCAGATAAAGCGGGCATCGTTGAATTTGCCCAAGAACTCAAAAAACTTGGTTGGGATATCATCTCAACAGGTGGTACCAAAGTTGCCCTTGATAATGCCGGTGTTGATACCATTGCCATTGACGATGTGACTGGTTTCCCGGAAATGATGGACGGTCGTGTGAAGACCCTTCATCCAAATATCCACGGAGGTCTCTTAGCTCGTCGTGACTTGGATAGCCACTTGGAAGCGGCTAAGGACAACAAGATTGAGCTCATTGACCTTGTGGTGGTCAACCTTTACCCATTTAAGGAAACTATCCTTAAACCAGATGTGACTTATGCTGATGCAGTTGAAAATATCGATATTGGTGGGCCATCTATGCTTCGTTCAGCAGCTAAAAACCACGCTAGCGTAACAGTTGTTGTAGACCCTGCTGATTATGCTGTTGTTCTTGACGAATTGGCAGCTAATGGCGAAACAAGCTACGAAACTCGCCAACGTTTGGCAGCTAAGGTTTTCCGTCACACAGCAGCTTATGATGCCTTGATTGCAGAATATTTCACAACTCAAGTCGGTGAAGCAAAACCTGAAAAACTCACTTTGACCTATGACCTCAAGCAACCAATGCGTTACGGTGAAAACCCTCAACAAAACGCAGACTTCTACCAAAAAGCCTTGCCAACGGATTACTCCATTGCTTCAGCCAAACAGCTCAACGGTAAAGAATTGTCATTCAATAACATCCGTGATGCTGACGCTGCCATCCGTATCATCCGTGATTTCAAAGACCGTCCAACCGTTGTGGCTTTGAAACACATGAACCCGTGCGGGATTGGTCAAGCTGACGATATCGAGACTGCTTGGGACTACGCTTATGAGTCTGACCCAGTGTCTATCTTTGGTGGGATTGTCGTTCTCAACCGTGAGGTAGATGCTGCGACAGCTGAGAAGATGCACGGTGTTTTCCTTGAAATCATCATTGCACCAAGCTATACAGATGCTGCGCTAGCTATTTTGACTAACAAAAAGAAAAACTTGCGCATTCTTGCCTTGCCATTTGATGCCCAAGACGCTAGTGAAGTGGAAGCAGAATACACAGGTGTTGTCGGTGGACTCCTCGTTCAAAACCAAGACGTGATCAAAGAAAGCCCAGCTGACTGGCAAGTGGTGACCAAACGCCAACCAACTGAGACAGAAGCGACTGCCCTTGAGTTTGCTTGGAAAGCTATCAAGTATGTCAAATCAAACGGTATCATCGTAACTAACGACCACATGACATTGGGTGTTGGTCCAGGTCAAACTAACCGTGTGGCCTCTGTTCGTATTGCCATCGACCAAGCCAAAGACCGCCTTGACGGCGCTGTCCTTGCTTCGGATGCCTTCTTCCCATTTGCGGATAACGTGGAAGAAATCGCTAAGGCAGGTATCAAGGCCATCATCCAGCCAGGGGGCTCTGTCCGTGACCAAGAGTCTATCGAAGCTGCTGATAAATACGGCTTGACTATGGTCTTCACAGGCGTGAGACATTTTAGACATTAAAAAAACAAAAGGGAAGAAAACAGTTTCTTTCCTTTTTTTGCTTTAAAAGCGAAATGAAACAAGATTAAAACGAACGTTTATGGTATAATATTAGTAAATAATTCGCAAAAGAGGTTGAAAGATGAAGCTGTTAGTTGTCGGCTCGGGTGGTCGTGAACATGCCATTGCTAAGAAGTTGCTTGAGTCAAAAGACGTTGAAAGAGTCTTTGTAGCTCCTGGAAATGACGGGATGACTCTGGATGGTCTGGAATTGGTGGATATCTCTATTTCCGAACATTCTAAATTGATTGAGTTTGCAAAAGCCAACGATATAGCTTGGTCCTTTATCGGGCCAGATGATGCCCTTGCATCCGGAATCGTGGATGATTTCAATGCAGCAGGTCTCAAGGCTTTTGGTCCGACTAAAGCTTCGGCTGAGCTGGAGTGGTCCAAGGATTTTGCTAAGGAAATCATGGTCAAATATGATGTTCCAACAGCAGCCTATGGGACCTTCTCAGATTTCGAGGAAGCCAAGGCCTATATCGAAGAAAAAGGCGCTCCAATCGTGGTCAAGGCGGATGGTTTGGCACTTGGGAAAGGTGTCGTCGTTGCTGAGACAGTCGAGCAAGCGGTCGAAGCAGCTCACGATATGCTCTTGGACAATAAATTCGGAGACTCAGGTGCGCGTGTGGTTATCGAGGAGTTTCTTGCAGGAGAGGAATTTTCACTTTTTGCCTTTGTCAATGGTGACAAGTTCTACATCATGCCAACAGCTCAGGACCACAAACGTGCCTATGATAACGACAAGGGTCCTAACACTGGTGGGATGGGTGCCTATGCGCCAGTTCCTCACTTGCCACAGAGCGTGGTTGATACAGCGGTTGACACGATTGTCATGCCAGTTCTTGAGGGCATGATTCAGGAAGGACGTCCCTATCTTGGTGTCCTATACGCAGGGCTTATCTTGACAGCTGATGGACCCAAAGTTATCGAGTTTAACGCTCGCTTCGGAGATCCAGAAACGCAAATTATCCTGCCTCGTTTGACATCTGACTTTGCACAAAATATTACGGATATCCTCGATGGCAAGGAGCCAGCTATTACTTGGACGGACAAGGGTGTGACTCTGGGTGTGGTTGTCGCATCAAACGGCTACCCACTCGCTTATGAGAAAGGTGTCAAGCTTCCTACCAAGACAGAAGGCGACATCATCACTTACTATGCCGGAGCTAAATTTGCTGAAAATGGGCAAGATCTCCTCTCAAACGGAGGCCGTGTTTACATGCTGGTCACCACGGCTGATACCGTCAAAGACGGCCAAAACACCATCTACAGCCAACTCGGCAAACAAAACACAGAAGGCCTTTTCTATCGTACGGATATCGGAAGCAAGGCGATTCGATAAAGATATAAGAAAAGGCGACGCAGTCGCCAAACCCGATAATGGTCGCAGTGGTGAAAAGACCAGAACAGAAACTGTTCTGGTCGGGGAAACTTTGAGAACTTAGGCTCAAAGTTTAGGAATGAAACCGAAGGTTTGCTTCCGTCCCCACCACCTAAGACCGTTATCAAAAAAGAAAAAAAGGGAAAATTATGACTAAACCAATTATTTCCATCATCATGGGCTCCAAATCCGACTGGGCAACCATGCAAAAAGCCGCTGAAGTCCTCGACAACTTCGGCGTTGCTTACGAAAAGAAAGTTGTTTCCGCACACCGGACGCCAGACCTCATGTTCAAACATGCCGAAGAAGCACGTAGCCGTGGCATCAAGGTTATCATTGCAGGTGCTGGTGGCGCTGCTCACTTGCCAGGTATGGTTGCTGCTAAAACAACCCTTCCAGTCATAGGAGTACCAGTCAAATCACGTGCCCTTAGCGGTGTGGATTCGCTTTATTCTATTGTTCAGATGCCAGGAGGTGTGCCAGTCGCAACCATGGCGATCGGTGAAGCTGGTGCGACAAACGCTGCCCTCTTTGCCCTCCGTCTCCTATCAGTAGAGGATCAGACAATTGCGACAGCTTTGGCAGATTTCGCAGAAGAACAAGGAAAAATCGCAGAGGAGTCTACAAATGAGCTCATCTAAAACAATCGGAATTATCGGTGGCGGTCAGCTTGGTCAGATGATGGCCATTTCTGCTATTTACATGGGTCACAAGGTCATTGCACTTGATCCTGCTGCGGATTGCCCGGCCTCTCGCGTGGCGGAAATCATCGTGGCACCTTATAACGATGTGGATGCCCTCCGTCAGTTGGCTGAGCGTTGCGATGTCCTCACCTATGAGTTTGAAAATGTGGATGCTGATGGCCTTGACGCCGTTATCAAAGAAGGACAGCTCCCACAAGGGACAGATCTGCTTCGCATTTCTCAAAACCGTATTTTTGAAAAGGACTTTCTCTCAAATAAGGCCCAAGTCACCGTGGCACCTTATAAGGTTGTGACCTCAAGCCAAGATTTGGCAGATATTGACCTATCGAAAAACTAT
Organism: Streptococcus sp. KHUD_014; assembly: GCF_051106275.1. Classification (GTDB taxonomy): domain Bacteria; phylum Bacillota; class Bacilli; order Lactobacillales; family Streptococcaceae; genus Streptococcus. The sequence continues at coordinate 2,008,166 of NZ_CP193666.1, read as the reverse complement.
GTCCTCAAGACTGCGACAGGTGGCTACGATGGGCATGGACAAAAGGTCATTCGCTCAGAAGCAGATTTGGAAGAAGCCTATGCGCTAGCAGACTCAGCAGCCTGTGTCTTGGAAGAATTCATCAACTTTGACCTTGAAATTTCTGTCATCGTGTCAGGTAATGGTAAGGACGTGACAGTTTTCCCAGTTCAGGAAAATATCCACCGCAATAATATCCTGTCTAAGACCATCGTGCCAGCCCGAATTTCGGATCGTTTGGCAGAGAAAGCCAAGGCCATGGCAGTGCGAATTGCAGAACAACTGAACTTGTCTGGAACCCTTTGCGTGGAAATGTTTGCGACTGCTGATGACATCATTGTCAATGAAATTGCGCCACGTCCACACAACTCAGGCCACTACTCTATCGAAGCCTGCGACTTCTCCCAGTTTGACACTCATATTCTGGGTGTTCTGGGAGCGCCATTGCCAGCTATCCACCTGCATGCCCCAGCCGTCATGCTCAATGTCCTCGGCCAGCATGTCGAGGCCGCTGAAAAATATGTCACAGAAAATCCAAGCGCCCACCTTCACATGTATGGTAAAATAGAAGCGAAGCACAACCGCAAGATGGGGCATGTGACTTTGTTTAGTGATGCGCCGGATGAGGTAGAGGAATTTGGGGAAGGGATTGATTTTTAAGGTTAGATGTATGGCAAGTATGAAAGAGCTATTTCCAGAATTTTATTTGGATTCATTAGATGTAAATGATTTAAATAGGGAAAAGAATAATTTAATCGTTTTTGATTCGAACTTTCTTTTAGATATACTCAGATTACCGACTGAAATTGCAGAAAAATATCTCGAAGCAATTGATAAAGTAAAGAATCACATTTTTGTTCCATATTTAGTAGGTATTGAGTTTAATTTTAATAAGAAAAAAGTAAAGATTGAGACTTTAGAAAATGTGAAAGTTTATAAAGATCGGATATCTAATTTATTACATGTAGAAACAGAAAACATTTATAAAAATCTTTGTGAGTCACTATTGAATGAAGACAACATCAAATTTCTTAATAATAAAGTTCATAAAGAACAGATTCATAGTAATACTAATGATAAGCTAGAAAGTTTTCGTCAGGAACTTTTAGATAAACAAGAACACATCATTAAAGATTTACATCAAACTATTGATGAAAAGTATTCTAAAGATTTAGATGAACTTACTGCTAGAGTTATTGAATTAATAGGAGATTCAGTAGCGCCAAAACGTAATCAGGAGTGGTTTGATAAGGTTCAGGAACAAGGTGATAAGCGATATAATAATGAAACTCCACCTGGATTTAATGATAGGGAAGAAAAAAAAGGCATCATGAGAACGTATTCAAATATCTCCTACGATACTCAATACGGTGACTATATTATTTGGGAAGAAATATTACATGAGGTAGCTTCTAGAGCTCATAACGTAGGTGAAAAAGTTATCTTTGTAACTAGTGATGGGAATTCAACTAAAAAGTATGATCTCTTGTATCGAGTAAAAGGGAAAACAGTAGGTCCATATATTTCAATGTTAAACGAGATGTATGAGCTTAAAGAAGGCTACTCGATAAACGAAAGTGCTCCTTTGGGAGAAAAGTTATGTAAAAAGTTACATATTATTGATGGATTTCGATTTATGACTCTTGCAAATGATTTAAATGAGGAGCAAGTAAGATTATATGAGCCAGATAAGAGTGATAGATCTTCTACTTCTACTAGAAGTGACTTTATTCTAAATAAGTCACATGTTAATTTTGAAAATCAAAGAGATAAGATTAGATTAGAGCGTCTAATTACACTTATCAAAATAAAAAGATTGGAAGAAAAATTGCTAAATGCCGATTCTGAGGAATCAGAAATTCTAAGCCAAAGAATTCGTGATTTAGAACTAGACTTGAGAACTCTAGACAGTAAAATAAGACGCTTAAATAGAAGAGCTCATATGATGGGAAAAGAAAGTGAGAGAATTTGCAATACAACTGAAATTGGGTTAGAACGACAATCTAATCTAGTTTTGGGTGAAGAAATGGATTTGAAACATAAATATATGAGCAATACTGAATTTATGAACTTATGGAGAGAGTATCAAAGACTCAGTAGATTAATTGATCTAACAAGAAACCAAATTGATATTTCAACGGATGATTTGAAAATTCAAGAATTGCTTGATGCTCTTCAGACTTATGAACAGATAATTCAACCTATAAGAAGAAAAATCGAAGAATTAAAAACTAGGGATGATTCAGAGGAAGATCTATTTTAAATATTTAATTTTAAAGTAGAATAAACTAAGAAAAAAATCCAAAAATAAATTAAAAGAAAAGAAAGGAAATGGGCATCTAGTTTGCAGAACTGAACCCGGGCGGAAAGCTCGGAATTTAGATAAACCTCCTAGGACGCAAGCGTCCGTCGTTAGTTTCCTAAAATTCAGTCGCTTTCTAGTCGCCCTTGGTATCTTAATCATGATCGAACGTTACTCTCGCCCTGAGATGGCGAACATTTGGAGTGAAGAAAATAAATACCGTGCTTGGCTTGAGGTGGAAATCCTCGCTGACGAGGCATGGGCTGAGTTAGGAGAAATCCCTAAGGAAGATGTGGCTTTGATTCGTGAGAAGGCGGACTTTGACATCGACCGTATTTTGGAAATCGAGCAGGAGACTCGCCACGATGTGGTTGCCTTCACACGTGCGGTTTCTGAGACTCTTGGTGAAGAGCGTAAGTGGGTCCACTATGGTTTGACTTCTACTGACGTAGTCGATACTGCCTACGGTTACCTTTACAAGCAAGCCAATGACATCATCCGTCGTGACCTTGAAAACTTCACCAACATCATCGCTGATAAGGCTAAGGAGCACAAGTTCACCATCATGATGGGTCGTACCCACGGTGTGCACGCTGAACCAACAACTTTTGGTCTTAAATTGGCAACATGGTACAGCGAAATGAAGCGCAATATCGAGCGTTTCGAGCATGCTGCTGCTGGTGTGGAAGCTGGTAAGATTTCTGGTGCGGTTGGTAATTTTGCCAACATCCCACCATTCGTTGAAAAATACGTCTGCGACAAATTGGGTATCCGTGCTCAAGAAATCTCTACACAGGTCCTTCCTCGTGACCTTCACGCTGAGTACTTTGCAGTTCTTGCTAGCATCGCAACTTCTATCGAGCGTATGGCAACGGAAATCCGTGGTTTGCAAAAATCAGAACAACGCGAAGTGGAAGAATTCTTTGCCAAGGGGCAAAAAGGGTCTTCAGCAATGCCTCACAAACGTAACCCAATCGGTTCTGAAAATATGACTGGTCTGGCACGTGTCATCCGTGGTCACATGATTACGGCTTATGAAAACGTAGCTCTTTGGCATGAGCGTGATATCTCTCACTCATCAGCTGAGCGTATCATCACACCAGATACGACTATTCTGATCGACTACATGCTCAACCGTTTTGGAAATATCGTCAAGAACTTGACGGTCTTCCCAGAAAATATGGTCCGCAACATGAACTCTACATTTGGTTTGATATTCAGTCAACGTGCTATGTTGGCTTTGATTGAAAAAGGTATGACGCGTGAACAAGCTTACGACCTTGTTCAACCTAAGACAGCCCAATCATGGGACAATCAAGTAGACTTTAAACCACTTCTAGAAGCAGATCCAGAAGTGACCTCACGCCTCACTCAAGAAGAAATCGACGAAATCTTCAACCCTGTATACTACACCAAACGAGTGGATGATATCTTTGACCGCCTCGGACTCGGTGACTAATATGCTGTGATAGGTTCACAAGTAAAATAGTTTTCATATGCAATACAAAAAAGCGAGACTCAAGTCCCGCTTTTTATCTTATATCAAAAGATTCATCTTTAATCTTTTTTCTTGCTAAGTCCGTAAGCTGTGAGAGCTGACATAAGGCCAGTAGCAATTAACCATTCTGAACCTTGAGTTCCTGTCTCAGGCAGTTTTTTCTCTTTTGCTACAGGAGCTGGACCTTGAGGAAGAGCTTTGTTTTCCTCAGCAGGAACAGTTGCTGGAGCTGACTCGCTTGGGATTTCTAGTGTTGGTTTTTCTTCGGCGATAGCAGCTTGTCCATGTTCATCACCAACATGAGTGACAGGGTTCCCCACTTCAATCACTTGAGCAACAGGTTCTTGCGCTACGACACTTGTAACCAATGTTTTAACTTCAGATCCATCAGCAGCAGTAGTCACAGAGTAGAAATGGCTACGAATACCGTTGACACCTGCAGTTACTAGACGAGTTTGTCCCTTAGGTAGTGAAGGAGTTTCACGAGTGATGGTTGTAAATGGAATTTCTTCATTTTGGATGTCAACTCTTGGTTTGTTTTCAGCGATAGTAGCTTGTCCTTTTTCATCACCAAGGTGAGTGACAGGGTTCCCCACCTCTACCACTTGGGTGATAGGTTCTAGGCTTACTTCACTACTTACTAGAGTCTTAACTTCAGATCCATCCGCAGCAGTAGTCACAGAGTAGAAATGGCTACGACGACCGTTCACACCTTCAGTCACGATACGAGATTGTCCCTTAGGCAATGCATCAGTTTCACGAGTGATGGTTGTAAATGGAATTTCTTCATTTTGGATGTCAACTCTTGGTTTGTTTTCAGCAATAGTAGCTTGTCCTTTTTCATCACCAAGGTGAGTGACAGGGTTCCCCACCTCTACCACTTGGGTGATAGGTTCTAGGTTTACTTCACTGCTTATTAGAGTTTTAACTTCAGTTCCATCAGTAGCCGTAGTTACAGAATAGAAGTAGCTGCGACGACCGTTCACACCTGCAGTTACTAGACGAGTTTGTCCCTTAGGTAGCGAAGGAGTCTCGCGAGTGATGGTTGTAAACGGAATTTCTTCGTCCTCGATGACAACATGTGGTTTTGCATCTGCAACAGGAGCAACTCCTTCTTCATCTCCTACGTGAGTGACTGGAGTTCCAACTTCAACCACTTGATTGACAGCTTCTTTCGTTACTTGATTTTCAAGAACTGTTTCGGTTTCCTTACCATTTTCAGTAGTAACTGAGACGTAGATTGTACGTTCTCCTTTGACACCTTCAGTGACAACTTTTTCTTGTCCTGCTGGGAGGTTAGGATTGTCTTTCTTAACGATTTCAAAAGGAATTTCTTCTGTCTTAACGAGAAGTTCTGGTCGGTTTTCAACAGCAGAAGGAGCTTCGCTTTCATCAAGACTTCCTGAGTGAGTTGCGGCTGGTTTAAGACCTAGTCTAGCTACTTTAAGATTAGCTACAAGTGCATCCAACTCAGCTTGTTTATTACGGTTAAGATTGTAGTTCAGAGCTTCTTTAGCAACTTTGAGAGCGTCTAGGCTTTCTGTGCTATATCCTTCTAAGTTTTCAGGGATTTGAGCAAGTTCTTCGCGTAGTGCTTTGTAGTCAGCACGGAAGTAGTCTTTGTTGTGATCTGCAAAAGCAGTCATAAGTTCAAAGATTTCTTCTTCCTTGTATTCAGCGCTTGGTCTATCAGCCCAGATAGCTAGCATACTACCAATAGTAGGTAGGTCAACTTCAGGGTATTTAGTTGAAGCTAGTTGGTTAAATGGAGTTTTTTCAGTATTTTCAATAGCTTTCTTGAGGAAGCCACCGCCATCTTCTGGTTTTTGACCGAGAATGTAGTACCAATCTCCATTAGTGTTAAGGAATTTATAACCTTTGCTTGCTAGATATTGAGGAGACGCAAGGTTGTAACCCCACCATCCTTTAGACCAGTAAGAGATGATAACGTCTTTATCAAACTCAACATCGTCCTTATCTTCATAGTAGAAACCATCGTTAAAGGCCATTGGTTGAAGACCTTTTTCTTTAGCCATGGCAGCTAGGCTATTAGCGTACTCAGCAAACTTACCGTAGAGGCCATACCACTTGAGGTAGTACCAGCCTTGAGCATTAGTAGCATCATTGGCATACTCATCTGTACCGTAGTTGAAGATCTTAGTTTTACCTGCAAAGAAGTCCATGTACTTGCCGATAAGGGCTTTTGTAAAGTTCATTGCTTCTTCGTTTTCAAGGTCCATGGTTGTTTTTGAAACCTTGTCAAAGTTAGCTTGAGGGTTTGCGATGCCTAGTTTTTCCATGGCTACAAGCATAGCATCCATGTGTCCAGGACTGTTGATGGCAGGGATGATTCCAATGCCTCTGTCCTTAGCATATTGGATAAGCTCAGTGATTTCAGCCTGGTTCAAAGTAGTTCCGTTAGGATCGTCGTAGTAAGATTTTGTTCCTTCAATGATGGCATTTTTCACATCGTCGCTTGCATAAGTCTTGCCGTTTGCAGCGATCGTCATGTCATCAAGTAGGAAGCGAAGTCCATCATTACCAAGGAGGAGATGAAGGTCAGAGTAACCAAGTTCGCTAGCCTTGTCAACGATACGTTTAAGTTGGTCTAGAGTAAAGTATTTACGACCAGCATCGATAGAGATAACCTTGTTCTTAGCTAGTTTTTCAACTTCGCGTTTAGCATCTTCTTCTTTTTGAGCTTCTGGAGTGAGGGTCAAGTTACCAACAGCTTCTTGGAGTTTTGCAATCGCTTGGTCAATGCTATCTTGTTGAGCACGGCTAAGGTTGCTATCAAGAGAGCGGATGGCTTTTTCAGCTTCTTTAACGGCTGCAACACTTTCTGCTGTATAGCGACTAAGGTCAGTTGGAACTTCTTTCAGAGCTTGTTCAGCAGACTCGTAGTCAGCAGCGAAATATTCAGCATTTGAGTTTGCGAATTGACGCATGAGCTTAAAGAGACGAGATGGAGAGTAGCGAGCAGATGGAGTATCAGCCCAAGCAGCTACCATACCACCGATGATAGGGATATCAGCTCCTTCAGTTTTTGGAACTGAAGTAATTGGTGTGCTCTTAATACCGTTCAAACCTTGATCAAGGTTGTACCAACCTTGTCCATCAGCATTACGGCCGAGAACGTAGTACCATGCATCGTTAGTGTTGAGGATTTCGTGCCCTTTTTCAACTAGTAGTTTAGAAGAAGCGACATCGTAACCACCCCATCCACCAGTCCACATAGACACGATGATATCTTTATCAAAGGTACCAAAACTTGTATCACTATTATAGTAGATACCGTCGTTGAAGGCCATTGGTTTAAGACCGTGAGATTTAACGATACGAGCTAGGTCGTTAGCGTAGGCGATGAATTTATCATAACCCTTGTCTGGGTATCCATCTTCTGGGTACCATCTATAGGCTTGTAGTACACTCCATCCTTTGGCATTCGTAGCATCGTTAGCATATTCATCCAAACCGATGTTGAAGATTTCAGACTTGCCAGCAAAGTAAGCTGCATACTTATCAATCAAGGCCTTTGTAAAGGCAACAGCCTTTTCGTTGTCAAGGTCAACAGTACGTTCTGATTCTTTGCCAAAGTAGTTGAAGTTAGGTTTTTCAATACCAAGTTCTTTCATGGCATTGAGGATAGCATCCATGTGACCAGGACTGTTAACTGTTGGGATAAGGCCGATCCCCTTATCTTTAGCATAGTTAATCAAGTCGGTCATTTGGCTTTCAGTTAGGTGATTACCATTTGGATCGTTGTAGTAGGCATTAGTTCCGTTTTCGACAGCACGTTTGACATCATCGCTGGCATAAGTCTTGTCACCAACAGTTAGAGACATGTCATCAAGCATAAAGCGCAAGCCATCATTTCCAACTAAAAGGTGAAGATCAGTATAACCATAGTGTTTGGCTTTGTCGATAATTTCTTTCAGCTGTTCAGGAGAGAAGTATTTACGTCCTGCATCAATAGAAACGATTTTCTTTTTAGCGAGTTTTTCATTGACCTGAGCAGCTCTCTCTGTAGTGACTACGGGAGCTTCAACCTTAGAAACTTCTTTGTCTTGTTCCTTAGTTTCTTCAGCAACTTCTGGCTTAGCTGGAGCTTCTTCAGTTGAAACATGTTCTTCTACAGCTGGAGCGCTTTCGATTTTTGGTGCTTCTGTGTTAGTAGCAGGAGCTGCTGTTTCTGTTGAAGGGTTTTCCGCAAGTTTTTCCTCACTAGCCTGTGGAGACGCCTCTCCTGCGGCTTGAATAGTAGGCTGATTCTCTGTTGCTGGGACGACTCCATCAGCAGCAACCGCCTGGGCATGAAAGGCAAAGCCGATCAATACAGAAGCTGCTCCGATTGCGTATTTACGAATAGAGAAACGCTGTTTGTTTTCTGGTTTCATTAAGTAACCTCCCTGTTATTTTTTGGTAGCGTTTTCACAAAACTAATTCCATTGTATTATCTGAATCTAGTAAAGTCAAGCTTTTTAGGAAAATAACTATAAAAAATATAAGAAGTACTTAAATTAGAGTCATTTTAGTTTTTAACTCTCTTTTTAGTAAAATTACTCCAAATTATAGTTTAAACTTGTTGGATAATTTTTCATGAGAAATCTCATGCTAGCATAAAAACAGAAAAGCCTGAGACAAATGTCTCAGACTTACTTTTTAATGTTTAGTGATCACGATCACATGAAATAAACTTAATCTTGTAGAAATCAGAACGTTTATAGGTCTCAATGTATTCCAACACTTGACCAGTTGACTCAAGTTTAGTTGTCTTGGTTTGGAGAACAGTTGGGAACTGGGAGTCGATTCCTAGGATAGAAGCAGCATGTTCTGGAGTCGGAAATACAATTTCATTGATTTCTTCAAAATGCTCGTCATTCATATGAATGTGGTAGTCTAATTTGAAACGATTATAGATAGAGCTATAATATTCTAGATCTGGGTAGTTTGCATTGATGTATTGTTCAGGGATATAAGATGTATGGTAGATATAAGTAACACCATTTGATTCACGGATACGTTCAATTTTGTAATAAAATTGATCGCCACGTAGGCTGAGTTTTTCTAAATACTTAAGATCGTTCCCACGTTCAATAGAAAGAACAGTGACTTTATCATCTTTTGTTTCGAAGATTTCTACATCAGAAAACTCTACAAGTTTGTGCTTGCGTGCGCGAGCCACAAAGGTTCCCTTTCCTTGTTGGCGGACAATATAGCCGTCTTTGGCAAGGTCATTTAAGGCACGAACAACAGTGATTGAACTTACATCATACATCGCAATCAATTCTGCTTCAGTGTAGAACTTATCTCCACTAGCGAATTGACCTGAAATGATTTTGTTTTTCAATTCATCTTTGATATATTGATACTTTGGAATTGCCATATTTTCACCTCATTTTTTTCCTTCTCCATCTTTGATTCTACCATAATTAGTTTGAAAATGATAGTATTATAGTATAAAAATATAAAATAATAGACTAAGTGATTGACTTATATATTTTTTACTATTAAAAATTCATGAAATCAAGTCATTTAGGCGGGAAAAATTTAATATAAAATACTTTTTTTGAAGAATTTTAGAAAATAATTCAGTAAAAAAAAGAAAAATTTTAAATAATTTTTTAAAAATCTATTGACAAGATGGCTTCATTGGTATATTATTTAATATAACAACAAATGAAAGCGCAAACGAAAAAGTATGGGGTGGTGAAATGACAAGATTTAAAATTGAGGATGATTTTTGCCTAGATGGGAAACCATTCAAAATTTTATCTGGTGCCATTCATTATTTTAGAATTCCTGAAGAGGACTGGTATCATTCATTATACAATCTCAAGGCTTTAGGTTTCAACACTGTTGAAACATACGTCGCTTGGAATTTGCATGAGCCAACTGAAGGGAACTTCAATTTTGAAGGCAATCTTAATATTGACAAATTTCTTCAGACAGCTCAGGATTTAGGCTTGTATGCTATTGTACGACCATCTCCTTTTATCTGTGCAGAGTGGGAGTTCGGTGGTTTACCAGCATGGCTTTTAAATAAAGACATGCGAATCCGTTCCTCTGATCCAGCCTATGTAGAAATGGTAGGACACTACTACGATCATTTACTTCCACGTCTTGTTTCAAGATTGTTGGATAATGGTGGTAACATCCTCATGATGCAGGTTGAAAATGAGTACGGTTCCTATGGTGAAGACAAGACATACTTGCGTGAGATTCGCCGATTGATGGAAGAACGTTCAGTGACTTGTCCGCTCTTTACATCTGATGGACCATGGAGAGCTACTTTGAAAGCTGGAACCTTGATCGAAGATGATCTCTTTGTGACAGGGAACTTTGGCTCTAAAGCTAACTTCAACTTCTCGCAAATGCAAGAGTTCTTTGATGAGTATGGTAAGAAATGGCCGCTCATGTGTATGGAATTCTGGGATGGATGGTTTAATCGTTGGAAAGAGCCAGTCATCACGCGTGATGCAGAAGAGTTGGCAGAAGCTGTTCACGAGGTTCTAGAGCAAGGCTCTATCAACCTTTACATGTTCCACGGTGGAACCAACTTTGGTTTTATGAATGGTTGTTCAGCTCGAGGAACCATTGATTTACCACAAGTAACATCTTATGATTATGACGCTCTTCTTAATGAAGCTGGCAATCCAACTGCTAAATACATGGCAGTTAAAGAAATGATGGCTACTTATTATCCTGAGTATCCACAATTAGAACCGCTTTACAAAGAAAGCATGGAAGTTGAAAACATTCCACTGGTTGAGAAAGTTTCTCTATTTGAAACCTTAGATAGTTTAACAAGTCCAACTGAAAGTCTCTATCCTAAGAAAATGGAAGAGTTGGGACAAAGCTACGGCTATCTTCTCTATCGTACAGAAGCTAGCTGGGATGCAGAGGAAGAACGCATCCGCATCATTGATGGACGCGATAGAGCTCAGCTGTTCGTAGATGGGAAATGGGTCGCAACTCAGTACCAGACTGAAATTGGAGAAGATATCTTCTATCAAGGAGAAAAGAAAGCGCTCTCTAGATTTGACATCCTTATTGAAAATATGGGGCGTGTCAATTACGGGCATAAGCTCCTAGCAGATACACAACGAAAAGGAATTCGTACTGGTGTCTGCAAAGATCTACACTTTATGCTTAACTGGGAACACTATCCGCTTCCACTTGATAATCCTGAAAAGATTGATTTTTCAAAAGGATGGACAGAAGGACAACCTGCCTTTTACGCCTATGACTTTGAAGTCAAGGAGTCCAAGGATACCTACTTGGAGTTATCTGAGTTTGGCAAAGGGATTGCCTATGTCAATGGCCGTAATCTAGGACGTTTCTGGAATGTTGGTCCAACCTTATCGCTTTATATTCCACACAGCTATCTCAAAGAAGGTGCTAACCGCATCATTATCTTTGAAACTGAAGGGGATTATAAAGAACACATACATTTAATTCGTAAACCTACACTAAAACACATAAAGGGGGAAAACTTATGACAATTGTAGGATGCCGTATCGATGGACGTTTGATCCACGGACAAGTAGCCAATCTTTGGTCTGCTAAACTCAATGTTTCACGTATCATGGTCGTTGACAATGAGGTTGTGAACAATGATGTTGAAAAGAGCGGATTGAAACTTGCAACACCACCAGGTGTAAAACTTAGTATCTTGCCGGTTGATAAAGCGGCAGCGAATATCCTTGCTGGCAAATATGACAGTCAACGTCTCTTGATTGTAGCACGCAAACCTGACCGTTTCCTTGGTTTGGTTGAAGCAGGCGTACCGCTTGAAACAGTCAATGTCGGCAACATGTCTCAAACACCAGAAACTCGCTCTATCACACGTTCAATCAACGTAGTAGATAAAGATGTAGAAGATTTCCACAAATTGGCGGAAAAAGGTGTTAAACTTACTGCTCAAATGGTTCCAAATGATCCAGTTTCAGACTTTTTGAGCTTATTAAAATAGGAAAAAATTTTTAGGAGGTCATTGTTATGATACAATGGTGGCAAATTTTACTTCTCACTCTGTACTCAGCTTATCAAATCTGTGATGAGTTGACGATCGTTTCTTCTGCAGGTTCCCCTGTATTCGCTGGTTTCATTACTGGTTTGATCATGGGAGATTTGACAACTGGTTTGTTTATCGGTGGTAGCTTGCAGTTGTTTGTCCTTGGGGTAGGTACCTTCGGTGGTGCTTCTCGTATCGACGCAACTTCTGGTGCGGTTCTTGCGACAGCTTTCTCAGTTTCACAAGGTATCGAAACAGATCTTGCGATCACTACAATCGCTGTACCAGTAGCGGCACTTTTGACTTACTTCGACGTACTTGGTCGTATGACTACTACATTCTTCGCACACCGTATTGATGCTGCGATCGAACGCTTTGACTACAAAGGAATCGAACGTAACTATCTTCTTGGTGCAGTTCCTTGGGCTCTATCTCGTGCCCTTCCAGTATTCTTCGCCCTTGCTTTCGGTGGAGAATTCGTACAAGGTGTTGTAAACCTTGTTAAAGAATACCAATGGGTTGCAGACGGTTTGACTCTTGCAGGTCGTATGCTTCCAGGTCTTGGATTCGCTATCTTGCTTCGTTACCTTCCAGTTAAACGTAACCTTCACTACCTTGCTATGGGATTCGGTTTGACAGCTATGTTGACTGTTCTTTACTCAAACGTAACAAGCCTTGGTGGAGCAGTTGCTGGAATCATTGGCACTCTTCCTGCTGAAGTTGCTGAAAAAATTGGCTTTGTTAACAACTTCAAAGGATTGTCTATGATCGGTATCTCTATCGTAGGTATCTTCCTTGCGGTTGTTCACTTCAAGAACAGCCAAAAAGTTGCTGTAGCAGCACCTTCTACACCATCAGAAAGTGGGGAAATTGAAGATGACGAATTCTAATTACAAATTAACAAAAGAAGATTTTAATCAAATTAACAAACGTAGCTTGTTCACTTTCCAATTGGGATGGAACTACGAACGTATGCAAGCATCAGGTTACCTTTACATGATCTTGCCACAATTGCGTAAAATGTATGGAGATGGAACTCCTGAGTTGAAAGAAATGATGAAAGTTCATACTCAATTCTTCAACACTTCACCATTCTTCCACACAATTATCGCTGGTTTTGACCTTGCTATGGAAGAAAAAGATGGCGTTGGTTCAAAAGATGCGGTTAACGGTATCAAGACAGGTTTGATGGGACCATTCGCTCCTCTTGGAGATACTATCTTTGGTTCACTTGTACCTGCTATCATGGGATCTATCGCTGCAACAATGGCTATTGCTGGTCAACCTTGGGGTATCTTCCTTTGGATTGCAGTTGCAGTAGCGTATGACATCTTCCGTTGGAAACAGTTGGAATTTGCATACAAAGAAGGGGTTAACCTTATCAACAACATGCAAAGTACTTTGACAGCTTTGATTGAAGCTGCATCTGTACTTGGTGTATTCATGATGGGTGCTCTTGTAGCAACAATGATCAACTTTGAAATTTCATACAAATTACCAATCGGTGAAAAGATGATTGACTTCCAAGACATCTTGAACTCAATCTTCCCACGTTTGCTTCCAGCAATCTTCACTGCATTTATCTTCTGGTTGCTTGGTAAGAAAGGTATGAACTCTACAAAAGCTATCGGTATCATCATTGCTCTTGCTGTTGGACTTTCATTCATCGGTAAATTCTTACTTGGAATGGGCGCATAATTTATGAGTAAATCATTGATTTTAGTGAGCCATGGACGTTTCTGTGAAGAACTTAAAGGTAGCACAGAAATGATTATGGGTCCACAGGACAACATTCATGCGGTAGCTCTTCTTCCAGAAGATGGACCAGAAGATTTCACTGCAAAATTTGAAGCTGCTGTCGAAGGTTTGGATGATTTCCTAGTCTTTGCTGACCTCCTTGGTGGAACACCATGTAACGTGGTGAGCCGTCTGATTATGGAAGGTCGTGACATCGAACTCTATGCAGGAATGAACCTTCCAATGGTCATTGAGTTTATCAATGCGAGTCTAACTGGCGCTGATGCAGATTATAAGAGTCGTGCTTCAGAAAGCATTGTCAAAGTTAATGATTTATTGGCAAGCTTCGACGACGATGAAGATGAATAATACTCTTCAAAAATCAAATTCAAACCACGTCAGCTTCGCCTTGCCGTACTTGAGTACAGCCTTCGGCTAGCTTCCTAGTTTGCTCTTTGATTTTCATTGAGTATACGATGTGACAACGTGAAAACCGTTAGAGCATTTTATATAGAATATACATGGGAATGGGGCTTACTCCCATTCCCATATTTTAAATAAAAAATAATATAATAATAGATTAGAGGAACTCAATGCTAGATTATACAAAAGAAGAATTGCTTGAGTTGGGGGCAGAAATCACAACACGCGAGATCTACCAACAACCAGATGTTTGGAAAGAAGCTTTTGAAGCTTATCAAGAACGACGTGATGAAATTGCAGCTTTCTTGCAAGGAATTGCAGATAAGCATGACTATATCAAAGTAATCCTAACTGGTGCTGGAACTTCTGCTTATGTAGGTGATACTCTAGTTCCTTACTTCAAGGAAGTCTATGACGAACGTAAATGGAATTTCAATGCTATCGCGACAACTGATATCGTAGCAAACCCACAAACTTATTTGAAAAAAGATGTGACAACTGTTTTGGTATCATTCGCGCGTAGCGGGAACTCACCTGAGAGTGTGGCAACAGTTGACTTGGCCAAGGCCTTGGTTGATGAGCTTTATCAAGTGACCATCACATGTGCGGCTGAAGGGAAATTGGCTCTTCAAGCGCATGGTGATGACCGCAACCTATTGTTGCTACAACCAGCTGCTTCTAACGATGCTGGCTTTGCCATGACATCGAGCTTCACTTCAATGATGTTGACAGCGCTCTTGGTATTTGATCCGACAGACTTTGCTGTTAAAGCTGAACGTTTTGAAGTGCTATCTAGTTTAGCTCGCAAAGTTCTTGAAAATGTGGCAGATGTCAAAGAGTTGGTTGACCTAGAATTTAACCGTGTCATCTATCTAGGCGCAGGTCCTTTCTTTGGACTTGCTCACGAAGCGCAACTGAAGATTTTGGAATTGACTGCTGGTCAGGTTGCGACTATGTATGAAAGCCCAGTCGGCTTCCGTCACGGTCCAAAATCTCTCATCAATGAAGATACTGTAGTTTTGGTCTTCGGTACTACGACAGATTATACTCGTAAGTACGACCTAGACTTGGTTCGTGAAGTTGCAGGCGACCAAATTGCTCGTCGTGTTGTTCTCTTGACTGATCAAGCCTTTGGACTTGAAAATGTCAAAGAAGTAGCACTTGGATGCGGTGGTGTTTTGAATGATGTTTATCGTGTTTTCCCTTACATCATTTACGCCCAATTATTCGCCCTCTTGACTTCGCTTAAAGTTGGTAATAGACCAGATACGCCATCACCTACAGGTACAGTTAACCGTGTAGTTCAAGGTGTCATTATTCACGAGTTTGAAAAATAAGGAACGATTTATGAGTAAATTAACATTAAGCCCAAATAAACTTGCTTGTATGCAAAAACTCTCTGATGAGAATGGTATCATCTCAGCTCTTGCTTTTGACCAACGTGGTGCTTTGAAACGCCTCATGGCTCAATACCAAACAGAAGAGCCAACAGTAGCTCAAATGGAAGAATTGAAAGTCTTGGTAGCGGATGAGTTGACAAAATACGCATCTTCTATGCTTCTTGACCCTGAGTATGGACTTCCAGCTACAAAAGCTCTTGCACCAAATGCTGGTCTTCTCCTTGCTTATGAGAAAACTGGATACGATACTACAAGCACCAAACGTTTGCCTGACTGCTTGGATGTTTGGTCTGCAAAACGCATCAAGGAACAAGGCGCAGACGCTGTTAAGTTCTTGCTTTACTATGACGTAGACAGTGCTGACGAACTTAACCAAGAAAAACAAGCCTACATCGAACGTATTGGTTCTGAGTGTGTGGCGGAAGATATTCCATTCTTCCTTGAAATCTTGGCTTACGATGAAAAGATCGCTGACGCTGGTTCTGCAGAATACGCTAAAGTAAAACCACACAAGGTTATCGGTGCCATGAAGGTCTTCTCAGATCCACGCTTCAACATCGATGTCTTGAAAGTGGAAGTTCCAGTCAACGTCAAATACGTTGAAGGCTTTGGCGATGGTGAAATTGTTCATACTCGCGAAGAAGCAGCAGCTTTCTTCAAAGCGCAAGACGAAGCAACTAACCTTCCATACATCTACTTGAGTGCAGGTGTATCTGCTAAACTCTTCCAAGAAACTCTTGTCTTTGCCCATGAATCAGGCGCAAACTTCAACGGAGTACTTTGTGGACGTGCAACATGGGCTGGATCAGTTGAAGCTTACATCAAAGATGGAGAAGCAGCAGCTCGCGAATGGCTTCGTACAACTGGATTTGAAAACATTGATGAACTCAATAAAGTACTTCAAACAACAGCTACTTCATGGACTGAACGTGTAGAAGCATAGAATAGGAATAGAAGGAACTACTTTTGTTATACTCTTCGAAAATCTCTTTAAACCATACTAGTGTCGCCTTGCCGTACTCAAGTACAGCCTTTGGCTAGCTTCCTAGTTTGCTCTTTGATTTTCATTGAGTATTAAGAAAATATTTATGGTTTCTTGACAAAGGTGTCTGTAAATCATAAAATAAAACCATAGAGAGTGAATGCGCTTTCTATGGTTTGTTTACTTAATTGAAATAGAAAAAGGAGAGAAGGATGAAAGCATACACAGAACGTGTATTTGGGAAAGTTGATGGCAAGGATGTCCTTGCTTACCGTTTTGAAACGGAGGCAGGATACCAACTGGAAATCATGACTTATGGAGCAACAATTTTACGCTATGTAACTCCAGATAAGGCTGGAAATTTTGCCAATGTTATCCTAGGTTTTGACGATTTCGAAAGCTATGTGGGAAATAGCCCCAAACATGGAGCTAGCGTAGGTCCTGTGGCAGGCCGTATTGCAGGTGCGACCTTTGAGCTTAATGGTAAGACCTATGACCTTGAAGTCAACAATGCTAGCAACTGTAACCACAGTGGTTCAACTGGTTGGGATTCGAACTTGTTTGAACTAGTCGAAGTGAGTGACCATGGATTGACTCTTTACACAGAAAGAACAGATGGGACAGGAGGTTTCCCTGGGAATCTTAAGATCTGGATTAGCTACCACTTGGAAGAAAATGGTGCCTACGAAGTCAGCTACAAGGTGACGACAGACCAGGATACCTTGGTCAATCCAACCAACCACAGCTATTTCAACTTGTCTGGTGATTTTACGCAGACGATTGACCGTCATGTCTTCCAACTAAATACAGAAGGTATTTACCCAATCGCTCCTGATGGAGTACCAGCTAAAACTCCAGATGCTGATCGTGATGTGGTTAAACACATCTACAATGGTGCCTTGTTGAAAGATATCTTTGCAGAAGAAGATGAGCAAATCCAACTCGTATCTGGTTTGGATCATCCATTTGCTCTGCCTGCTGGACATGACAATGCTGGTTTCCTCTATGACCAAAACTCAGGTCGTTTCTTACTCTTTAAGACAGAAGCCCCTTGCTTTGTAGTTTATACAGCAAACTTTGTGGATGAGAGTGTCATTATCGCTGGTCAGCCAATGATTCAGCACAATGGGGTTGCTCTTGAAGCGCAAGCTTTGCCAGATGCTATTCATAGTGATCTTAAAGATCAAGTCATTCTCAAAGCAGGTGAAACTTTCACTAGCAAAACTCGTTACGAGCTTGTTGTGAAATAATGAAGTTTTTCTGAGTAAACCTAAATTTTAACCGTTAGTTATTTGCTAGCTGTTAGAGTTTAGGTTATTCATTTGATTTTCGGATGATGGCAGAGAAGACTTATAGAGATTGGAAAATCCAGATCATGCCCGATTGAGAATTTTATAAGATGGCTTTTTTGCTAAAAATAAGGTATAATTAAAATGGAATAAATCTAGGATTTTGACTAAAAAATACTAGATTTTTATAAAGATTTTTGGAAAAAACTCTCTTGCTTGCGAGATGGAACACTTGGAGTTTTTGATAAAAGCACTACCTGATGTTCATTTTCATATTTTGGCTCATACAACTTTTGCATCGCAAGTTGTTGATTTACAACGCTATCTTAATGTGACCATATACCCTGGTTTCAACAGATATAATTTTGAAAATGTTCTTAGTAAAGTCGATTTTTATTTAGATATCAATCATTTTAATGAAATTATGAATATCACTCAGGAAATTCATAATTTAGGGAAACCAATCTTTGCTTTTGATAATACCAGTAAGGACCCAACAGGAGGAAGTCAGATTTTTTCTTCGCAAACTCCTGAAACGATGGTAGTGGCGATAAAAGCTTACCTCAATTCGTTAGATAAATGAGAGAGTTTTAGTAGATAATCTAATCATCCGCTAGTTCACTTCTTTTATGGAGTCCATGCTTTGATGCTTGTGATTAGAGTTTAGTTTGGAGTTAAAGAACGCTTTACACTTTTAATCTTATGGTTGGTTTAGAACCAAATGGTGTAGATGTTGCTCAAGCATATCGTGGGAAGGTTTTTCGCGACTTGGGCCTCCCTGCCTGTTTTGTTTTTACACAAGTCCCTCCTCGATTTAAATGGGACTATTACCTATCTTTGGGTCATCTCGAGGAAGAAATCCTGTTAGCACATATGTTGCTGACGGATCAGCGTGATATGAGCTTGGGGATCCGTATAGATGATATGAAACAGCTCTTACATTTGACTGCTGAATATAAGGAAAATAATTGTGAATTGATTTTTCAGGAACAAGATGGTATCATTACCATTCTGCATAAAAATAGTCTAAAACCGGATTATGTGGATTATGTAGATTATTATGCATTTGGTCGTTTACTTCGTAGAGAACATTATGGTAAGAAAAAGCTGTTCACAGAATTTTTTACAGCAGTGGATGCTGGATTTGGTCTAGTAGCTAGAGTTGTTCGCCGACTGTTTCATAATAGAGATGGTTCAGTAGCCTTTGAAGAGATTAAGAAAGAACCAGGTGAGGATACTGAAGCAGTTTATCGGTGCGGAGCAGAATGGTTCTATAGTGAGTCTGAATTTTTAGAGCGAGTCTTATCAGAGTTGCAGTTTAGTAAAGAGGATCATGTATTTCTTGATCGTATAGGGAGTCTTCCCTTTACATCCCCTCTTTTACGTTTAAAAGGTGAAGCGAAAGTATCCTGTGTTGTGCACTCTATCCATTATTGGGGA
Source organism: Streptococcus sp. KHUD_014 (assembly GCF_051106275.1). Taxonomy (GTDB): domain Bacteria; phylum Bacillota; class Bacilli; order Lactobacillales; family Streptococcaceae; genus Streptococcus. The sequence goes on along the minus strand of NZ_CP193666.1, from coordinate 1,989,060 downwards.
GATCAGATTAATTCTGAATATTATTACCTCTTTCAATATGCCGAAGAATTTGATGGTATTTTAGTATCAACGCAAGCACAGAAGGATGAATTGGAAAAACATTTAGCATTACTAGGGAAAACTGGTCAAGTTCGCGTTCTTCCAGTAGCTACCCTGGACCAGTTGCAATTAGCTGATGAACGAAAACCATATTCTGTGATGCTCGCCGCTCGATTTGTACGTCGAAAACGATTAGACTTAGCAATCAAAGCCATCGTTGCTTTTCATGAAATTTGTCCAGATGTCAACTTAGATATCTATGGTCAAGGGATGCTATGGCAGGATATTGAAGCAGAGATTGCCAATCTAGGAGCACAAAATTATATTCATCTTAAGGGGCATCAGACAATTAAGAATCGCTTCAAAGAGTATGAGCTTTACCTGGCTACCTCGGAATGGGAAACTTTTGGTATAACTTTGTTAGAAGCAATTGGTTCTGGACAAGCTCTTGTTGGTCTAGATGTACCTTATGGAAATCAGACCTTTATTCAGGAGGGTAAAAATGGTTATTTAGTTCCTTTTGATGCTCGTTCGGATGAGGAAATTGTGGTTGATTTAACAAAAGCTTTAGAGAAAGCCTTCAAACAAATCAAAAAGTTCAGGGAAGACTCTTACCGCTTAGCTGAAGAATATTTATCAGACTGCATAACAGAACAATGGTATGAATTTTTGAATAGAGAATGGGAATAAAAAAGAAATGATGTATTATTATCTGACGAGGGAATGGTCTTCAGATGACGATCGCCTAAAAAAAGATTTAGAACTCATGGGGATGGATCTGAAACCATTAACGATTAACAATATTTTTACTAGTTTTTTTTCTAATCATGAAAGTTCAAATCCCTTACACATGACTCAACTTCCCTTACCTCAATTTTGGGAGGTTCTTTCTACAGGTGATATCGTAGCGGGAAGAAATCAAAAAGGGAAGATTTACTGTTATCCTCAGTGGCCACAAATGGTGGAGTTAGTCGAATGGTATGACAACAGTGGTCTTTGTTGTGCAAAAGATCATTATGATTTATCGGGAACTTGTTTTCATAGAGAAATTTGGAGTGGTGGAAAAAAAGAGATAGACATTTATGGTCAGGAAAATCAAGAGCAACTTTATCTTTTTTCATCTCATAATCGTGCACTTTTTCGAGAAGCAAATGGTCGGGAAGAGGGGCTTTCTTCAATTGATGAAGCAAGAAAACTGATTTTAGATAAACAATTATCTACAGGTGATTGTTTAGTATTATCAGATATAAGCTTACTTAGGGAGATGCCTAACTTCTCATCTGATCAGTTAGTATTTTATATGAGAGAAGAGTTATCCGCGGAAGATATTTCGTATCTAAAAGATCGTTGTGGGAATCTACTGACTCGAGATTTGAAATTAAAGGCAGACAATATGAATCTTCCCCTGATTTATCTACCAACGTTTCTTGGCGCCTTTAGGGAGTTTCGTCCGCATATTTTAATTTTGACAGATACGCAAGAACTAGAGCAAATTGAAGTCCTTGTATCTGCCCTACCAGATTTTGAATTTCATATTGCTGCTTTAACAGTAATGGGAGGGCGCCTGCTAGATCTGGATTGTCATGCAAATGTTCATCTCTACCCAGGTCTGTCTAGAGAGATATATGAGAAACTTTTACAAACGTGTAGCATTTATCTGGATATTTCTCATGCGCAGGAAATACTTGATGGTAGCCGTGCAGCTCTTGAAAACGGCATGATCCTTTATGCTTTTAAGGAAACGTGTCACCAGCCAGAGTTTTATGCTACTGACCATGTGTTTCCAAGGGATTGTATCGCAGAGATGATTGACGAACTATCCCAACTTGTAAATCCAGAAAAATATCAATCTGCTTATGATAAACAAAAGATGAATCCGTGCTTAGTGACAAGGGAAAAGATGAAGTTGCTCCTTTAACTAACGGACAAATAAAGGAAGTATCGTGAGAGCTAATTTTTTTAAATTTTTATGGTATCTATTGTTAATACTGAGGTAAGTTTAGGATAAATCTTATAATGCAGACCGCAACCTCTACATGATTCCATGAAAATGAAATCTATTTCTATGATGATAGAGTAGTTGGTCTTAGACAAAGACATTAATAACTGTATAGCGTCTAGTTTAGTACTTCACTTGGTGATAATTTGTATTTCAATCATTAACTTAGTATGGGGAGATATGATTACATGTTTGTACTGAGTCGAATCATCTGAGATTCGTGTTAGTGAGGCTTATCCCTGAACTTGTCGGTTTACTGCTTCGAACTACTTGCTTCAGTGTAGATAAAGTTGAGGATATAATTGCCTCAATCCAGCAATATTTGAAGAACTTAGACTAAAAATTGAATAAAGAAAGAAATAAAAATGGAAAAAATAAGTGTTATCGTCCCCGTTTATATGTCAGAGGCCTATCTTGAAAAATGTTTAGATAGCATTCTTCAACAAACTTATCAAAATCTTGAAGTTATTTTAATCAATGATGGTTCAACTGATGGTTCGGCAGCTATTTGTCAACGATATAAAAATCAAGATGCGCGTGTTAAAGTTTACCATAAGCCAAATGGAGGAGTTGCTTCCAGTCGCAATCGTGCCTTGGAAGCTGTGACAGGTGATTACATTGTCTTTGTGGATAATGATGATTGGCTAGAGTTAGACCATATCCAAAGCCTTTATGATTTATTGAAAAAAACGGATGCAGATATTGCAATTGGTAATTTCACTCAGTTTATTGAAGATCAGGGAAGTTTTTTAATCCATGTAGATGCAGATAGCTATTTTGAACAAGTCTATAGCCCTTTTGATTGGTTCCATTATCAATATGATGGAAAGTATAATCTTAGTCAATGTTTTACAGTCCCGTGGGCAAAACTCTATAAAGCGGAGCTTTTCAAGGATATTGTCTATCCAACGGATCAGAAGGTAGAAGACGATTATACGACCTATAAGGTTTATCTTCAAGCAGATAAGATTGCCTATATGAATAAAGCCATTTATATTCATAGAAAACGCTCCACAAGTGTGACTAGAACAGTTAATCTTGCAGATGTTTATCCTTTAAAGAGTATTGAAGAGCGTCTGACTATTTTGAATCTGATTGGGGCACCTCAGGAGTTGTTGGATAAGGAAATTCAGGCTTATAAATGGCGATTATCCATTCATGAAGAAGAATCATTGAAACGCGGAGATATGGAAGCTTATCAACAGATTTTGGTGAAAAAAGCTATTGAGACCAAGCGTCGGTGAGAGCGATAGGATTTATAGACTAGTTGATTAAAGAAAAATAATTAGTACAACTTATTGTAAAATAAAAAAATTCTCTGAAGTCATAGGATTTCAGAGAATTTTTTCTTATTCTTCATCTGGTGTGAGAATCATCGGAATGATGATTGGTTCACGTTCCGTATTTTCATAAAGGAATGGTCGAATAGCGTTTACGATAGCGCCATTGACAGACTGTACGCTGGCATCTTTGTTTTTCAAAGCGATACGAATAGCATTGAAAAGGATGCGTTGGCTTTGGCGGATCAAGTCACCAGATTCGCGCATGTAGACAAAACCACGGCTGAGAATATCTGGTCCAGATAGGATCATCTGAGACTTGAAGTCAACGGTTGCGACAGCAAGTACGACACCATCTTCGGATAGGTCTCGGCGATCTTTTAGGACTGCTGCTCCGATTTCACCGATACGATTTCCATCGACGTAGATATCCTGAGCATTGAAATGACCTGCGATACGGGCAGAGTTTGCAGTGAGGGCAAGCACATCACCATTGCTCATGATAAAGATATTGTCCTTCTCTACTCCAGTGTCTACCGCTAGTCCAGCATGGACTTTCTGCATGCGGTATTCACCATGGACAGGCATGAAGTATTTTGGCTTAATCAAGCGGAGCATGAGTTTTTGCTCTTGTTGACCACCGTGTCCAGATGTATGGATGTTGTTAATCTTACCATGGATGACTTCAACACCAGCTTCTGAAATGATGTTAATCAGCTTGTTAACGCTAGTGGTATTTCCTGGGATTGGACTAGATGAGAAAATAACAGTATCGCCAGGTTGGAGTTGCACTTGACGGTGAGTTCCGTTAGCGATACGAGAGAGGGCTGCCATAGGTTCGCCCTGGCTACCTGTACAGAGGATAAGAATCTCACCTGCAGGGTAGTCTTTGATTTCATTTGGTTCGATAAAGGTTCCCTTAGGCGCCTTGATGTAGCCAAGCTCGATTCCGTTAACAATGGCCTTTTCCATAGAGCGTCCAAAGACAGCAATCTTACGACCTGTTTTAACAGCAGCGTCAGTAGCTTGTTGGAGACGGAAGATATTTGAGGCAAAGGATGCAAAGATGATGCGTCCCTCGATACCTTGGATAATCTTCATGATCGACTGGCCGACAACCTTTTCAGAGTTTGTAAAGGTTGGCACTTCAGCATTTGTTGAGTCAGAGAGCAAACAAAGTACTCCATCTTCACCTAGAGCTGCCATGCGGTGCAAGTCTGCAGGTTCACCAACTGGTGTAAAGTCGAACTTGAAGTCACCTGTACAGACGATTTTCCCTTGAGGTGTGTGGATGACAATACCCAAAGGCTCTGGAATCGAGTGGGTTGTTCTAAAGAAAGTTGCTTTAAGATTTTTAAAAGTCAACTCAGTGTTGTGGTTGATTTCGTGAAGTGTAGCGTTGCGCAAAAGTCCATGCTCTTCGAGTTTTCCACGGATCAAGGCAAGGGCCAGTGGACCCGCATAGATAGGGATATTGGCTTGCTTGAGCAAGAAAGGAATCCCTCCGATATGGTCCTCGTGTCCGTGTGTAATCAAAAGAGCCTTAACGCGGTCGATATTTTCTACAATGTAGGAGTAATCAGGGATAACGTAGTCGATACCGAGAAGGTCATCCTCTGGGAATTTAATCCCTGCATCAACGATGATGATTTCATCTTGATATTCGATACCATATGTGTTTTTTCCGATTTCTCCTAGACCACCAATGGCAAAAACGCCAACTTCTTCTGGTTTAAGAGTGTAGGCCATATTAGAACTCCGTAATTTCGAATGCGCCAGTTTCTTTTTCGTAGTCTAGCAATTTGTCAGACAAGAGTTCGATATACTCGATATTATATTCTGGACGGTTTTCTTCTACAAGTTGGCGAGCAGCGATACGTCCTTCAAGTTCTGAACTAGCATCGATGTCCAAGTAGAGTGAGCGTGTTGTTTCACGACGTGGGCTGCGTTCTTTTGTTTCTTGATAAAAAACTTTGTAAATCATATGTTTCCTTTCTGCTTTCAGGTCAGCTATATTCAAAAATGCTCAGTTTGAAGCTGGTTTGATTCCAGTTCATTTTTTGTCTTTATTGACCTTGATTCGTTACAATTATCTCAATTATAACATAAAAAGGAGAATTAGTAAAAGCGGGAAACATGAAAGTAAGGAGCTTCAAATACGTTTCATTTTGCCTTGTATAAGTATTTGAAAACCTCGGATTCAAATGCTATAATAAAGTTAGCAGAGGCGTTTCTATATCAAGGAGTTTGAAGGATGAATGGCCTATTTCCTTTTGCTATCGGTATTCGTTTGGTAGCTTTTATGATTTTTGTTGCCTGTGTTTACGGAGGAAATGTTTTATATACTCGGCTAGAGCATCGGAAAACCAAGTTCCTTTGGAAGATTGGCTTCGTGACTCTATATTCGTTTTTCCTTCTTCTTGTCACCTATATGGTCTGGTTTGTATTTTACTTTGGCTTGAATACTTAAGTACTTATCCTGTCAATTTGGCAGGACATTTTTGTTTCAAGACAAAGAAAATTCCCATGTGTCAGCTTTTGTAGTATAATAGTAAGCAGACAAAAAGATAGGAATGTGTTATGAAAGTATTAGCTTTTGATACGTCCAGCAAGGCTCTTTCTCTAGCTATTTTAGAGGACAAGCAGGTTCTTGCCGAGACGACGATTAATATCAAGAAAAATCACAGTATTACCCTCATGCCTGCCATCGATTTTTTGATGGCAAGTTTGGATTGGACGCCCAAGGATTTGGATCGAATCGTGGTGGCAGAGGGGCCTGGTAGCTATACAGGTTTGCGAATCGCAGTAGCAACTGCTAAGACGCTGGCTCATACTCTGAATATTGAGTTAGTTGGTATGTCTAGCCTCTTGGCACTGGTGCCGAGCCAGAAAGCAGGTTTGGTTGTCCCTTTGATGGATGCACGCCGTAACAATGTATACGCAGGATTTTATGAACATGCTCAACCTGTCTTTCCCGAAGCTCACCTGTCTTTTGAAGAGGTGTTAGAAAAAGTCAAGGATGCTGAGCAGGTAACATTTGTCGGTGAAGTTGGAGCCTTTGTGGATCAAATCCAAGAACAACTGCCACAGACTAATTACCAAGAAACCTTACCAAACGCAGCCAATCTAGCTCTTTGGGCTTGGGACAAGGAAGCAGACTCCTTGCACGACTTTGTGCCGAATTACCTCAAACGTGTCGAAGCTGAGGAAAACTGGCTCAAGAATCACACCGAGTCTGGAGAATCTTACATCAAACGCCTATGATAGAAATCAAACGAATCCAACAGCAACCTGACTTGGCTCAAGCTATCTATGCTGTTATGGCAGATGTTTATCCAGTTAGTTCTTGGACTCTGGAACAAATCCAAGCAGACCTGTCTCAAGACCAGACTTGGTATGCTCTAGCTTATGATGGGATAGAAGTGATAGGTTTTCTAGCTGTTCAGGAAAATAACTTTGAAGCAGAAGTCTTGCAAATCGCTGTCAAAAAAGCCTATCAGGGACAGGGGATTGCGTCAGCCTTGTTTGCTCAATTGCCGACGGATAAGGAGATTTTTCTCGAAGTCAGGAAGTCTAATCAACGAGCGCAAGCATTTTACAAGAAAGAAAAAATGGCAGTCATCGCTGAGAGAAAGGCCTATTACCATGATCCAGTCGAGGACGCCATTATCATGAAGAGAGAAATAGATGAAGGATAGATATATTTTAGCATTCGAGACATCCTGTGATGAGACCAGTGTCGCTGTCTTAAAAAACGATGATGAGCTCTTGTCCAATGTCATTGCTAGTCAAATTGAGAGTCACAAACGTTTTGGTGGCGTAGTACCAGAAGTAGCCAGTCGTCACCATGTCGAGGTCATTACAGCCTGTATCGAGGAGGCATTGGCAGAAGCAGGGATTACCGAAGAGGACGTGACAGCTGTTGCGGTTACCTACGGACCAGGCTTGGTCGGAGCCTTGCTAGTTGGTTTGTCAGCTGCCAAGGCATTTGCTTGGGCTCACGGACTTCCACTGATTCCCGTTAACCATATGGCTGGCCACCTGATGGCAGCTCAGAGTGTGGAGCCCTTGGAGTTTCCTTTGTTGGCACTCTTGGTCAGCGGTGGCCACACAGAGTTGGTTTATGTTTCTGAGGCTGGTGACTACAAGATTGTTGGAGAGACCCGAGATGATGCGGTTGGTGAGGCCTATGATAAGGTCGGCCGTGTCATGGGCTTGACCTATCCAGCAGGTCGTGAGATTGATGAGTTGGCTCATCAAGGTCAGGATGTGTATGATTTTCCACGTGCCATGATCAAGGAGGACAATCTGGAGTTTTCATTCTCAGGTTTGAAGTCTGCCTTTATCAATCTTCACCATAATGCCGAGCAAAAGGGGGAAAGCTTATCCAAGGAAGATCTATCTGCTTCCTTCCAAGCAGCAGTTCTGGACATTCTCATGGCAAAAACCAAGAAAGCCTTGGAGAAATACCCTGTTAAAACCCTAGTCGTGGCTGGTGGTGTAGCGGCTAATAAAGGACTCAGAGAACGCCTAGCAGCAGAAATCACTGACGTCAAGGTCATCATTCCACCTCTGCGACTTTGTGGTGACAATGCAGGCATGATTGCCTATGCCAGCGTCAGCGAGTGGAACAAAGAAAACTTTGCAGGCTTGGAGCTAAACGCCAAACCAAGTCTCGCTTTTGAAACTATGGAATAAAAAGTCAGCTTGAAGCTGGCTTTTTTGCTAAAATATTTTATAATATGTTAAAAAAGTAAAAGTTTTTACGAATAGAATAGTAAAGGGAATATTTAAAGGGGAGTTTGTCTATGATTGAAAAACAGGAATTAGGAGAATTTTACAAGGAATTACGCCTGGCGAGAAAGCTCAAGCAGTCAGATGTGGCTTGTGCTGGACTAACAGCTTCTCAGCTATCCAAGTTTGAACTAGGGCAGTCCATGCTGTCTGCGGATAAGCTGATCCTAGCTATCCAAGGGATAAATGTGACATTTGATGAATTTGGGCACAAGCTCAACAACTACCAAGAATCTCCACATATGCGATTTGGTAGAAGGATTGTGGATCGCTTTGCCCATCAAGATATAGCCGGCTTAGAGCAATTGTTGAAAGAAATTGAGCAAGAACAGATGGCGCAGACCTATCGTCGTTTGAATGCTATTGTGATTAAAGATGCTATCCATTCACTGGATAAAAGCTATCCGCTAGCAGAGGAGGATAGCGAGTTTTTAACAACCTATCTCTATGCTATCGAGTCTTGGACCTGGTTTGAACTCTATATCTTTTGCAATACCATGCCTTTCTTGAGCAATCAAGATCTGATCTTTTTATCAACCTCCTTACTCGAAAAATCCAAGGAATTTAAAGAATTGGCACACAATAGACTGTATATGAAAAATAGCTTTCTAAATATCATCTCAGAGCTTATGGAGCGAAAACTTTTCTCCTACATCCCAATCTTTGAAGCCGAGTTGGAGAGCATACTTCGTCCATACGATGTTTTTGAGAAATTACTGTGGCAATTTTTAAAGAAAATGAGTGTTTTCCTTCAGACCAAGGGAAGCAATCAAAAAGAGATTGAACACTTTATCCAATCTCTGCAAACCTTAGAAAATCCACAATTAACAGCCCTTTTTGAATTACGCTTACAGCAATACAAAGCACTTATCGATTAGTTAAAGATGCAAAAAGATAATAATCTCAGCAACGATTGTCAATAATGTTATGATTTGTTTCTTCATTTCATGTCCTCCTACGTAATGGTAACTACATTATATCAGTGAAAAAGTCAAATCCATAAAAATCGCAAATGTGAAATTTCCATCAGAAAAAATATCAAATATGCGATTTTATAAAATTGCCTACTTTCCGTGCTATACTGTTCTTGTAAAGCACCTGAAGCAAATCCTAGGTCGCAGAAGTGGTTTACAAGTAAAATAATTGAAGGAGTGTAAATGATGTTGAATTTACAATTTGCAGAAACAATGGAATTGACAGAGGCAGAATTGCAAGCAGTTAGCGGAGGAGATATTGTCAATATTGTCCCAGGTGTTAGAGGCGGTACAGGTTGGGGTGTTGCAGGAATTTACCCTGGTTGGGGAAATCAAGGGATGAGTCCTCATCGTGGTGCTTTTGATTGGGCTGTAGAGCCAACAGGTGAGTGGTTTAGACGCCGTTGATAAAATAGTATAGGAAGTAATTTAATGAAGAAAATGAAAGAAATGAAATTTCATCTAGTAACCGGATTGTTGATTTTGACTAATTACCTCATTTTTAATGTCATACCAGACTTAGATTTTACTGGTACTTTGTCTGATGAGATCTACTATGTTTTACAGGTCTTGTTGATGCTTGTGCTGGGAGTTGTTGCAACTATTATTCTTGTCAAAAGTGAACATTGGAAAGAGTGTGGTCGTTTCCAGTTTCGTTGGTCTTACCTGGGTGTTTTCTTTCTTTCTTTTTTCTTATTATTCGTGTGGGCAAATCTAGCAACTCGTATCTTTCCTCGTACGCAAAATGGCAGTAGGGTAGTGGAAGTAGCCACTAGTTTAACAGGAATTAGCTATTTTATTACGCGTGTGCTTTACGGTAGCCTTATCGCGCCTGTGGCAGAAGAGGTTATTTGTCGTGGTTTTGTGATGACAAGCTTGTCTAAATTCAAAAACTACTATATCGATGTTCTTGTTTCTGCTGCAATATTTGGTGCTATGCATGTTTTACAGCATGGTTGGATAACGACAGATTTCATACTTTATTTTGTAATGGGCTTGATATTTTGCATGATGTTTCGCTATACACGCTCTATTTATTGGGCCATAGCTTTACATGCTTCATGGAATACCTTCTTACTTATTGTTAGTTTATTGGTGTTTGGATTTTAGAAGGGTGATATATGAAAAAGATAATCTCATGCTACTACTTTTTTGTAGCCATGCTACTGGTCATAGCTTACCAGGAGTTCAGTGGTCTAGTTTTATACAGCGACTTTGCTGCTGGTCTATCTGACTTTACATTTTATCTGTCGGATATGATGTTGAATTTTCTTGTAGTTTTGCTTGCGCTCATTGTCATGAATCAGTCAGGGAAATGGCAGAAAATCAACAGCATAAAATTTAAAGGATCCTATCTTTTCTATTTCTTTTTAGCTCTTATTGCATTTTTGATTTGGAATTTCGTCACATTTTTTATTTTCCCACCTACTAAAAATGAAATTGCTTATCAACTCGATATTCCTACTTTTACAGGAGCAACGGCATTTTTGATGTATTTTTTCTATCCTGTGGTTGCAGGTCCCATTTTTGAAGAGATGATCTATCGTGGATTGGTGATGACCGCTCTGGAAAAAGGAAAGAAATGGGGACTGGATGTGCTCGGTTCTGCTGCTTTATTTGGAATCCTGCATATTAGTAACCATGGTTGGGTATTGACAGACTTTTTCGTATATATGGGTAGTGGTTTAATAATGGCAATCTTTTTTAGAGCAACCAAGTCCATTTATTGGCCTATTGGACTGCATATAGTCAATAATGCCATTCCTCAAATTTTACTCTTGCTGTAATTTTAGGTGCTCAGTAATATCGGTCTATCCTTAGGGAAAACTTCCCATTTGAATTTAAAAAGGAGTTGCGATGAAAGTATTTCTTCAAAATAGAGATTTTAGGCAATTAACTATCAACCAGTGGATTTCGACGGTTGGGGATACGATTTTTTATCTGGCCTTTTTGAATTATGTGGCAGATGCGTCTTTTGCCCCTCTGGCGATTTTACTCATCACGATTTCAGAAACTCTTCCCCAAGTTCTACAAATCTTTCTGGGAGTTTTGGCGGATTTTCAACATCATCGTGTCCTAAAATATACAATTATTAGTTTTGCAAAATTTTTGCTTTACTCTATAGTTTCTTTATCACTTTTAGGACAGTCCTTTTCCTTGTTATTAGTAGCATTTATTTGTCTGATTAACCTCTTGTCTGATACATTGAGTTATTTTTCAGGTGCCATGCTCACTCCGATTTTCATTAGAATTATTGGGCAAGACCGTCTGGCAGAAGCTATTGGATTTAAACAGTCAACTGTTAGTTTAGTGAGAACAATCAGTAATATTCTAGGAGGAGTCTTACTAGGCATTCTTTCCATCCAGTTTATTTCCTTACTGAACGCTCTTACCTTTTTAATCGCATTTCTAGGTATCCTTTTCATAAAAAATGACCTCTCAAAAGTAGAAAAAACTATTAGCTATCAAGAAGGACTCTCTGTAAAATCCTTTTGCCAGCATTTGGTTCAATCATCGAAATTGATATGGAATATGAATAAGGTGCTCTTGGTTTTGTTTATTATTTCTATTAGTCAAGCAGTGATAAATGTTACAGTTCCTGTTTCTACTCTGTTTTTGAGGAATCAGCCCTTTTTGAATTTACAAACAGGTCAATCTCTTGCCTTGTTATCCACCCTTGAGCTGTCAGCACTTATTATCGGAAGTCTTGTAAGTGGCTATCTGAAAAATACGATTTCTATAAAAATAGCTCTATATGCCTCAGTCGTCATCCAGTTACTCCTTTTAGTAGGATTTGCCACAGTTCATTTTGGCTTGATTCTGCTTTTCAGCTCCTTGGATGCCTTCATCGCAGGGCTACTCTCTCCTAGATTGCAAGAACTCGTCTTTAAACAAATACCTGAGGAGTCAATGGGAGCAGTTCAATCCTCTATTGGCGCCATTACGGTTGTTTTACCTAGCTTATTTACAATAGCTTTGGTAACCATTGCTACTAGCTTTGGAACTCTGGCAGTTAGCTTTGTTTTATTGCTATTCCTTCTAGTTGCCTTTACCATGCTCTTGAATATCCGTGAAAACATTTAGCGGAAAATTTGTATAATACATATTTGAGACTGGTTTCCAGTCTTTTTCTGTTCTTGTCAATCAGCAGGCTTTTTTCTATTTGACGAATATGTTATAATAATTTTTGCTGTGACTGTTTAGAAAGTAGTCGTGAAGGAATGATTAGTGAGGAAGTCTATGAAAGAAAAAGGATTTTGGGAAGGTGTGCAGGCAGCCATGCCAACCGCCCTGGGTTATGTCAGTATCGGTCTTGCCTGTGGGATTATCGGTTCGCCCTATGTGACACCAGTAGAAATGGGTCTGATGAGTCTCTTTGTCTATGCTGGGAGTGCCCAGTTTGCCATGATAGCCTTGATTGCAGTTCAAGCTCCAGTAGCTGCTATTGCTATGACGGTCTTTTTGATTAATCTGCGCCTCTTTTTGCTGAGTTTGCATGCATCGACCTATTTTCGCCATACCAGTCTTTGGCACAATATCGGCATGTCCAGTCTTTTGACCGATGAGACCTATGGCGTTTTGATGGGCGAGTTGGTACATACGGATAAGGTTAACCCCATGTGGATGCACGGGAACAACATTAACAGCTATGTAGCTTGGTTTGTCGGAACTGTTGTCGGAACTGCTCTAGGTGGACTTCTACCAAATCCAGAAATTTTTGGCTTGGATTTTGCCCTAGTGGGGATGTTTATTGGGATTTTTACTTCCCAGTTTCAGATTATGCAAAAACGAATTCCTTTGCGCAATCTCTTCATAATTTTAGCAGTTGTAGCTGTATCTTTCTTTTTGCTCTTGACGGTGGTGTCTCAGTCATTAGCTGTTCTGTTTGCGACCTTGCTAGGTTGTACCATGGGGGTGGTCTTGGATGGTCAGTAAGTATATTTTATTAGCAATTGTCTTTTCTGGCTTGGTGACTTGGATTCCAAGAATGATTCCTTTCATCCTAGCCAAGTACAAGGGTTTGCCGTCTATCGTAGAGCGCTTTTTGAAATTTCTACCAGTTTCTATTATCTTTGCCTTGATTCTTTCAAGTGTGGTGACAGGAAAAGTTGGAAGTCTCCCGCAGATAAAGTGGTTAGACTTTTTAGCAGTCTTTCCAACGGCCTTTGTAGCCTTTCGTTACCGCAATCTGGTGGGAACTGTTCTCTTTGGGGTGGTCTTGATAGCAGTCCTACGTTTGGTCTTTTAATCAGTCATAAAGAAAACCTATCACAAATATAGAAATCATATAATAGCGTAATTCCTTTTTTTCTGTTAAGATAAGATTGTATTCTATTTTGGAGGAAATATCATGAAAAAAATCGTTAAGTATTCATCACTTGCTGCCCTAGGGCTTGTTGCTGCAGGTGTACTGGCAGCTTGCTCAGGTGGCGAAAAGAAAGATGCGGCGTCGGGTGAAGCAACAACTGCTAAGAAAGAAATCATCGTAGCAACTAACGGATCACCAAAACCATTTATCTATGAAGAAAATGGTGAATTGACTGGTTACGAGATTGAAGTAGTTCGCGCTATCTTTAAAGACTCAGATAAGTATACTGTCAAGTTTGAAAAGACAGAATGGTCAGGTGTCTTTGCAGGACTTGACGCTGACCGCTACAATATGGCTGTCAACAATCTTAGTTATACTAAAGAACGTGCGGATAAATACCTCTATGCAGCACCGATTGCCCAAAATCCTAGTGTCCTTGTAGTGAGGAAAGATGACAACAGCATCAAATCTCTCGATGATATCGGTGGAAAATCTACAGAGATTGTTCAAGCTACTACGTCAGCTAAACAGTTGGAAGAATACAACAAACAACACGCAGATAACCCAACTATCCTGAACTATACTAAGGCAGATTTCCAACAAATCATGTCTCGTTTGAGCGATGGACAATTTGACTACAAGATTTTTGATAAAATCGGTGTAGAAACAGTTATCAAAAACCAAGGTTTGGATAACTTGAAAGTCATCGAACTTCCAAGTGACCAACAACCTTACGTATACCCACTTCTTGCAAAAGGTCAAGATGAATTGAAATCATTTGTTGACAAACGCATCCAAGAACTCTACAAAGACGGAACTCTTGAAAAATTATCTCAACAGTTCTTTGGTGGTTCTTACCTCCCAGCAGAAGCTGACATCAAATAAGTTTGTAAATCATCCATTCTCTCGTAGGTGGATGATTTTGTAACTTTTAGACATATAGTTTAAAACTATATGTCTGCCTATCTAATAACAATTTGCGAAATCAAATAAAGTGTGAGATACTATTACAGTATTATTTTTAAAGGAGAACGAATCATGAAAATTAAAAAATGGTTAGGTGTAGCAGCTATCGCTACAGTAGCAGGCCTTGCACTTGCAGCTTGCGGAAATTCAGACAAGAAAGCAGACAATACAACTACAGTTAAAATCGCAACTGTTAACCGTAGCGGTTCAGAAGAAGCACGCTGGGACAAAGTCCAAGAATTGGTTGAAAAAGACGGAATTAAATTGGAATTCACAGAGTTTACAGACTACTCACAACCAAATAAAGCAACTGCTGATGGTGAAGTAGACTTGAACGCTTTCCAACACTACAACTTCTTGAACAACTGGAACAAAGAAAACGGTAAAGACCTTGTAGCGATTGCAGATACTTATATCTCACCAATCCGCCTTTACTCAGGTAAAAACGGGGAAGAAAACAAGTACACTAAAGTGGAAGAAATCCCAAACAACGGTGAAATTGCTATTCCAAACGATGCTACTAACGAAAGCCGTGCCCTTTACCTTCTTCAATCAGCAGGTTTGATTAAATTGGATGTTTCGGGAACTGAACTTGCTACAATCGCAAACATCAAAGAAAATCCAAAGAACTTGAAAATCACTGAGTTGGACGCTAGCCAAACAGCTCGTTCATTGACTTCAGTTGATGCAGCAGTTGTAAACAACACTTTTGTTACAGAAGCAAAATTGGACTACAAGAAAGCACTCTTTAAAGAGCAAGCTGACGAAAACTCAAAACAATGGTACAACATCATCGTTGCGAAAAAAGATTGGGAATCATCACCTAAAGCTGATGCAATCAAGAAAATTATCGCAGCTTACCATACTGATGAAGTGAAAAAAGTCATCGAAGAAACTTCAGACGGCTTGGATCAACCAGTTTGGTAATAAACATAGGGAGGTGGGAGAGATTTTTTCCACCTCTTGATTTTATATAGAGACTAAAGAAAAGGAATATCCACTTGTATTGATTCTAAAGGTACAAGTCCTAGTAGAAAGGTAGAGAGAAAATGGTTTTCCCTAGCCAAGAAGAACAAATTGAAAAGTTTGAAAAGGATCATGTAGCGCAACATTACTTTGAAGTTTTGCGTACCTTGATTTCTAAAAAATCAGTCTTTGCCCAACAAGTCGGCCTTAAAGAGGTGGCTCGTTATCTAGGCGAAATCTTCAAGCGTGTAGGTGCAGAGGTCGAGATTGATGAGAGTTATACGGCACCCTTTGTCATGGCGCATTTTAAAAGTTCACGCCCAAATGCCAAGACTATCATTTTCTACAACCACTATGACACAGTACCTGCGGATGGCGACCAAGTCTGGACAGAGGATCCATTTACGCTTTCTGTGCGTGATGGCATTATGTATGGACGCGGGGTTGATGATGACAAGGGGCATATCACTGCCCGCTTGAGTGCTCTTAGAAAATACATGCAGCATCATGATGATCTACCAGTCAATATCAGTTTCATCATGGAAGGAGCTGAAGAGTCTGCCTCTATGGACTTGGACAAATATTTAGAAAAACATGCGGACAAGCTTCGTGGTGCAGATTTATTGGTCTGGGAACAAGGGACCAAAAATGCCTTGGAACAGCTAGAAATCTCTGGTGGGAACAAAGGAATTGTAACCTTTGATGCCAAGGTAAAAAGTGCGGATGTGGATATCCATTCGAGTTATGGTGGGGTTGTGGAATCAGCTCCTTGGTATCTCCTTCAAGCTTTACAGTCTCTTCGCGCTGCAGATGGACGTATCTTGGTTGAAGGCTTGTACGAAGAAGTACAAGTGCCAAATGAACGTGAATTGGCCTTGGTTGATACCTACGCCCAACGAAATCCAGGGGAAATCAGCCAGATTTATGGTTTGGAATTGCCTCTCTTACAAGAGGATCGTGCAGCCTTCCTAAAACGTTTCTTTTTCGAGCCAGCTCTTAATATCGAAGGGATTCAGTCAGGCTATCAAGGGCAAGGGGTTAAAACGATTTTGCCAGCAGAAGCCAGTGCTAAGTTAGAAGTTCGTTTGGTTCCTGGCCTAGAACCGTATGATGTTCTGGAAAAAATTCGGAAACAGCTAGACAAAAATGGCTTTGATAAGGTAGAATTATACTATACCTTGGGAGAGATGAGCTATCGAAGCGACATGAGCGCGCCAGCCATTCTCAATGTGATCGAGTTGGCCAAGAAATTCTATCCACAGGGCGTTTCAGTCTTGCCGACAACAGCGGGGACAGGGCCTATGCATACGGTATTTGATGCTTTAGAAGTACCCATGGTTGCCTTTGGTCTAGGAAATGCCAATAGCCGAGATCACGGTGGAGATGAAAACGTGCGAATCGCCGATTATTACACCCATATTGAATTAGTAGAGGAGCTGATTAGAAGCTATGAGTAGAGATATTATCAAGTTAGATCAGATCGATGTGACTTTTCACCAAAAGAAGAGAACTATCACAGCGGTCAAGGATGTGACCATTCACATCCAAGAAGGGGATATCTACGGAATCGTTGGATATTCTGGAGCAGGGAAATCAACCCTAGTTCGTGTTATTAACCTCTTGCAAAAGCCATCTGCAGGGAAAATCACCATTGATGACGATGTGATTTTTGATGGCAAAGTGACCTTGACGGCCGAGCAGTTGCGTCGTAAACGTCAAGATATCGGAATGATTTTCCAACACTTTAACCTCATGAGCCAGAAAACAGCAGAGGAGAATGTAGCCTTTGCCCTCAAACACTCTGGACTCAGCAAGGAAGAAAAGAAGGCTAAAGTGGCTAAATTGCTTGACTTGGTTGGCTTGGCAGACCGTGCTGAAAACTACCCTTCACAATTATCTGGAGGGCAAAAACAGCGTGTGGCCATTGCGCGTGCTTTGGCAAATGATCCAAAAATCTTGATTTCAGACGAATCAACTTCTGCCCTTGATCCTAAGACAACCAAGCAGATTTTGGCCTTGTTGCAAGATTTGAACCAAAAATTAGGCTTGACTGTTGTCTTGATTACGCATGAAATGCAGATTGTCAAAGATATTGCCAATCGTGTGGCAGTCATGCAGGATGGTCATTTAATTGAGGAGGGTAGTGTTCTTGAAATCTTCTCAGACCCTAAACAACCTTTGACTCAAGACTTTATTTCAACAGCTACAGGTATTGACGAAGCCATGGTCAAAATCGAGAAGCAAGAAATCGTGGAACACCTATCTGAAAACAGTCTCTTGGTGCAACTCAAGTACGCAGGAGCTTCTACAGATGAGCCACTTTTAAATGAATTGTACAAGCACTACCAAGTAACGGCCAATATCCTCTACGGAAATATTGAAATTCTTGATGGGACTCCTGTTGGTGAGCTAGTAGTTGTCTTGTCAGGAGAAAAAGAAGCTTTGGAAGGTGCCCAGGCAGCTATCCGTGAGGCTGGTGTGCAACTAAAAGTACTGAAGGGAGGGCAGTAAGATGGCAGAATTGATTAAATCATACTTACCAAATGTCTATAAGATGGGCTGGTCAGGTCAGGCAGGCTGGGGAACAGCTATCTACTTGACTCTTTATATGACGGTTCTTTCCTTTATCATCGGAGGTTTCCTAGGGCTGGTTGCAGGGCTTTTCCTTGTCTTGACAGCTCCAGGTGGTGTCTTGGAAAATAAAGTTGTTTTCTGGATTTTAGACAAGATTACCTCTATCTTCCGTGCGGTGCCATTTATCATTCTTTTGGCTGTCTTGTCACCCTTCTCTCATCTAATCGTAGGGACAAGTATCGGACCAAATGCGGCTATTGTACCCCTATCTTTTGCAGTCTTTGCCTTCTTTGCTCGTCAGGTGCAAGTAGTCTTGGCAGAGCTAGATGGCGGTGTCATCGAGGCAGCTCAAGCTAGCGGAGCTACTTTCTGGGACATCGTAGGTGTTTACCTATCGGAAGGTCTACCAGACTTGATCCGTGTGACAACTGTGACCTTGATTTCACTAGTCGGTGAAACAGCTATGGCGGGAGCGGTTGGAGCAGGTGGTATCGGTAACGTAGCTATCGCCTATGGATTTAACCGTTTCAATCATGATGTGACAGTCCTTGCGACGCTCATCATTATCCTGATTATCTTTACAATTCAATTCTTGGGAGACTTCTTGACCAAGAAATTAAGTCATAAATAAAAAAAGAGCCAAGTGGCTCTCAGATTGAAGAAAAAGTCCGTTGTGGATAATTTTCTTCAATCTTTTTCTTTTATTAGAGAAAATAAAAAAACTCTTAAAAATAGCATGTATCAGCATTTCTAAGAGTTTTCAAGATGTAGTAAAATTACCGAAAGGGTTTGTCTACCTACTGAGAGCCGTGTGGCTCTTTTTCTATCACATTTTGTCTGCAAACTTCTTACTCAGCGCTTGTCCAATAAGGGCGCCAAGTAAAGCACCGATAAGGACGCTTGCTACAAAGAGAAGGATAGTACAAGGGTTAGGCGCGACCATGATGCGGTCAATATAGTCCTGAGATTTTCCACGAGCGACTAGAGTTGCGATATAGGCTTGAGGGGTCAACCACATGAGTAGGATGGGACCAGTAGTACCAAAGGCAAAAACTAGGAAGGA
This sequence comes from Streptococcus sp. KHUD_014, assembly GCF_051106275.1. GTDB lineage: Bacteria > Bacillota > Bacilli > Lactobacillales > Streptococcaceae > Streptococcus. Next base: position 1,970,096 of record NZ_CP193666.1, on the reverse strand, counting down.
AAGAAGGTTTTTAACCTTATCTTTGTAGTGGCCAAGATGAGCGATGCCATCTGCTGCAAGACCGCAGATAATTCCTGGCAGAAAGGCTCCAGCACCATGCTTGCTCCCGAGGAAAAATAGAGAGATTACAAGTCCAATCGTAGTAATCGCTCCAAAACGAGGAACCTTTGCTAAAAGGATCATATAGACGCTACCACCCACAAGAGCAGAAAAGGCAGGGGCGTAAAACATATTTCCAGTGTGGTCGACAAGGTTTCCTAGTAGAACACCCACTCCGATACAGAGAAAGTAGACAAGGGCAGCTACAAGGGTCGTCAAGATATTCTTTTTCATAAGTTCTCCTTCGTATATCTGATGTTATTCATTGTATCATGCCTGTGGCAGATTGTAAATGCTGGTTTGGAACTAGTATTTATTAGGAAATGTGGTAAAATAGGAAAAAATAAAAGACGAGTGGTAAGAGGATGAAGAATTTAGGAAAAGTTTTTAAAGAGTTACGAGAATCAAGAAAAATTTCCTTGAGAAAAGCAACAGGTGGACGCTTTTCAGCATCCTTATTGTCGCGTTTTGAAAATGGTCAGAGTGAAATATCTGCTCCAAAGTTAATAACAGCTTTGGAGAATATTCATGCGAGTATGGAAGAATTGTTATTTTTGGCGAGAGGTTTTCATCAAGATGCCTATTCTGAATTTAGAAACAGAATAGTTGAGGCTATTGACCCTCAAGATTTGACATCCTTGCGCACTCTCTACCAGAGAGAGTATCAACAACTTCCTTTTTCAAAAGATAGACAGCAACATATTCTCAATGCTATTTTAATAAAATCCTATATGAAAGCCATTGATGAGACGGTTACATTGACCGCTGAGGAAGAAAGAGTCCTACATGATTATCTATTTTCTGTCGAAATTTGGGGACACTATGAATTGTTGTTCTTTTCTTCCTGCTCTCCGCTTTTATCAGTCCAGCTTTTTACAAAGTACTCTCGAGAAATGTTGCGGAAGTCAGATTTCTTGCAAGGAGTTGGGAAAAATCGAAATATAATGCATACCTTGCTCCTCAATGCTTTTATGGCCTGTATTGAAATTGATGATTTTACCAATGCCCTCTATTTTAAAAAACAAATTGAAAAGAACTTTTTTGAAGAAAATGAAACCTATTTTCGAATAGTCTACCTCTGGGCAGAAGGTTTGCTTGATAGTAAGCAAGGAAGAGCAGAGGAAGGGCAGAGAAAGATGGAGGACGCTATTCGTATTTTCGAGATGATTGGTTGTAGCAGATCTGCTGACTATTATAGAAGCACCATGGAGTGTTGAATATCTGCAACTAGATAAAATAACTTGAAACGATAGGACTGTGAAGATACTTATTAGCATTAGACAAATTCTATCGTTTTCGTTATCAGTTTAGTCTGTTGCATATATTCAAAAATGTCTTCTCGTAAGATTCTTGATGCTATACTAGAGCTACCATAAAAGTAGTATGTGAGAAAGAGAGGAATCTATATGAAACTATTACTAAGAAATCAAGCATACAGAGTTTTGAGTTTATCACGATTTTTCAATGCTTTTGGAGCTTCCATTTTTAATTTAGTGTTTGTGGTCTATGCCTCGACTTTGCCAGAGGCTTCTGTTGCAGTTGCTATGGCGAATGTTGTGATGATGCTTCCAACTCTTTTTACAGTTTTTGTGGGAATTCGGGCAGATTATACCAAGGACAAGGTCAAATGGATGACCTATGTCGGTTTATTTCAGGCGGTTTTATTTTTTCTAGCAGCCCTAGTTATTCAGCAAGCTAGTTTCTTTGCCTTTTCGACCCTTTGCCTCATCAATGTCCTTAGTGATGTAGCCAGTGATTTTGCTGGTGGCTTGCGAATGCCTCTCGTTAAAGAAAAGGTAGCAGAGTCAGATCTGATGGAGGCCTATTCCTTTTCTCAGTTTATTACCTACATCTCTGCGATTGGCGGCCAAGCTTTTGGAGTTTGGCTATTAGGGGTGTCAACACAGAACTTTTCGCTCGTAGCGGTAATCAATGCCATATTTTTCCTAGTGTCAGCTCTCGTTCTCTTTTTAGGAAGGGCTGAATTAAGCTTATCAACTCCACTTGTTGATAGTAAATCACTGAAAAATGAGAAACTTTCTATCAAAGATCAATTTTTAACGATTTACCGAAACTTACGCCTCGTTTTTCTTAAAAGTGGACAGAAAAACTTTGGTTTTATGCTCTTTGCTATCTTGCTTATCAATGCTTTGGGTGGTGCCTTAGGTGGTATCTATAACATCTTCCTTTTAAATCATTCCTTACTGAATTTTTCCTACAAGGATGCATTGTTTATCTTACAATTGATTACCTTATTAGCGGTTATCATCAGTAGCCTTACGGGCAATGATTATTTTGGGAAGCAATCTCTGCCTAGATTGATGATGTGGGTTACATTAGGAGCCAGTCTAGTTGGTCTATCTAATTTGTTAAACCAAGTCTTGCTCGGGATGCTTTTCGTCTTTTTTACCATGTATGTTTCTGGGAAAATTTCTCCAAAAATTAGTGCTCTGCTCATGAAAAATCTTGCTCCAGAGGTTCTCTCTCGTACCAGTAATTTTTTAGGTTTGTTGTTTACTCTATCTATACCAGTGGGGACGGCCTGTTTTTCACTGGTGGCAGTATGGGATATACAGTTAACATGGGCTCTGTTTGTTGGGCTTTCCTTGCTTGCGATTCTCCTAGCTAGTCTTAATCTCAAAAATGAAATTTAGGTGTTCGTCTTCTTTTCACACTGTCCCAATTCTTTCATTTATGGTAAAATAGGACTATTAAGTTATAAAGAGGATTCCCTATGAAATTACAAAAACCAAAAGGAACGCAGGATATTTTACCTGCTGAGTCTGCCAAATGGCAGTACGTTGAAGGATTTGCGCGTGAAATTTTCAAACGCTACAACTACGCAGAAGTGCGTACCCCAATTTTTGAGCACTACGAAGTCATCAGTCGTTCTGTCGGAGATACGACTGATATCGTAACCAAGGAAATGTATGATTTCTATGACAAGGGTGACCGTCATATTACCCTCCGTCCAGAAGGAACAGCGCCCGTTGTCCGTTCCTATGTGGAAAATAAACTCTTCGCCCCAGAAGTGCAAAAGCCAAGTAAATTCTACTACATGGGCCCAATGTTCCGTTATGAGCGTCCACAGGCAGGGCGTTTGCGCCAATTCCACCAGATTGGTGTGGAGTGCTTTGGATCTAGCAATCCAGCTACCGATGTGGAAACAATCGCTATGGCAGCTCATTTCTTGAAAGAAATCGGCATCCAAGGTGTCAAATTACACCTCAACACGCTTGGAAATCCTGAGAGCCGTGCAGCCTACCGCCAAGCCTTGATTGATTATTTGACACCGCTCAAGGAGACCTTGTCTAAGGATAGCCAACGTCGCTTGGAGGAAAATCCTCTCCGTGTTTTGGACTCTAAGGAAAAAGAAGACAAGGTGGCAGTAGAGAATGCGCCGTCTATCTTGGATTTCCTTGATGAAGAAAGCCAAGCCCACTTTGCTGCTGTCCGTCAGATGCTGGAAAATCTTGGAGTAGATTACATCATCGATACCAATATGGTTCGTGGTTTGGACTACTACAACCACACGATTTTTGAATTCATCACTGAGATTGAGGGCAATGCCTTGACAGTCTGTGCAGGTGGTCGCTACGATGGCTTGGTTGCCTATTTTGGTGGTCCTGAGACTGCTGGATTTGGTTTTGGACTTGGTGTAGAGCGTCTGCTTCTCATCCTTGAAAAGCAAGGTGTGTCTCTCCCTATCGAAAACGCCCTAGATGTCTATATCGCCGTTCTCGGTGAAGGAGCAAATCTTAAAGCCTTGGAGTTGGTACAAGCTCTTCGCCTACAAGGTTTCAAAGCAGAGCGTGATTACCTCAACCGTAAACTCAAAGCGCAATTCAAGTCAGCCGATGTTTTTGCTGCTAAGACTCTTATCACTCTTGGAGAGAGCGAAGTCGAAAGCGGACAAGTGACAGTCAAGAACAACCAAACTCGCGAAGAAGTTCAAGTTTCACTTGAAGCAATCAGCCAAAACTTCTCAGAAATCTTTGAAAAATTAGGATTTTATACTCAATGAAAATCAAAGAGCAAACTAGGAAGCTAGCCGCAGGCTGTACTTGAGTACGGCAAGGTGAAGCTAACGTGGTTTGAATTTGATTTTCGAAGAGTATTAATAACAGATAAACTGGTCAGGATCTTACTCCTGACCTTTTTCTTTTGCAAAATGACAAAAATACTAAACTTTTTGACAAATATGATTGTCAAAAAGAAAAAGATGTGTTACAATGAAATCAAGTTAAGAAATAAAGAACTAGGAGGGGACCACATGTGGGTATGGATTTTTTTTCCTTTTCTCGTCTTGATTTATAGTAGTCAATCTAAAAAAATCAAGCGGTTAGAGAAAAGGTTAAAGGTAATCGAAAGAAAAGAGAAAGGAAATATAGATATGTCAAGATTATTGCAAGAATTAATTGGGAAAAAACCAACAATCGTTGGACAAGTGTTTGGAACAAATTTATGGGAAGTTGTGGATGTTGATGAGGAATGGGTCAAACTACGTCATGTTGATAAAAATGGGAAAGAAAAATTCAAGTTGCAACGTATTGAGGATATCCAAGCCGTTGAATTTGATGGAGAGTAGGTGTGTAACATGCAACTAAAAAACCGTCTAAAAGAGCTTCGGGCTCGCGATGGCCTGAATCAAACCGAGCTGGCCAAACTAGCTGGCGTGTCCAGGCAAACCATCAGTTTGCTAGAGCGGGATGAGTACACGCCCTCCATCGTCATTGCCCTGAAGATTGCTCAGATATTCAATGAGCCTGTCGAGTCAGTCTTTCGCTTGGAGGAGGATGAGTTATGAATAAGTTTAAAGTGATTTATTGCATGAGTGTTTTTGCCCTCATTGTGATTGCTTTCGCTATGATTGGAACATTACTGGGGTGGTTTTATTTTGATGAAAGTAAGTATTTGTTTTGGCTGAATTTAGCCCTCTTGTCCATCTTCAATCGGTTGAAGAAAAAGGAGAACAATGATGAACAAGTATAAAGCAATTTATTATCTATGTATAGTTGTATTTATCGTTAATCTTTTGGCCATGATTGGAACCCTATTTGGTTGGTTTACTATCGTTGAAAGTAAATACCTCTTCTGGATAAACTTAGTTCTACTATTGGTTTTTAGATGGGTAGAGAGAAAGATAAAGTTTAAAGAGATCGTAAAAGGAGAAAAATTATGAAAGAATTTTTAGCAGGTTTTCAAGTAGATACTGAGAACAAAGAACTTGCAGGTGTCTGTGCAGGTCTAGGAAATTATTTTAATGTCCAGATCAACGTCGTTCGTTTGGTGACAGTCTTGTTGTTTCTTTCTTCGACGGAGTTAGGGATTATAACAGTTGCTCTCTATGCTTATCTAGCAGGTTGGCTTGGGAGTGAGCCATTAGGAGAAGGGGCGAAAAAAGCAAGAAATCAAGCTATTCTCTTGTTTGCTGTTTGTTTGATTTTGGTGTCACTTGGAACAGAAGGCTTGACAACTATTTTTGAAGCAGGTAAAGCCTTTGGTCAGTGGTTGGCTGGATTAGTTTAGAGGGAGGATGAAAATGAAAAAGAAACGTGGATTATTATTTTTAGCAGCAGTTGTCTTGGGAGCTTTCTTGGGCATGTTTATAGGGATGTTTAAGGCACGTGCCGAATCCCACGGAATCATTTTAGATGTAAAAGTCTTGATACCATGGATTTCAGCTATTTGTTTACTGTTAGGTTTCATTAGCGTTCTTTTGACTTTCAATTTCCTAAAGAAAAGCAGAAAGTTTCATTCCTTGTATCAAGAGGAAATGGATGATGAACTGAATGAAACCTATTATGTGCAAATGTATCGGAATCTTGAGTTTGGAAGCATTGCCTTTAATATCACAAGCGTAGCGACTTTATTATCTCTTTTCATCTCATTAAATGAAGTGATTATATTGAATACAAACCATCAAACATTTTCCCTTTCTTTCTTACTCTTTGTGGTATTCTTAGTCGCTCAAAAATCTCTTTCTAAAACAATTGCGATTGTGCGTCAGTTTGATTTGGCTCTTTTCTCTACACCAAAGGATGTTTTGAACTATATCAATTCTTACGATGAAGGGGAGCGCAAGGCTAATTTGGAACAGAGTTTTCGGATTTTATTCCAATTAAACCAATATGTATTGCCAGGTCTCTACATTCTAATTGTTCTCTTTTCCTTACTGACAGGAGAAATTCAGCTACTAGCCTTCTTGCTTGTAGGAGCTATCCATATTTATATCAATGTGATGCAGTTACCTATGGTGAAACGTTATTTTAAATAAAGGAGTTTCTATGATTCGTGTTGAAAATGTAAGCAAAAGTTTTGGGAGCAAAAAAGCTCTTCATCAGATTTCTTTTGAGATTAAGGAGGGTGAAATCTTTGGTTTTCTTGGACCTTCTGGCTCAGGTAAAACAACCATGATCAATGTCTTAACAGGCCAGTTAACTGCAGATCAAGGTAAAACAGTTTTGTTAGGCAAGAATTCTCAAAATTTAACCTCAAATGATTTGGAACAAATTGGTATTGTTAGTGATGGCAGTGGTTTTTATGAAAAGATGAGTCTTTATAAAAATCTTCTCATCTATGCTAAGTTATATGGTCTCAAGGCAGATAGAGTAAATCAGGTGCTCAAACAGGTTGGATTGGCAGATGCTAAAGATATTATCGCAGAAAAACTGTCTACAGGAATGAAACAAAGAATGTTCTTGGCCCGTGCCCTTCTTAATGCTCCTAAGATTCTTTTTCTAGATGAGCCAACCAGTGGGCTAGACCCTACAACATCTAAGATGATTCATACCCTACTTCAAGAATTAAAGCAAGCTGGGACAACTATCTTTCTGACCACGCATGATATGAATGAAGCAACTTTGCTTTGTGATCGCTTATCTCTTTTAAATAAGGGAAATTTAATAGAGTATGGAAGTCCACAAGAGATTATTCAAAAATACCATGTGGATAAGAAAGTACGTGTAGCTTATAAAAATGGAAGAGAACAAATAGTTCTGTTTGAAGAATTGCCACATTTAGACACGACAGATTTGATGGTCGTTCACTCTTGTGAACCAACTTTAGAAGAGATCTTTATCAGATTGACAGGAGAAAAGTTAGATGTTTAGAAAATTAAATGCCCTACTATGGTTAAGACTGCAAGTTCTTATTAGCAATTCAACTTTGTTAGCGACTCTATTGATGCCTTTTGGTATTGCTGTTTTATTAAATGAGTTTTTAAATAAGAATGGACAATTGAGCCTATTTTTACTATCTGCTAGCTTGACGATGGTCTTGAGCATGGGAAGTGGTTACATGGTATCGATTATGATGGCAGAAGATAAGGAAAAACGAAATCTCAAATCACTCATTCTAAGTGGTGTGACAGCAACAGAATATACTTTCAGTATGCTCGTTCTCCCTATTTTGATAATGTTGCTTGCTATGATTGTACTTCCCATCTATCTTAAAGTAGATGTATCTGGTTATTTATTTGCCTACGTTATCTATTTGCTCCTAGCAACTATTAGTATTATTTTTCTCAACCTTCTAATCGGTGCGGTGTCAGATACTCAATCTAAAGCGCAAGTTTATAGTATCTTCCCTATGTTAATCGTCTCTTTTTTACCTACGATTGCTCTTCAAAATGATACGGTTCAAAAACTATTGGACTATTCTTTTATCGGTCCTTTGGTAGGTCTATTAAAAGAAGGTGGAGGAGAGTTGTCTCTGGGAAATCTTTGCCTTTTATTGGCATGGGTCCTTGTTCTAGGCCTAGCAAGTCTCTTTGTATTGAAAAATAGTTATAAAGGAAAATAGGAGAATATTATGAAAACACTTAAAAACATTGGCTGGTTTGTTCTAGCTTTCTTATCATTTTTGTTTATCTACGGTTTTATTCAGACTTTACCTCTGATTGCTCTTGGTTCAGGTGCACCTATAGTCGGTGTTCTTCCGCTTTATATTCTATTAGCAGGAGCTTTTACCTTCTTAACATACAAGTGGTATAAGACAGGAACTGTTACGATAGAAAAAACGGGCCTTAACAAATACATCTGGTTGCCTGCCTTGGTATGGGTCCTTATCATTGTTGTACAAAATTTCTTACCAAATGATCCATCTGTCAGTCAACAGACGGCAGAACAATTGACTCATAATCAACCTCTCTTCTCTTTCTTCATGATTGTTGTCTTTGCACCCCTGACAGAAGAGTTGACCTTTAGAGGTCTGTTAGCTCGTTATGTCTTCCCTCAGCAGGATAACGTCAAGCAGACAGTACTCTTTCTTCTTGTAAGTACTATCATTTTTGCACTTGTTCATTTCCCTGGCACTCCTCAACAATTCCTAGTGTATGGTTCCCTAGGTTTGAGCTTGGGCTTAGCTTATGTCAGCAAAGGTGGTTTGGCATACAGCATTGCTTTACATGCTTTAAATAATTTAATCGGATTTTTAATGATTCTCATGCTATAATAGACTCAGGAGGAAGTCATGAAACGAGTAATATTATTAGCAGTGGTTCAGACCATAGTTCTCTTCTTTATCGTGGGGGCACTCGGCTACGTCTTTAAAGGGGATTTCTTTTATAACAATCTAGCAGTATTTTTTGCTCCACTTGCAGGAGTTATACGATTTGCGACGGCTTATGTGACAGAGATTGTTTTGCCCAAAAAGGCAGCAGAGATCGCTGAAAAAGGTAAAAAAGAAGGAAATAGCAAATAAAATTGGATCCAGTGAAGACTTCGCTGGATTTTTTATTTTTAAAATGGATTCTCTCAAACTTTTCTGCTGATTTTCATGAAGAGCCTGCGCTTTTATGGTAAAATAGTAAAAGAATAATAGAGGAGAGAAATCATGAAACGTAGTATGTATGCTGGCCGTGTTCGTGCAGAGCACATTGGACAAGAAATTACCTTGAAAGGATGGGTTGCTCGCCGTCGTGACCTTGGAGGTCTGATCTTTATCGACCTTCGTGACCGTGAAGGAATCATGCAGTTGGTCATTAATCCTGAGAAAGTTTCTGCAGAAGTTATGGCAACGGCTGAAAGCCTTCGTAGTGAGTTTGTCATTGAGGTTACTGGGCATGTTGTAGCACGTGAGCAAGCAAATGATAAGTTGGCGACTGGAGCGGTTGAACTGAATGTTACAGCTCTTACTGTGCTTAACACAGCTAAAACAACACCATTTGAAATCAAGGATGGCATTGAGGCCAACGATGATACACGTCTACGTTACCGCTACCTTGACCTTCGTCGTCCAGAAATGTTGGAAAATCTTAAACTTCGTGCTAAGGTGACACATTCGATCCGCAACTACTTGGATGAGTTGGAATTTATCGATGTGGAAACGCCATTCCTTTCTAAGTCAACACCAGAAGGGGCGCGTGACTATTTGGTGCCATCTCGTGTCAATAAAGGGCATTTTTACGCCCTTCCTCAAAGTCCACAGATTACCAAACAGTTGTTGATGAATGCGGGATTTGACCGTTACTATCAAATCGTCAAATGTTTCCGTGACGAAGACTTGCGTGGTGACCGTCAGCCTGAGTTTACTCAGGTCGACTTGGAAACTTCATTCCTTACTGAGCAAGAAATCCAAGATATCACAGAAGGCTTGATTACGCGCGTGATGAAGGAAACAAAAGGAATCGAAGTTACACTGCCCTTCCCTCGTATGAAGTATGATGATGCCATGGCTCTTTATGGTTCTGACAAGCCTGATACTCGTTTTGAGATGTTGCTTCAGGACTTGACAGAAGTTGTCAAAGGTGTTGATTTCAAAGTATTCTCAGAAGCACCCGCCGTTAAAGCTATCGTCGTCAAAGGCGCTGCAGATAACTACTCACGTAAAGACATTGACAAGATGACCGAAGTAGCAAAACAGTACGGAGCCAAGGGTCTTGCTTGGGTCAAGGTTGTTGATGGAGAATTAAACGGTCCAGTTGCCAAATTCTTGACTAGCATTCATGCAGATTTGACAGCAGCGCTTGGTCTTGAAGACAAAGACTTGGTTCTCTTTGTGGCCGATATACTTGAAGTGGCAAATGCAACACTGGGTGCCCTTCGTGGACGTATTGCTAAAGAACTTGACTTGATTGATAAGGATAAATTCAACTTCCTATGGGTTGTTGACTGGCCAATGTTTGAATGGTCTGAAGAAGAAGGCCGTTATATGAGCGCCCACCATCCATTTACCCTTCCTCAGGCAGATACTGCTCATGAGCTTGAAGGTGATTTGGCTAAAGTTCGTGCCATTGCTTATGATATCGTCTTGAATGGTTATGAACTTGGTGGTGGTAGCCTTCGTATCAACCAAAAAGAACTTCAAGAACGTATGTTCAAGGCTCTTGGATTCTCAGCTGAAGAAGCTAATGACCAGTTTGGTTTCCTTTTGGAAGCTATGGACTATGGTTTCCCTCCACATGGTGGCTTGGCTATTGGACTTGACCGCTTTGTAATGCTCTTAGCAGGAGAAGAAAATATCCGTGAAGTTATCGCCTTTCCTAAGAACAACAAGGCTAGCGACCCAATGACGCAAGCCCCATCAACAGTAGCCCTTAAACAACTAGAAGAACTCAATCTACAAGTAGAACAAGATGAAACAAACGAAGCGAACTAAGCGGTGGCGCTACTATCTGCGCCGCTTTGCTTATCAGATAAAGATGCTGCGTGTGTTACAAAGCATTTCAAAGGAAAAATATGATGAGAAGATTTCAGCTTCTCTAGTATATGGTTTTCTATCAGCAGTAGCCGTCAATTTCTTTTTCCAACCAGGACACGTTTACTCTAGTGGTGCGACAGGTTTGGCTCAGATTATATCTGCCCTTAGTAACCACTGGTTTGGTTTTCATTTCCCGATTTCAGTAGCCTTTTATGCCATCAATATCCCTCTCATGATTTTGGCTTGGTATCAAATTGGTCATAAGTTTACAATATTTACCTTTATTACGGTATCTATGAGTTCACTTTTTATCCAGTTTGTACCAGTGGTGGTCTTAACAGAGGATCCAATCATCAATGCCCTTTTTGGGGGTGTTGTCATGGGACTGGGAATCGGATTTGCTCTTCGCAATAATATTTCCAGCGGTGGAACAGATATTGTCAGTCTAACTATTCGGAAGAAAACAGGACGGAACGTTGGGAGTATTTCCTTTTTGGTGAACGGTACAATCATGCTGATTGCAGGATTGACCTTTGGCTGGAAATACGCCCTTTATTCCATGATTACCATCTTTGTCTCCAGTCGTGTGACAGATGCAGTTTTCACCAAACAGAAACGCATGCAGGCCATGATAGTCACGAGTAATCCCGATGCAGTCATTGAGAAAATCCATCATAAATTGCACCGTGGTGCGACCATGATTCACGATGCTGAAGGGACCTATAACCATGAGCGTAAGGCGATTTTGATTACGGTTATCACTCGTGCAGAGTTCAATGATTTTAAACAGATTATGAAGCAAGTTGATCCAACAGCCTTTGTATCTGTCTCGGAGAATGTCCATATTCTAGGACGATTTGTCGAGGTTGAAAACTAATACTCTTCGAAAATCAAATTCAAACCACGTCAGCTTCACCTTGACGTACTTAAGTACAGCCTGCAGCTAGCTTCCTAGTTTGCTCTTTGATTTTCATTGAGTATAATCATTTATAAAAATAGAATACAAAAAAACCAACTCGAAAAAGAGAGTTGGTTTTTTATTTTTCAACGATTTCGTGTGCGATCAATTGACGATAGCAAATTTGTCGATTTTCTTTGGTATCGTTGATGATTTGCAGGATGGTTTCAAATGAAGTTCTGCCAAGAGCAAGACTATTAATATTGACATAGGCTGCTAGATTCAACCTTGGATTTACTGAATCAAAGCTAAGGACTGGAACATCAAGTTGGTGTTCGTTGAGGTAGTTACATACACCTTCAGCTAAGAGACTATCCGTTGTGATAATAGCATCGGTCTGAGGGTCATATTTAAAGAGTTGTTTACTAAAGTTATAGCCCTTTTCTTCTAGAAACTCATCTGCAAAGAAGGTACGATGAGTATCGAGAGGCAACTGATTTTCTTGAAGGGCTTGTTCGTAGCCTCTTAAACGGTCCTGAGTTACGAAAAGTTTCTTGGCTCCACCGATGAAGGCAATTCGGCTACATCCTTTTTTAATAAAGTATTCTGTCGCATCAAATCCAGCTTGAATATTATCATTATCAACAAGTGGAATAAAAGGTGACAGTGATTTCCCAAGGATGAGGAAGGGGAATTGTTCTTCTGAAACTAGTTTAACCAAGGGGTCGTTTTCTTGGGCATACAAGAAAATAAGACCATCCACACGTTTTCCGTAGACCATTTGTGAAATGGCCTTTAAACGCTCTTTTTCATCCTTACCGGTCGCAATCTGAATGGCATAATGATTTTCTGAAGCAACTTGTGCAATACCTCTAAGGACAGAAGGAAAGAAGGGGTTTTGGTAGAAAACGTCTGAGTCATCAGGAAGAACCAATCCGATAACCTGTGTATAGCTACTTACTAGGCTTCGAGCATTGAGGTTAGGATGGTAGTTGAGTTCCTTCATAGCCTTTCGAACTCGTTTTTTAGTTTCATCACTAATGGTTGATTTGTTTTGAATCACACGTGTTACGGTTGAAGGTGAGACACCTGCAGCCTTGGCCACGTCTTTAATTGTCACGGGCATAATAATCTCCTACTTATGGTAGTCTGGATCACGGAAATGTGTTTTGTAAAAGATAGTGACCAGATACAGAACAAAGAAAATGTTTTGAACAGTAATCAAAGTCGCCATATTTTGGCCGAAGAGACCTAAAATCATGGCAATCAAGGTTGGTAATCCTAAACAGTTCAAGATGAAATGATAGCACTCTTTATAGGTCTCAAATGAAAAGAGACGTGATTTTTTCGTAAAGTAGAGCAGGAGGCTGGCACCTAAAGCGACAATGAAAAAATTGAGTCCAAATAGGAAACCAGAACCTATTACGAGAAAGAGGCTAATATAAACACGATTCTGTTGATACCAGTCTTTGGAAATGGCTTGAGTCAAACTTTCCTTGCTTTGGAAACTATCTGTAGTGATAGCATGGTAGCGGATGCTGGTTAATTCTTTTCCCTGCTTACTGATAAGGAGTTGCTCATCCCCAAAGTGAAGAAGCAATTCTTCAGGGAAGGTTGAGTTAGCAGGACCACCAATCTGCACAGAAGCTTGGCTAGGACTAGTACCAGAGTAATGTAACTTTCCATCTATAATCTGAGCATTGCTAGCTAAATCCTGAATCACACTATCCGTTAAAGGTGAGTAAACGTCCTCGATAAAGGTCTCCAAAGGATAGGTTTCCTGAGAACTATTTTGAATGGCAATAGGCACCATAGACAAGCTAATCAAGAAAATACTGGTAAAAATCAGTTGGAACCAGTTAAGACCAAAACGTTGAGATAGGGGCTTACGAAATCCCCAGATACTATTAAAATAAGAAAATGGATATGGTAACATAAATCTCTTTCTATAGGCATTTTTCTATACGAGTATTATATAGAGAAATGTGTTTAATTTCAAGTGGGGCAGGTACAATGCTGGTTGAAAGTAGGCTTTTGATTTAATACTCAATGAAAATTAAAGAGCAAACTAGGAAGCCCGCAGGTTGCTTAAAGCACAGCTTTGAGATTGCAGATAAAGCTGACGTGGTTTGAAGAGATTTTCGAAGAGTATAAATTGTCCACAAACAAGGAGCATTACCTCAGTAAGATTATATTTCTCACCAGATTATCTAAGTAAGGACAAGTTCCAAAATGAAAAAAGGGTGGCGGGGATATATTATCCCTTGTCGCCACCACTTGTAAGTCCTGAAACAAAGTTCTTTTGTAGGAAGAAGAAGAGAATACAGATTGGAAGGGCGATGAGGATAGCACCTGCTGAGAAGTAGGCGATCTTCATGTTTTTCACATTGCTAACGAAGGTTTGGAGACCTACGGCAACGGTAAAGTATTCTTTCTCACGAAGCAAGAAACTAGAGAGGATGTAGTCCCCGAAAGGTCCCATGAAGGCCCAGAGAGCTTGTACGGCAACCATTGGGCGAACCAGTGGAAGAACAATTTGCCAGAAGCGGCGGAAGTGTCCTGCACCGTCTAGTTTTGCAGATTCGTCTAGAGACATTGGCACTGTATCGAAGTAGCCTTTCATGAGCCAAGCATTCATTGGGATACCTCCACCAACGTAGAGGAAGATGAGGAACCAGCTGTGGTTAAGGGCGTTCAACATAAGTGCCATAACGAAGAAGGCAGTCAAAGCAGCCATTGTTGGAACCATTTGGATAATCAAGAAGAAGACCAAACTTTGTTTACGAGCCAAGAAGTTGTAACGGCTGTAGGCGTAACCAGCAAGTACAATGATACTTGTCTGAACAACCATGGTGATCAAAGCGATGATCAAAGTATTAAGGTACCATGTACCGTACAAGGTTTCTGTAAAGAGCCCTTTGAAGTTATCAAGACTAAAGTTGACATTGCTGTCGAGTTTAAAGGCTACAACGTTACCAGCCTTGAAGGCAGACATAATCGTGATTAAAAGAGGATAGATAATGACGATTGAAAGTCCGATCAAGTAGAGGTAAGTGAGGGTTTGAGTCAGTCTACGTTTTAGTTTGATTGAGTTATTCATCTTAGACGTCCTCCATATCAAATGCGTGTAGTTTCTTGAATGCAATCATAGAAATAGAGATGACAATGATTGAAATAATCAAGGTAACGGCAGCTGCCATAGAGTATTGAGGAGCTGTACCAGTTGTCAAACGGTAGATCCATGAGATCAAGATATCGGTTGAACCAGCTCCACCACCGACACTACCAGGACCACCACCATTGAAGAGGTACATGATAGAGAAGTTGTTGAAGTTGAAGGTGTATTGGCTAATCAAAGTAGGCGCCGCAACAGCCAAAATCATTGGGAAAGTGATGTTACGGAATTTTTGCCAAGCGTTTGCACCGTCGATATAAGCTGCTTCATACAAGTCATTTGGAATAGACTGTAGGATACCGAGAGTCAAGACGTAGATATAAGGGAAACCAAGCCATCCTTGCATCATAATCAAGGCAATTTTAGTCCAAGTTGGGTTTGTCTTCCAAGGGATAAGAGCGCCATCTAAGAAAGGAAGAACCTTAGCAAAGAGAGGGATAACTTGAGTATTGATAGCACCAACACTATCGTTGAACATGTTTGAGAATGTCAAGATAGTGATGAAGGCTGGAACCGCCCAAGGTAGAAGGAAGATAACACCAAAGATACGTTTACCCTTGATGAATGGTTGGTTAGCAATAATAGCTGTAAAGATACCGAGTACGATTTGCAAAGTAGATGCAGATAAAGCCCAGATAATAGTCCAAGAAAGAACAGAACCGAAGGCTGAACGGAAGGTACTCAAGCTCCAGATATTTGTAAAGTTAGTCAATCCAACCCAATCCAAGAGTTTGTTTGGTGGTAAATGTTGGAAATCGTAGTTAGTAAAGGCAATCATCAAGGTTACAATAACCGGGAAGATGATGGCAAATGTCATGGCAACGTAAGATGGAATGATAAGCAAGTAAGGGAATCCATTTTCATAGATACCTTTAATCATATCCTTAAGTGTCAATGGGACAGGGATGCCATTATTGATACGTTTTGCAATCGTGTGAGCGTCTTTAATATTGAGAATATAAAAGGCTAGATAAACAATTACAAAGATAGAGTGAAATGCACCACGAATCAACATGAAGAGAGAGTTGTCACGGCCAGGTTTTTCACCGAGTGTGATCAAATTGCTCAATTCAGGTGCTGCAAGTACTATAAAATAGAGGACAAAAGCCACTGTTACAGCAAGGAAGATAAAACCTTTAGCTTTTTGTTTGTTGTAGATTTGTCCCAACCCAGGAATCAATGAAAGCAAGGCTGCTTTTTTTGGTTGTTGTTCCATGAGCGCTCCTTTCATAAGATACGAGCATTGAGCTCGATGCTAATCAGCAAAATTGCTGAAAACATTGTCAATATATCTAAAAATCAAGGGAGATGTTTAAATTATCTCCCTTGAATCAATCAATTAGTTACCAAATTTTTAGTTACCAAATTTTTGTTGGATTGTTTCTTTGATCAATGTTACAGCATCATTAGCAGCTGTTTTAGCATCTTTCTTACCGCTTACAGCATCAAAGAGCATTGTTTTAGCTGGGTCCCAAACTGTTGACATTTGAGAGATGTTTGGCATTGGTTGTGCGTTCTTGAACTGCTCGATAACAGCTGTAGTCAACTCATCTTTTTTACCTACAGCGTAAGTACGAGCTTCAGTGTTAGCTGGGATTTCGTTAGTTGCATCGTAGAATGCTTTTTGTTGGTCAGTTGAAACAAGGAAGTCTACGAATTTTTGAGCGCCTTCAAGGTTCTTAGTGCTTGATGGGATGATCCAAGCTTTACCACCACCAAAGGCTGCGTAGTTTTTACCGTTTGGAAGAGTTGGGATAGTTGCAACACCGTAGTTTACTTTAGCATCTTTGAATGCTTGAGCTTTCCAAGGACCGTCGATGATCGCAGCTGTTTTACCTTCTTGGAATTGAGTTTGGATCAAGTTTCCAGCACCTTCAGTGTCTTGCATACCTTTAGGCCATTTATCGTACCAAGTTTTAGCGTATTCAATACCTGCGATAGCACCATCGTTAGCAAGACCGATATCTTTAGGATTTTTACCGTTGTCACCGAATACGTAAGCACCGTTACCAGCAAGAAGTCCGTATGCGTAGTAGAAGTTAGTCCAGTCAGCTAGGAAAGCAGTTGTTTTACCTTCTTCACCAGCGAAAGCGTATTTGCTATCTTTAGCAAGATTTTCTAAGTCAGCAAATGTTTTTGGAGCTTCTTTAATCAAATCTTTGTTATAGTACATAACAAGTGATTCGATAACGGCTGGAGCACCGTAAACTTTTCCACCAACAGTTACAAGAGATTTAGTAGTATCGTCTGTTTTAGCACCGTCGCTCAAAGTTACTTCTGAAAGTTGTCCGTCAGTACCAAGGCTACCTACACGGTCGTATGGTGCCATCATAACATCAGGGGCTTTACCAGATTGGTTATCAAGTGAAAGGTTGTCAAGCCCACCCATTTGGTCTCCTGTTTTGATGTTAACTTTTACACCAGCTTCTTTTTCGTAAGCTTTTGCAGCTGATTCAGCAAAGGCTTTGTATTGATCTTCAACGTAGAAAGTGATTTCTTTCGCTTCTGATGAACCAGAATCAGCAGGCTTATCAGCAGTTTTGCTTCCGCAAGCTACCAAAAGCAAGCTAGCAAGTGTAGCAGTTCCAAGCACAGCAACGCTCTTCATGAATTTAGATGACATAGTGTATTCCTCCTAAAGAATAACAAATTTTATAGTCTAGGGAACGCAAACGTTTTCCCTTATGACCTTAGTATAGCACAAACAGAAAACGGTTGCAAGTATTTTTTTGAAAAAAATTTAAAAAGCTTGTGACTGGCTAATTCCTAAAATTGTTTATATAATAGAAGAAAAATATGTAATCATGTAAATTTTGATTCAAAAACAATTGAAGGAAAACGCTTGCATGATTAGGATGATGATTAAAAGGGTGTTAAAAATAAGAATATAGTAACTTGAAAGTTTGTCAAAAAAGATTAAACAATAAAAAGTTTTTTACAAACGCTTGCATTTCTTTTTAAAATGGGTTATACTTTAGTTAGCGCAAACGTTTGCGCAAAAATTGAAATAATTAACAATATAAACACTTGAGGTGCTAATATGAAAAAACGTCAAAGCGGTGTGTTGATGCACATCTCATCACTTCCAGGAGCATACGGAATCGGATCATTTGGTCAAAGCGCCTATGATTTCGTTGACTTCTTGGTTCGCACGAAGCAACGTTACTGGCAAATCCTCCCTTTAGGAACAACTAGTTACGGTGATTCTCCATACCAATCATTCTCAGCCTTTGCTGGAAACACTCATTTTATCGACCTTGATATTTTGGTGGAGCAAGGTTTGTTGGAAGCAAGTGATCTTGAAGGTGTGGACTTTGGTAGCAACCCAACTGAAGTTGACTACGCTAAAATCTACTATGCACGTCGTCCACTTCTAGAGAAAGCTGTCAAACGTTTCCTTGAAGTCGGAGATGTCAAAGACTTCGAAAAATTTGCTCAAGAAAATCAATCATGGCTTGAACTATTTGCAGAGTATATGGCAATCAAGGAGCATTTTGATAATCTTGCTTGGACAGAATGGCCAGATGCAGATGCTCGTGCTCGTAAAGCTTCAACTCTTGAAAGCTACCGTGAGAAATTAGCTGACAAGCTTGTTTACCACCGCGTAACCCAATACCTTTTCTTCCAACAATGGTTGAAATTGAAAGCATATGCTAATGACAACCACATCGAAATTGTCGGAGATATGCCTATCTATGTAGCGGAAGATTCAAGCGATATGTGGGCAAATCCACATCTCTTCAAGACAGATGTCAACGGTAAGGCGACTTGCATCGCAGGATGCCCACCAGATGAATTTTCTGCTACTGGTCAGCTTTGGGGTAACCCAATCTATGACTGGGAAGCAATGGACAAAGACGGCTACAAATGGTGGATTGAACGCTTGCGTGAAAGCTTCAAAATTTACGACATCGTTCGTATCGACCACTTCCGTGGATTTGAGTCTTACTGGGAAATTCCTGCTGGTTCTGAAACAGCAGCACCTGGTAAATGGGTGAAAGGACCTGACTACAAACTCTTTGCAGCGGTTAAAGAGGAACTTGGTGACTTGAACATCATCGCAGAAGACCTTGGATTCATGACTGACGAAGTTATTGAACTACGTGAACGCACTGGATTCCCAGGAATGAAAGTCCTTCAATTTGCCTTCAACCCAGAACACGAAAGTATCGACAGCCCACACTTGGCACCAGCCAACTCAGTTATGTACACAGGAACACACGATAACAACACTGTTCTTGGTTGGTATCGCAATGAAATCGACGATCCAACTCGTGAGTACATGGCACGTTATACAAACCGCAAGGAATATGAAACAGTAGTACATGCTATGCTTCGTACAGCCTTCTCATCAGTAAGCTTTATGACTATCGCTACTATGCAAGATTTGCTAGAGTTGGATGGTTCAGCTCGTATGAACTTCCCATCTACTCTTGGTGGAAACTGGTCATGGCGTATGACAGAGGATCAATTGACTCCTGCTGTCGAAGAAACTTTGCTTGACTTGACTACAATTTATCGCCGAATCAATGAAAATTTGGTAGAATTAAAGAAATAAGACATTATCAGGAGATACAAAAAATGTTACCATTAAAAGAATTTGTACAAAAGCGTTACAATAAATCTATCGCAGAATGTAGCAACGAAGAGCTTTACCTTGCTCTTCTTAACTACAGCAAACTTGCAAGCAGCCAAAAACCAGTCAACACTGGGAAGAAAAAAGTTTACTATATCTCAGCTGAGTTCTTGATTGGTAAACTCTTGTCTAACAACTTGATTAACCTTGGTCTTTATGACGAAGTTAAAAAAGAACTTGCTGACGCAGGTAAAGAGTTGATCGAAATCGAAGAAGTAGAATTGGAACCATCACTTGGTAATGGTGGTTTGGGACGTTTGGCAGCCTGCTTTATCGACTCAATTGCTACACTTGGTTTGAACGGTGACGGTGTTGGTTTGAACTACCACTACGGTCTTTTCCAACAAGTGCTTAAAAACAACCAACAAGAAACAATTCCTAACGCTTGGTTGACTGACCAAAACTGGTTGGTTCGCTCAAGCCGTAGCTACCAAGTGCCATTTGCACACTTTACATTGACATCTACTCTTTACGATATCGATGTACCTGGTTACAAAACAGCTACGAAAAACCGTTTGCGTTTGTTTGACTTGGATTCAGTTGATTCATCTATCATTGAAGATGGCATTAACTTTGACAAGACAGACATCGCTCGCAACTTGACTCTTTTCCTTTACCCAGACGATAGCGACAAACAAGGTGAATTGCTCCGTATCTTCCAACAATACTTCATGGTTTCAAACGGTGCGCAATTGATCATCGATGAAGCAATCGAAAAAGGAAGCAACTTGCATGACCTTGCTGACTACGCAGTTGTACAAATCAACGATACTCACCCATCAATGGTGATCCCTGAATTGATCCGTCTGTTGACTGAACGTGGTATCGAACTTGATGAAGCAATCTCTATCGTTCGTAGCATGACTGCCTACACAAACCACACAATTCTTGCTGAAGCCCTTGAAAAATGGCCTCTTGAATTCTTAGAAGAAGTGGTTCCTCACTTGGTACCAATCATCAAAGAATTGGATCGTCGTGTTCGTGCTGAATACAAAGATCCAGCTGTTCAAATCATTGATGAAAACGATCGTGTACATATGGCCCACATGGATATCCACTATGGATACAGCGTAAACGGGGTTGCAGCTCTTCACACAGAAATTTTGAAGAACTCTGAGTTGAAAGCTTTCTACGATCTTTACCCAGAAAAATTCAACAACAAAACAAACGGTATCACTTTCCGTCGTTGGCTCATGCATGCTAACCCAAGCTTGTCTCACTACTTGGATGAGATCCTTGGCCGCGAATGGCACCATGAAGCTTCTAAATTGGAAGACCTTCTTTCTTACGAAGACAAGGCTGCTGTCAAAGAAAAATTGGAAAGCATCAAAGCTCACAACAAACGTAAATTGGCTCGCCACTTGAAAGAACACCAAGGTGTGGAAATCAATACTAACTCTATCTTTGACATCCAAATCAAACGTCTTCACGAGTACAAACGCCAACAAATGAATGCATTGTATGTGATCCACAAATACTTGGACATCAAGGCTGGTAATATCCCTGCTCGTCCAATCACAGTATTCTTTGGTGGTAAAGCAGCTCCTGCCTACACAATCGCCCAAGACATCATCCACTTGATTCTTTGCTTGTCAGAAGTGATTGCTAACGACCCAGCAGTAGCACCACACTTGCAAGTTGTAATGGTTGAAAACTACAACGTTACTGCAGCAAGCTTCCTCATCCCAGCATGTGATATCTCAGAACAAATCTCACTTGCTTCTAAAGAAGCTTCAGGTACTGGTAACATGAAATTCATGTTGAACGGAGCTTTGACTCTTGGTACTATGGACGGTGCTAACGTGGAAATCGCTGAGTTGGTTGGAGACGAAAACATCTACATCTTCGGTGAAGATTCAGAAACTGTTATCGACCTTTACGCTAAATCAGCATACAAATCAAGCGAATTTTACGCTCGTGAAGCTATCAAACCATTGGTTGACTTCATCGTGAGCGACGCTGTTCTTGCAGTAGGTAAGAAAGAACGCTTGGAACGTCTTTACAATGAATTGATCAACAAAGACTGGTTCATGACTCTCCTTGACTTGGAAGACTACATCAAAGTGAAAGAGCAAATGCTTGCTGACTACGAAGACCGTGACGCATGGTTGGATAAAGTTATCGTTAACATTGCTAAAGCAGGATTCTTCTCATCTGACCGTACAATCGCTCAGTATAACGAAGATATCTGGCACTTGAACTAAGATTAAACAAAAACGCATCTTTAATAGATGCGTTTTTTGATATTTAAACTAATTTACAGTGCTTTCCCAACCAGAATCTCTGCTTCGATGGTAATCTCAGTTAACTGGCTCCAGTCAATCTTGCTTTGATCGACGTGAAAGAGTAGGGGGGTCATGCTAAGCAGGGCTTGGCGTTGCTCTGCGGTGATGGTCTTGGTCAGGGAAGCTATCTGACTAGATTGGATGCGGAAATGTTCCCGGAAATGTTCCTTGATATCTTGGTTGGAATAGTCCTTCTTTGTTAGCTGCTCCTGTACCATTTGGCGGATTTCTTTAAGGTGATTTTCGGTAGGAACGACCTTAATTAAGATACCGTTTTGAGATAAAACGCGGCGAAATTCACCATAGTTGGCAGGCGAAAAGATATCAAGCAGGATATCCATGCTAGCGTCTTTTATAGGAAGACGAGCCAGGTCGCCAACGAACCAGTTGACTGCCCAGTTGGTTTCACTTTTAGCAGCGATTTGGACCGAATCTTTTGAAATATCAAAGGCATAAAAGGTTTTATCAGAGTGACTTTCTTGGAGTTTGCGAGAGTAGAAACCTTCGCCACAGCCGATATCCAAGACTGTTTTTGCGGATGGTTTAGTGGCTAGTAAGTCGGAGATACCTTCTAAAATAGCCTGATAAAATCCAGCTTCTAGGATTTGCTGGCGGTTTTGAAAGTTTTCCTTGTCGTAGTTGGCGGATTGCTTGATTTGAGGGGCTAGATTGACATAGCCGAATTTTGCTAGGTCAAAAGAATGGCGATTATCACATTTAAGACTAGACTCTACCAAGGTCAGATTTTCTTGGCAGATAGGGCAGGCAAAGGCAGTCGCAGAAGCAAAGCGCTGGAGTTTGGGTTTGAGGTTTGT
This sequence comes from Streptococcus sp. KHUD_014, assembly GCF_051106275.1. GTDB lineage: Bacteria > Bacillota > Bacilli > Lactobacillales > Streptococcaceae > Streptococcus. Next base: position 1,947,547 of record NZ_CP193666.1, on the reverse strand, counting down.
ATTCATAGTTTAAGTGTATCAAAAGAGGCAAATGAAAGCAACTTTAGGAATAAGTAGATGGGAGATTCAGTAGAAATAAAACTAATTCTCCAATTTATAGAATGAAATTGCTTTTATATCTAAATTGCTATATAATAATGATGAGGAGGAAATAAGTATGTTAAAAGAAGTATTAAGCGTCGCAAAAGTTGCGAAAAAATCATCACTCTTTTTGGGTGGTGTCGCATTTGGTACCCTTGGTTTGAAAATCTTGGCAAGTAAGGAAGCTAAAAAAGGTTATTCTAAAGCTTTGGCTAAGGCTTACAAGTTGAAAGACGGGCTAGATGCATCTGTTTCTGTTGTGAAGCAACATGGAGATGATGTCTTGCAAGATGCCAAATATTTGTACGAGCAAGAGAAAAAAGAAGAGCAATTAGATAGCCTTATAGGTGAATAATATGTCTTTTAAAGTGCTACATAAAGGATACCAACATATCCGACTATCATCTTCTTTTTCACTCACCTTGGATATTCAAGACTATCTTCGTTCCTTGGCGAGAGATGAAAAGGGGATTGAGTCTATCCAGTTTTACATGGATCAACAGCACTTTACTCTACGTATAAAAGAAGGCTTTTCTGTATTAGATAATGCAGAAGCCTTTTTAAAAAGAATTGATAAAGGGAAAGTTTCTGAGTTGATGACTCTTCCCATTCGTAGAGAAGAGAGTGCTTATTCTATTGTTTCAGGTGCAGCGATTAAGCGTGTACTTTTTCGTAGTTTTGTGCCGTATCCTATTCGCTATATATGGACTTGTTATCAGGCTTTGGGTTATATCAGAGAAGCCTATCAAACACTAGCGCGTAAGGAACTAACGATGGAGGTCTTGGACTGTTCGGCTATTTTATTGTCCTTGTTTATGAACCAATCCAAGACAGCCAGCAACATCATGTTTATGCTTGATTTGGGGAATCATTTAGATCAGTGGTCCTTGAAAAAAACTGCAACAGATTTAGAACAGAGTCTTCTTGCAAAAGAGAGCGATGTATTCTTAGTACAGGGCGATACGGTTGTTAGTATCAAGAGTTCCGATGTTCAAATAGGAGATGTCTTGGTCTTATCTCAAGGAAATGAAATTCTATTTGATGGACAAGTAGTTTCAGGTTTAGGTATGGTCAACGAAAGTTCCTTGACGGGAGAGAGTTTTCCAGTTGAAAAAAGAGAGTCTGATTTGGTTTGTGCAAATACAGTATTAGAAACTGGAGAGTTACGCATTCGTGTAACCGATAATCAGATGAACAGCCGGATTTTACAACTGATTGAGTTGATGAAAAAATCTGAAGAAAACAAGAAAACGAAACAACGCTATTTCATCAAGATGGCGGACAAGGTCGTCAAATATAATTTCTTGGGGGCTGGGCTGACTTACCTATTGACAGGTTCTTTTTCTAAGGCTATTTCTTTCCTATTGGTCGATTTCTCCTGCGCTTTGAAAATCTCTACTCCTGTAGCTTATTTGACAGCTATCAAGGAGGGGTTGAACCGTGAAATGGTGATTAAGGATGGAGATGTTCTGGAGAAATACCTGGAAGTTGATACTTTCTTGTTTGATAAGACGGGAACGATCACAACTAGCTATCCGATAGTTGAAAAGGTGTTACCTTTTGGAGACAATAGTGAGGAAGATATTCTCAGAATCAGTGCCTGTCTTGAGGAACACATTTATCATCCTATTGCTAATGCCATCGTCAAGCAAGCCGAGATAGAGGGAATTGAACATGAGGAAATGCATGGGAAACTCCAATATATCGCAAGTAAGGGGATCAAATCTCATATAGATGGCCAACCAGTTCTTATTGGGAATTATGTCTTGATGCAGGATGAACAGATTCATATCAGTTCAGAACAAAATGCTTTAATTGAAGAGTACAAGAGTCACTACAATCTCTTATTCTTAGCCTACCAGAATGAATTGATTGGAATGTTCTGTATTCATACTCCTTTGAGAAAAGAAGCAAAAGCAGCCTTGGAGAAACTTAAGGCACAAAGGAAAAAATTGATTCTGGCAACAGGGGACACCTTGGTTAGAACAGAGGAATTAGTCAAAGATTTGCCCTTTGATCAGGTCTATACAGACTTAAAACCTGATGGGAAATTTGAGTTAGTAGAGGAACTGCAGAAAGCAGGTCACACTATTTTGATGGTTGGAGATGGATTGAATGACTCAGCGGCTCTAACCCTATCAGATATCGGTGTGGTGATGAATGAGAGTGCAGATATTTCTAAGCAGATGAGTGATATCTTATTGTTAGATAATCGCTTGGATTTCTTCCAAGAGTTGGATTCGCTATCATCATCTTTGCAAACACTCATCAAGAAGAATATTCAAGATACCGTTGTCGTAAATAGTAGTTTGATTGGCTTTGGCTTGTTTAACTGGCTCAGCCCTTCAAATCTTTCTATCTTACATAATCTAACAACCTTACGCATAGTCTTGCGTAGCCTGTCTATTAAGGCTAGATAGATGTGGTTATCAACAACAAAAAGGAGTTACCTTTCTCGAGGGTAACTCCTTTGTTTATAGGTAAATGTTTAACAATTTAGTAAGTCAATACAAAGTATTTTTTCTTACCGCGACGGATAACAGTGAGTTCGTTCTCTAACTTATCTGCGTCACTCAAGACATAGTCAAGGTCTTGGATGCGGTCGCCGTTGACGTAGATGGCTCCGTTTTGAACATCTTCACGAGCTTGGCGTTTTGAGTTAACCACACCAGAAGATACGAGAAGTTCTACGATATTGTGATTTTCATCTGCTTGTACTTGGTAGTTTGGTACGCCACGAAGTCCTTGTTTGAGTTCTTTGACAGAAAGGTTTTTGATGTTTCCAGCAAAGAGTTGCTCGGTGATGTTAAGAGCTTCTTTGTAGGCTTCTTCTCCATGTACAAGTGTTACAACTTCACGAGCAAGGACTTTTTGAGCCAAGCGTTCGTGTGGAGCTACTTCAAATTGTTTGCGGATGTCTTCAATCTCATCCAGTGACAAGAAGGTAAAAATCTTCAAGAAGCGAACAGCGTCAGCATCCATGACGTTCATCCAGAATTGGTACATTTCGTATGGAGAAGTCTTTTCAGGGTTGAGCCAAACAGCATTCCCTTCAGATTTACCAAATTTCTTACCGGTTGCGTCTGTAATCAGTGGAACAGTGATAACGTGACCGGTCTTGTCGGCTTTACGACGAAGCAATTCGGTACCAGCAGTCATATTTCCCCACTGGTCAGAACCACCGATTTGAAGCGTTACGTTGTGGTCTTGGTTCAAGACGAAGAAGTCGTAACCTTGCATGATTTGGTAGGCAAACTCAGTGTAAGAAATCCCTGTTTCAATCCGTTTTTTAACAGACTCCTTGCTCATCATGTAGTTGACAGTGAAGTATTTTCCGATATCGCGGAGGAAGTCAATGAAGCTGATACTGCCAAACCAGTCGTAGTTGTTGACCATGACAGCCTTGTTTTCGCCATTTTCAAAATCAAGAAAACGAGAAAGTTGTCCTTGGATAGACTTGACCCAGCCATCTACTGTGTCTTTTGTTTGGAGACTACGTTCAGCATCTTTGAAGGACGGATCTCCGATGAGACCTGTAGCACCGCCAACGAGCGCATAAGGTTTGTGACCTGCTAGTTGCAAGCGACGACTTGTCAAGATTGCGACAAGGTGGCCTAGGTGAAGGCTGTCAGCAGTTGGATCGTAGCCAGTATAATAAGAAACTTGACCTTCTTCTAGGGCTTTACGCAAAGCTTCTTCATCAGTCGTTTGAAAAATCAAACCACGCTCTTTTAGCTCATCAAAAATGTGCATGTGTCTTTTCTCCTTTTTAAAATATTGTTTCTACCTATTTTACCACAAACTGTGGAAATAACCTAGTAAAATCGGGAAGAAAGTTGCTGCTTGGACTTTTTTGGAAACGAGTGAAATATGGTATAATAGCACTAGCTTATTTTCAGAGAAATAGATAAAAATAGTTAAGAAAGGGGCTGGAAAATGTCTCATATTATTGAATTGCCAGAAGTATTGGCCAACCAAATTGCAGCAGGAGAAGTTATCGAGCGTCCTGCGAGCGTTGTCAAAGAATTAGTTGAAAATGCTATCGATGCTGGCTCAAGCCAGATTATCGTTGAGATTGAAGAAGCTGGTCTTAAGAAAATTCAAATCACTGATAATGGTCACGGGATTGCCCACGACGAAGTAGAGTTGGCTCTCCGTCGTCATGCGACCAGTAAGATCAAAAATCAAGCGGATTTGTTTAGGATTCGCACGCTGGGTTTTCGTGGTGAAGCCCTGCCTTCAATCGCTTCTGTTAGTGTCTTAACCTTGTTGACTGCGGTGGATGGAGCAAGTCACGGAACCAAGTTAGTGGCTCGTGGGGGAGAAGTTGAAGAGATTAGCCCAGCGACCAGTCCTGTTGGGACAAAGGTTTGTGTGGAGGACCTCTTTTTCAACACACCAGCTCGTCTCAAGTATATGAAGAGTCAGCAAGCGGAGTTGTCTCACATCATTGATATTGTCAACCGTTTGGGGCTAGCCCATCCTGAGATTTCCTTTAGCCTGATTAGCGATGGCAAGGAAATGACACGAACAGCTGGTACGGGTCAACTGCGTCAAGCCATTGCTGGGATTTATGGTTTAGCCAGTGCTAAAAAAATGGTTGAAATTGAGAATGCTGACCTAGATTTTGAAATTTCTGGTTTTGTGTCCTTGCCTGAATTGACACGGGCTAATCGTAACTACATCAGTCTCTTTATCAATGGCCGTTATATCAAAAACTTCCTACTCAATCGTGCTATTTTAGATGGTTACGGCAGCAAGCTCATGGTGGGGCGTTTTCCACTAGCTGTTATTCACATCCAGATTGACCCTTACTTAGCCGATGTCAATGTGCACCCAACCAAACAAGAGGTGCGTATTTCTAAGGAAAGAGAGCTGATGGCGCTGGTTTCAGAAGCTATCGCAAAGAGTCTCAAGGAACAGACCTTGATTCCAGATGCCTTGGAAAATCTTGCAAAGTCTACCGTTCGCAATCGTGAAAAGGTGGAGCAAACGACTTTGCCACTGAGAGAAAATACGCTCTATTATGAAAAAAATGAACCGACAAGACCGACACAAGCTGAGGTGGCAGACCATCAGGTGAATCTGACGGAAGAAAGACAGGATTTGACCTTGTTTGCCAAGGAAACCTTGGACCAGATGACCAAGCCAGCTAAACTGCATTTTGCAGAGAGAAAGCCAGCTAGCTATGACCAACTAGACCATCCAGAGTTAGACCTAGCTAGTCTGGATAAGGCTTATGATAAGTTGGAGCGAGAAGAATCTTCAAGCTTCCCAGAGTTGGAATTTTTCGGTCAGATGCATGGAACTTATCTATTTGCCCAAGGTCGAGATGGGCTCTATATCATAGACCAGCACGCGGCGCAGGAACGGGTCAAGTACGAGGAGTACCGTGAGAGCATTGGCAATGTTGACCAGAGCCAGCAGCAACTCCTAGTGCCCTATATCTTTGAATTTCCTGCGGATGATGCCCTTCGTCTCAAGGAAAGAATGTCTCTTTTAGAGGAAGTAGGCGTCTTTCTAGCAGAGTACGGGGAGAATCAATTTATCCTTCGGGAACATCCTATTTGGATGGCAGAGGAGGAAATCGAGTCTGGAATCTATGAGATGTGCGACATGCTCCTTTTAACCAAGGAAGTTTCGATCAAGAAATACCGGGCAGAGCTAGCTATCATGATGTCCTGCAAGCGGTCCATCAAGGCCAACCATCGTATTGATGACCACTCGGCTAGACAACTCCTCTATCAGCTCTCTCAATGTGATAACCCCTATAACTGTCCACACGGACGTCCTGTTTTGGTTCACTTTACCAAGTCGGACATGGAAAAGATGTTCCGTCGCATTCAGGAAAATCATACCAGTCTTCGTGAGTTGGGGAAATATTAAACTAAAAGGAAAACTATGTACGAATATTTAAAAGGAATCATTACCAAAATTACTGCTAAATACATTGTTCTTGAAGTCAACGGTATCGGTTATATCCTGCATGTAGCCAACCCTTATGCTTATTCAGGTCAGGTTAACCAAGAAGCTCAAATTTATGTGCATCAGGTCGTACGTGAGGATGCCCATCTACTTTATGGGTTTCGCTCAGAAGATGAGAAAAAACTCTTCCTCAGTCTGATTTCGGTCTCTGGGATTGGTCCTGTATCAGCTCTTGCTATTATCGCTGCCGATGACAATGCTGGCTTGGTTCAAGCCATCGAAACCAAGAATATTACCTATTTGACCAAATTCCCTAAAATTGGCAAGAAAACAGCCCAGCAGATGGTGCTGGACTTGGAAGGTAAGGTAGTAGTTGCAGGAGATGACTTCCCTGCTAAGGCTGCAGTTCCATCTAGCAGTGACAACCAAGAATTGGAAGAAGCTATGGAAGCTATGTTGGCCTTGGGTTACAAGGCGACTGAGCTTAAGAAAATCAAGAAATTCTTTGAAGGAACTTCAGATACTGCTGAAAACTATATCAAGTCGGCCCTTAAAATGTTGGTCAAATAGGAGATTTATATGTCAACACGCTGTGGATGGGTTAAAATGAATAACCCGCTATATGTAGCCTACCATGATTCGGATTGGGGCCAACCTCTCCATGATGACCAAGCGCTTTTTGAGTTGCTCTGTATGGAGACCTATCAGGCTGGCTTATCTTGGGAGACGGTTCTCAATAAACGGCAGGCTTTCCGAGAGTCTTTTCATGGGTATCAAGTTCAAGCTGTTGCAAAGATGACCGATTCTGAATTGGAAGCTTTGATGGATAATCCAGCTATCATCCGCAATCGTGCTAAGATATTTGCGACGCGGACCAACGCTCAAGCATTTCTACAAGTTCAGAAGGAGTATGATTCTTTTGATGCCTATCTTTGGTCTTTTGTTGAGGGGAAAACGATCGTTAACGATGTTCCCGATTACCGCCAAGCCCCAGCTAAAACACCTCTGTCTGAGAAGTTAGCCAAAGATCTCAAAAAACGAGGCTTCAAGTTCACAGGCCCAGTCGCCGTCTTGTCTTTTCTACAAGCAGCAGGGCTGGTTGATGACCATGAGAATGATTGTGAGTGGAAGGGTCTTAAATGATGTCTAACAAAAATAAGGGAATTCTGATTTTTGCGATATTCTATACAGTTCTCTTTGTGTTTGATGGTGTTAAATTGCTGTCTTATTTGCTGCCATCTGCCATTGCTAATTATCTAAAATATCTAGTCTATGTAGTATTAGCTCTATATGGATCTTTCTTGTGCAAGGATAGATTGATTCAACAATGGAATGAGATTAGAAAAACGCAAAGAAAATTCTTCTTTGGCATTTTAAAAGGCTGGCTCTTTCTTTTCCTCATGACCATTCTCTTTGAACTTCTATCGTCAATATTAAGGCAGTTTTTGGGACTAGACGGACAAAGTCTAAACCAGTCGAATCTTCAAAGCACCTTTCAAGACCAACCCCTACTGATAGCAGTTTTTGCTTGCATCATTGGCCCTTTGATGGAAGAACTCTTTTTCCGTCAGCTCTTATTGCATCATTTGCAGAAACAGTTGCCAGATTTACTAAGCATTATTCTGGTAGGACTTATCTTTGCCCTGAGTCATATGCATAATTTAAGCTTATCCGAGTGGGTCAATGCAATTTATTACTTGGGTGGAGGTTTAGCCTTTTCTATCATCTATGTGAAAGGGAAAGAAAATATTTACTATCCCCTATTTGTTCACATGTTAGGGAATAGCCTCTCCTTCATCATTTTAGCTATCAGTAGTATGTGATGAAATGCCAGTAATGATAATGAGAAAAAGCTGAGAAATTCATCTCAGCTTTCTTTGTTATAGTCAAAGCGAATGACTTGCTCCGTTGCGTCTACATGGGCGTGGACTCCGAAGGGGACAATAGCTCTTGGAGTGGCATGGCCAACGTTTAGATTATAGACAATCGGGATATTGCTATCAATGGTGTCCATTAAAGCCTCCTTATAGTCGTCATAGAAGGTTTCATCCATAGGTTTTCCGACCAAGAGTCCACTAATGACTTCAAATATCCCAGTTTCTTTTATAGCCTGCAACATTTTTTTGAAATCATCAGGTTCAGGCTTTTCTTCACTTGTTTCTAGCAATAGGATTTTTCCTTTCCAGTCGGATAAGTCAGGAAAAAGTTTGTATTTTTGGCAAAGGTCTGTGCTGTCTGCGTATCGAGAGTTGTCAAAGATATCGTAGAGAGATTCGAGGCAACCGCCGAGGATTTCCCCCTCGAACTGGGCAGTTCCTTGTAACAACTCAAAGCCGGTATTTGCATGACTGATACGATGTGTTCCCAGAGCCTTGGGACTGAAGTCAGTTCTTTCCTCATACCAAACGTCACTAGGGCGGATTTCTGAAATTCTTCCAGTCTCGATCAATTCTTTAAAGTAGTGAAGGCTATAGGCTAACATTTCCTTGTCCAATTCACAAATGTCTGCTAAGAAGGATTGACCATAAAAAGTCTTGATTCCTAGTTTATGCAACATGAGATGGTTCATAGTTGTATCCGAGAAGCCAAGAAAAATTTTTTGTTTGATAACCTTTTGTAGTTGGTCGTTTTCAAAAAGATAAGGTAGTAAGCGATAGGTATCGTCTCCACCAATGGCGCATAGGATCATGTCGATACTATCATCAGAAAAGGCCTGAATCAAATCCTCTGCACGCGCTTCAGGATGGTCCTTGATAAAGTCTAATCCTTTTTGCGAATGGGGCAAAAAGATAGGATTGAGTCCCAGGTCCTTGAGACGTTGTACACCCAAGTCCACTTCGTGTTTGACAAAGTCTTCTCCGATAATGCCACTAGACAAACTAACAATACCAATAGTAGAAATCATATCTTATCCTCCTAGAAATAGATTGAGCCTATTTTATCACAAAAGATGAGGGGAAACAACAAGAATTAGAATCAGAAAAAGGCTTTTAGATCAAGAAAGTAGTAAAAAAGCAACCACACGATTGGTTGCTTTTTTATATTAGTTGTATTCTTATAGAGCAGTAAGGAAGGTCAGTCCGCCAAGGATAACCCCAGCCGAGTTTGGAATGATTAGAATCCAGTCTTTCTTAGGCTCTTTTGTCCATCCATAAATGACCCAGATTAAGCAAGAGACTGCTGCTGATAAAGGTTGGAATGGTTGAGCTTTGTTCCCTTGTAAATTGGCAAAAATTTGGGGGATGTAGGCTATAAATACAATAATCCCGATAAAGGCACCAATTGAACCAACAATTTGATTAATTCTCTGTTTAGTCATATATATTTCTCCTTATTACTTTATTAGCATAACAGAAAAACAACTTGAATTCAAGGATAAAACCTTGGGATTCTAAGGGAAGCCTTTACATTAAAACGATTTTAGACAATGTGTCTACTTTTTGAAGAATCGAAAAATGGTTTGGAGCCATAATAAAAGTAGTCTGTCTGCAAAACACACTACTTTTATTGTTTATCTTAATATCTAGCTGGTCCTGCACTTGCGCTCTTAATGTTGAAACGTTTTTTGAGGTAGAAACGTAGGGCAAGGAGAGCTCCTCCAATCACCAACAAAACAAGTGGAGGTAGGCTAATGTTGATGGCTTGTGGAAGGAAGTTACTCAAGAAGAGGATGAAGACCCAGGCAAACATGGTTGCTAGCATAACCAAAAGTGATTTCCAGAATGGAGGACGTTGGCTACGGTCAGTATCAGGTCCGTAGTAGCGGTAGATGAAGTGGTAGAGCAGGTAAAAGGCAACTCCACCAAAAGCCCCTACGCTGATAAGTGTTACCAATCCGTAGGCCACAGGTTGGTTTGAGAAGAAGCTCATCAAGGCGCTAACTACTGCAAATAGTCCTGTGATGAAAAGGGCTGAATCCAACATCATCAATTTTGGATCGTCGTTTTCTTTTGGATGTTCTTTTTCGTATTGCTCTTTTTCGCTGAAACTATGAGCCCAGTGAGTTGGTGCTCCGTAGATAGAACGAGCTGTCACTCCTTTTGGTTGTTCTTCAAGGATATGAGGAATCACTTCTTCAAGGATGGCCTTGATTTCAGCATCTGTTTTTCCGTCCTTGAGAAATTGTTGGGTTGCAATGTGGATAAATTCTTGGTTTTTCTTTGTTAATTCTTTTAAATCAATCTGTGACATAATAACTCCTGTTTAGAACCATTTTTTATGGATGAGGTAAAGAGTGAGAGAAACACTCATAGCAAAGGCAATAAAGACGATGAGCCAGAAAGCATGCGGTTCTCCGTTTAAAGGAATTTCATTGTCCTTAAAGTTCATTCCGTAAGCTGAGAAAATCATAGTCGGGATAGACATAACGATGGTCACAAGGGCCAAGGTTTTCATGATATTGTTCTGATTGTTTGAAATGATAGAGGCAAAGGTCTCTGTCATAGAGTGAAGGACGTTTCCATAGATATCCGCCATCTCGATGGCCTGTTGCGTTTCAATCAAGGTGTCTTCAAGTAAGTCTTCGTCTTCAAGGTATTTCTTAATATTGCTAGTTGCGCTTGTCAATTTTTTAATCACGCGCTCGTTTGTCTTAAGAGAGGCCTTGAAGTAGACGATGGTCTTTTCCAACTCCATGAGTTCGATCAATTCTTCATTTCGAGTAGATTTGTGAAGTTGGCTTTCGATTTGCTCACTCTTACGTTCGATTGAACGGAGGGCGGTTAGGTAAATCTCCGCATTGCGGTATAGGATTTGGAAGATGAAGCGCGAACGCATGAAGGTATAGAAATTTCGAAGCCTACGATTGATAAAGACATCAAGAAGTGGTAGAGGCTCCAAGCAAGTGGTAATAATAGCCTCTTCTGTGAGGATAATCCCCAAGGGAATGGTCACGTAGTAGGTCTGGTTGTTTCTTTCCTCAGTAATGGGAACGTCCACGATGATCAAGGTGTACTCATCTTCGATGGTGATACGTGACATCTCTTCCGCATCGAGCGGTGCACGGAGATCGGCGATATCAATATCAAAGGCTGAGGCGATTTCCATCGATTCGCTCTGGGTAGGATTGACGAGATTGATCCAAGTGCCCGGTTGGAGCGTATCGATCTCTTTAAATTCAGTTGTTGTTGAGAGAAAGACTTGTTTCATATCTCCTATCCTTTCCTAATCTATTCTGTGTTTAAGTGATTTTTAGCACCGTACTATTATACTACAAAATCGGCTTTTTTGGTAATAGAATTTCACTTTTTTTGGTATAATGGAAAGCAACAATGGACTAGAAAGAAGTAACATGCAAGATAAGATTGTCATCCATGGGGCACGCGCCCATAATTTAAAAAATATTGATGTGGAAATTCCACGTGACAAGCTAGTTGTGGTGACGGGACTGTCGGGTTCGGGCAAGTCCAGTCTTGCCTTTGATACCCTTTATGCAGAAGGGCAACGCCGTTATGTGGAGAGTCTATCAGCCTACGCTCGTCAGTTTTTGGGCAATATGGAAAAGCCAGATGTGGACTCTATCGATGGTCTTAGTCCTGCCATTTCCATTGACCAGAAAACGACTAGTAAAAATCCTCGTTCGACCGTTGGGACAACGACGGAAATCAACGACTACCTACGTCTCCTCTATGCTCGTGTAGGAACACCCTACTGTATCAATGGACATGGGGCTATCAAGGCTTCGTCTGTTGAACAGATTGTAGACAAGGTCTTGGAATTGCCAGAACGTCAGCGCTTGCAGATTTTAGCGCCTGTCATTCGTAAGAAAAAAGGGCAACACAAGACGCTGATTGAAAAGATTCAAAAGGATGGCTACGTTCGTGTCCGTGTCGATGGGGTTGTCTATGATGTGACCGAAGTTCCTGAACTTGAAAAGAATAAGCAACACAACATCGATGTGGTGGTAGACCGTATTATCATCAAAGAAGGTATCCGTAGTCGTCTCTTTGACTCCATCGAAGCCGCCCTTCGTATTGCTGAAGGTTATGTAGTTATCGATACTATGGACGATTCAGAGTTGCTCTTTTCAGAACACTATGCCTGTCCAGTATGTGGTTTTACAGTTCCAGAGCTAGAACCTCGTCTCTTCTCCTTCAATGCACCTTTTGGCTCTTGTAGCGAGTGTGATGGTTTGGGAATCAAGCTAGAGGTTGATACGGATTTAGTTGTACCAGATGCTAGTAAGACTCTTCGTGAAGGGGCCTTGGCACCCTGGAATCCTATCTCTTCTAACTATTATCCAAACATGCTGGAACAAGCCATGACAGCCTTTGGAGTGGACATGGATACTCCTTTTGAGGCCTTGTCAGAGGAGGATAAGAATCTCATTTTCTATGGTTCAGATGGTAAAGAGTTCCATTTCCACTATGAAAATGAATTCGGCGGAGTTCGTGATATCGACATTCCTTTTGAAGGTGTTATAGGAAATATTAAACGACGCTACCATGAAACCAATAGCGACTACACCCGCACACAGATGCGCCTTTATATGAATGAGCTAACCTGTGGTACTTGTCATGGTTATCGTCTTAATGACCAGGCCTTATCTGTTCGTGTAGGAGGAGAGAAAGGACCTCATATCGGAGAAATTTCAGACCTCTCCATCGCAGACCATTTGGAAGCTATTGATCAGTTGAGCCTATCAAAAAACGAAGCCATCATTGCTCGTCCGATTCTTAAGGAAATCAAAGACCGCTTGACCTTCCTCAATAATGTCGGTCTCAACTATCTGACCCTTTCTCGTTCTGCAGGAACATTATCAGGTGGGGAGAGCCAACGTATTCGCTTGGCGACTCAGATTGGTTCCAATCTCTCAGGAGTCCTCTATATCTTAGATGAACCGTCAATCGGTCTTCACCAGAGGGATAATGACCGTCTGATTGCCAGTCTGAAAAAGATGCGTGATTTAGGGAATACTCTCATTGTGGTGGAACACGATGAAGATACCATGCGAGAGGCTGATTATCTGATAGACGTCGGCCCTGGTGCAGGGGTCTTTGGTGGAGAGATTGTTGCCGCAGGAACGCCCAAGCAAGTGGCTCGCAACAGCAAGTCCATCACAGGGCAGTATTTGGCAGGGAAACGTGCCATTCCAGTACCGACGGAACGCCGTATAGGCAATGGTCGCTTTATTGAGGTGACTGGGGCGCGTGAAAACAACCTACAAAATGTCACTGCCCGTTTCCCACTCGGGAAATTCATTGCGGTGACGGGTGTGTCAGGTTCTGGGAAATCTACCTTGATTAACAGCATCCTCAAAAAAGCCATTGCTCAAAAATTAAATCGCAATTCAGACAAACCTGGGAAGTTTAAGACTATTACAGGAATCGAGCATATCGACCGTCTGATAGACATTGACCAAAGTCCAATAGGACGAACACCGAGGTCTAATCCCGCTACTTATACAGGTGTTTTCGATGACATCCGAGACCTCTTTGCTCAGACAAATGAGGCTAAGATTCGTGGCTATAAGAAAGGGCGTTTCAGTTTTAACGTCAAAGGCGGTCGCTGCGAGGCTTGCTCGGGTGATGGGATTATCAAGATTGAGATGCACTTCTTGCCAGATGTTTACGTGGCTTGTGAAGTCTGTCATGGAACCCGCTACAATAGTGAAACGCTTGAAGTTCATTACAAGGAAAAGAATATTTCGCAAGTCTTGGATATGACCGTCAACGATGCGGTGGAGTTCTTCCAACACATTCCAAAGATTCAACGTAAACTTCAGACTATCAAGGATGTGGGACTTGGTTATGTGACCTTAGGACAACCTGCTACCACCCTTTCTGGTGGAGAAGCTCAGCGTATGAAGCTGGCTAGTGAACTCCACAAGCGCTCGACAGGTAAGTCTTTCTACATTTTAGATGAGCCGACAACTGGTTTGCATACTGAGGACATCGCTCGACTACTCACCGTTTTGTCTCGCTTTGTAGATGATGGTAATACAGTTCTCGTGATTGAGCACAATCTGGATGTTATCAAAACAGCAGACCATATTATCGACTTAGGACCAGAAGGTGGTGTTGGTGGTGGAACTATTATCGCAACAGGAACACCAGAAGAAGTAGCTACTAATGAAGCTAGCTATACAGGACAGTATTTGAAAGGAAAGTTACATCATGAATAAACGTGTGCAAGCATTTCTCGATAAAATGCAAGAAAAAGAACTAGATGGAATCATTATCAATAACCTTAAAAATGTCTACTATTTGACAGGATTTTGGGGTTCAAATGGTACGGTCTTTATCAGTCGTGACCGTCAAATTTTGGTGACGGATGCCCGCTATATCATCGCTGCTAAGCAGGAAGTTACTGGTTTTGAGATTTTTGCAGAACGTGATGAGTTGGCTGTTATTGCAAAGATTGCAAAAGAAATGGGCCTTTCTCGTATCGGGTTTGAAGATGAAATCTCGGTTTCTTATTACCACCGCATGCAAGCCGCTTTTGAAGGTTTGGAATTAATTCCTCAGACACAGTTTGTTGAAGCGCTTCGCATGATTAAGGATGAGACAGAGATTGCGACTATTCGCAAGGCTTGTTCCATTTCTGACCAAGCTTTCCACGATGCCCTTGACTTTATCAAGCCAGGGAAGACCGAAATTGAAATTGCCAACTTTCTTGATTTCCGTATGCGTGAGCTGGGAGCGGCAGGTTTGTCTTTTGATACCATTCTAGCGAGCGGCATCAACTCTTCTAAACCCCATGCTCACCCAATGCACAAGCCAGTAGAACTAGGCGAAGCTATTACTATGGACTTTGGGTGCCTTTACGAGCATTATGTGAGTGACATGACAAGAACTATCTACCTAGGCCATGTCAGCGACGAACAAGCAGAAATTTACAACACCGTTTTGAAGGCTAACCAAGCATTGATTGACCAAGCTAAGGCTGGCTTAGGTTTCCGTGACTTTGATAAAATCCCTCGTGACATCATTGTGGAAGCAGGTTATGGACAATACTTTACACACGGTATCGGACACGGTATCGGGCTTGATATCCACGAAGAACCTTACTTTAGCCAAACTTCAACAGATGTCATTAAATCTGGGATGACTTTGACAGATGAACCGGGCATTTATATCGAAGGTAAGTATGGAGTTCGTATCGAAGACGACATCCTGATTACAGATACCGGTTGTGAGTTATTAACCCTTGCTCCAAAAGAATTAATCGTAATCTAAGAAAAATGAGATAAATCGTTGACTTTTACTAGTTAAAGGTTTATACTGAAAGGCGAAAACGGTAGGTGAGGCTACCATAGGGATACGGATGACTACCGCAAAGCAGTGGAGACACTACTCGTTGGTCAACAGTCCTGGTCGCGAAGGTCAAGACTAAGCTCATTACATCGCCCTATGGAGTTAAAGCTTGAACGAAAACAGATAATTAGTTTTTTAGTCCTGCCATTTTATGGCAGGATTTTCTGCTGTTTTAAAACAAAGAAAGGAGACAAACGATGCAAATTGACGATCATCCAGAACCGCACATACACAGCCAATCGCTGATTTGTGTCGTTTTGTCCTTATAAAGCGATTGGTTCCTGTGTATGAAATCATCATTCATACAGATAGGAGAAACCAATGAAAACTACAAAAGAAAGACTAGCAGTAGCTATTCAAACTCCATTAAAAGATAGTCTAGCTTTTTACCATACAAGTCTAAAAGGCTTAGACCAAGAACAAGTTGAAGAAAACCGTGACCTATATGGTGAAAACACCATCACCAAGGGTCAAGAGGATTCCATCTTTAAAAAGATTTATGAGTCCATTATCAATCCTTTCACAATCATTTTGCTTGTGATTGCCTTTATTTCTCTCGTTACAAACGTTTGGCTTGCCAAACCTGGCCAAGAGGACCCTACGACCTCTATTATTATCGTTGTCTTGGTTTTGATTTCAGGAGGCATCCGTTTTGTACAAGAGTTGCGGAGCGACAAGGCGACAACCAATCTTTCAAAAATGATTGTCAACACTGCAACTGTTATTCGCGATGGTCTTGAACAAGAATTGCCAATCGATGAGTTGGTTGTGGGAGATCTCGTGAAATTGAGCGCTGGAGATATGATTCCAGCAGATGTCATCTTATTCGAGTCGCGCGACTTTTTCGTTCAACAGTCAGGTTTGACTGGAGAAAGTGATGCAGTTGAAAAGCTAGCTTTAAATAAAGCCACTGGTCAAAATGTAGATAGCCTCTTAGAAGCAGAATCTTTGGCCTTCATGGGGACAAACGTTATCTCAGGAAGTGCGACAGCTATGGTTCTAGCAGTTGGTGATGACACCATGATGGGAGCCATTGAGCAAACTCTCAACACTTATGATGAACCGACTTCTTTTGAGCGTGAAATGAACAGCATTTCTTGGCTCTTGATCCGCTTGATGCTTGTCATGGTTCCAATCGTGTTTTTTGCAAATGGTTTAACCGATGGGGACTGGCTAGAGGCTGGAGTATTTGCCTTGAGCGTGGGTGTCGGACTGACACCAGAAATGCTTCCGATGATTATTACAGCCAGCTTAGCAAAAGGTTCCATTATCATGGCCAAGGAAAAGGTAGTCATCAAAAAACTCAATGCTATCCAAGACTTAGGAGCAATTGATATCCTATGTACAGATAAAACTGGAACTCTAACGCAAGATGAGATTGTCTTAGAATACCCTTTGGATATCCATGGTGATTTGGATATGGCGGTCTTAAGAAGAGCTTATCTAAATTCACATTTCCAAACCGGTTTGAAAAACTTGATGGACCGTGCCATTATCAGTAGAACTGAAAAAGAAGCCAAAGAACACGCTATCCTACAAAATCTAGATATCAGTTTTCAAAAAATTGACGAGCTTCCATTTGACTTTGAGCGCAGACGCATGAGTGTTATCGTCAAAGATGATAGCAATGTTGTTAGTATGGTGACCAAAGGCGCTTTAGAAGAAATGTTGAACATTTCGACACATGTGGAATATCGTGGAGAAATAATCTCTATTACGGAAGGTATTCGGCAAGAAGTACTGGCAGAAGTTGGTCAATTAAACCGTCAAGGCTTGCGTGTCTTAGGTGTTGGCTATAAATCAGGTTTACGTGAAGACTATGCCTATGCTGTGGATGATGAAAGTGATATGATTCTGACGGGTTACCTTGCCTTCTTGGATCCACCAAAACCATCTGCAGCACCCGCTATCCAAGCTTTGCTTGAGCATGGTGTCAGAACAAAAATTTTAACTGGAGATAACGAAAAAGTAACCCAAGCTATCTGTGAAAAGGTTGGATTGGACGTTGAACATATGCTCTTAGGTGCTGACATTGATCAAATGACAGACCAAGAATTGGCAGAAGTGGTTGAAAAAGTAACAGTCTTTGCTAAATTGTCACCTGATCAAAAAGCGCGGATTATTCTACAGTTAAAGAAAAATGGTCACGGTGTTGGTTATATGGGGGACGGTATTAATGACGCTCCATCTATGAAGGTGGCAGATGTCGGTATTTCTGTAGATACAGCAGTCGATATCGCCAAGGAAACAGCGGATGTTATCTTGCTAGACAAGGATCTCATGGTTCTTGAAACTGGTATCGTTGAGGGCCGTAAGGTCTACGCCAACATGACCAAATATATTAAGATGACCGTTAGTTCAAACTTTGGGAATATCTTCTCACTATTGGTTGCAAGTATTTTCTTACCATTTTTACCAATGGCTCCTGTTCATCTCATTGTCCTAAACCTAGTCTATGATTTGTCTTGTGTGGCATTGCCATTTGATAATGTGGATCAAGACTTCCTCAAACAACCCCATACATGGGAAGCAAAATCCATTACGCGATTTATGGTTTGGATGGGACCAATCTCATCTGTCTTTGATATTTTGACCTTTATCTTCCTCTACTTTATCATTGTTCCTTTGGTGACTGGCCATCATTATGTTCATGGGTCAGAATCTGCTCTTCAGTTTATTATCTTGTTCCAAACAGGATGGTTCATCGAATCTATGTGGTCTCAAACCATGGTCATCCATATGCTTCGTACAGCAAAAGTTCCTTTTGTACAAAGCAGACCAGCTTGGCTTGTGATTTTGATGACACTGGTTGCAGCCTTTTTCGTAACCAGTCTACCTTATGGACCGCTAGTAAATATCCTTCGTCTAGCACCCTTAGGGCTTCCTTACTTCTTATTCTTAATCTGTATTATTTTCTTGTATATGTTTAGCGTTACAGTTATTAAGAAGTTTTACATTAAGAAGTATAAAGAATGGTTATAGTTCGTATTTTGTCAAGAAAAAAGTTCAAAAATTGCCAAAAAAGTTAAAATTTTTTAAAAATAGGTCGCAAGTCCGATGTTTTTTATGGTATAATAGTCTAAACTGATAGTAACATGTAGCGAAAGGGGTAGGTACATGATCAAAATTTATACAGTCTCAAGTTGTACTAGCTGTAAAAAAGCGAAGACCTGGCTCAATGCCCACCAGTTAAGTTATAAAGAACAAAACCTCGGTAAGGAAGGAATTTCGAGAGAAGAACTACTTGATATTTTGACAAAAACAGACAATGGAATTGCAAGTATCGTATCATCAAAAAATCGTTATGCAAAGGCCCTTGGTGTTGATATCGAAGATTTGAGTGTGAATGAAGTGCTCAACCTGATTATGGAAACACCACGTATCTTGAAAAGTCCGATTCTTGTAGATGAGAAACGCCTACAAGTCGGCTATAAAGAAGACGATATCCGTGCCTTTTTGCCACGCTCTGTCCGTAATGTGGAAAATGCAGAAGCGCGTTTACGTGCGGCTCTATAAAACATCAAGGCTGGGAGTGACTCCTGGCCTTCTCTAATATTTAATACTCTTCGAAAATCAAATTCAAACCACGTCAGCTTCACCTTGCCGTACTCAAGTACAGCCTGCGGCTAGCTTCCTAGTTTGCTCTTTGATTTTCATTGAGCACAAATTTGATAACATGTGAGGATTTATGAAAAAGTTAGTCATTGGAACATTCGCAGCACTATTTTTGCTCGTTGGATGTGGTCAGAAAAAAGAAACAGCAGCTTCAACTACTGAGAGTTCTCAAGAAGCTCTACAGTCTACCTTGCCCGTATTAGAAAATGCAACCAAGAATACAGTTGTTACCAAGACCTTAGTTTTACCAGCTGATGAGAGTGGAGCACAGCAAACTCAAATCATTACTTACAAAGGCAATCAATTTTTAAGCTTGACCATTCAGCAAAAACGTCCCGTATCAGAAGATTTAAAAACTTATATTTCTGAACGTGGATTAGACGAAGCTAAAAAAGCTCTTAAAGAAGCTGAGGACAAGGATGAGTCTGTGCAAGCAGCTCGAAAAATTTCAGGCTTTACCATTGAAACGACTCTTTTAAATGAGAAAGAAATGGAAACCAAGACTAGCTATGATTTCCAAACGATGGATATTAAAAAAGCCAGTGAAAACGAATACTTGAAGAATGTTGGACTGGAAAATCTATTGAAAAACGAACCAGAGGACTATATTGCTAATCGTGTTGCAAATGGGGCAACAGTCCAGTAAAAAGTCAGAGAAAATCAGCAGAATCAGACTGTGTGATTTGTAGAACGACCGCGAATGTGCTATAATAGTACTATTCTAAGGAAAGAGGGTGTTAGAATGGGATTTACTGAAGAAACCGTACGTTTTAAATTGGACGATTCCAATAAAAAAGAAATCAGTGAAACATTGACAGATGTCTATGCTTCTTTGAATGAAAAGGGCTATAACCCTATTAACCAGATCGTGGGCTATGTTCTCAGTGGAGACCCAGCTTACGTTCCTCGTTATAACAATGCACGAAATCAAATCCGTAAGTATGAGCGAGATGAAATCGTTGAAGAACTGGTTCGCTACTACCTTAAAGGACAAGGAGTCGATCTATAATCTATGAGAATTATGGGATTGGACGTTGGTTCAAAAACGGTAGGGGTAGCGATTAGTGATCCACTTGGGTTTACGGCTCAAGGGCTTGAAATCATCCAAATCAATGAAGAACAAGGTCAGTTTGGTTTTGAACGTCTCAAAGAATTGGTTGAAGCCTATAAAGTGGAGCAGTTTGTTGTCGGTTTGCCTAAAAACATGAACAACACAAGTGGCCCACGGGTGGAAGCTAGCCAGGCATATGGCGAGAAGTTGGTAGAGCTCTTTGGCTTACCGGTAGATTATCAAGATGAACGCTTGACTACGGTTGCCGCTGAGCGTATGTTGATTGAGCAAGCAGATATTAGTCGCAATAAGCGAAAGAAAGTCATTGATAAGTTAGCAGCTCAGCTGATTTTACAAAATTATTTAGATAGAAAATTTTAATATAAAGGAGAGGCTATGTCACACGATCATAACCACGACCACGAAGAACGTGAATTAATTACACTAGTAGATGAGCAAGGAAACGAAACTTTGTTTGAAATCCTTTTGACCATTGACGGAAAAGAAGAATTTGGTAAAAACTATGTCCTTCTTGTACCAGTTAATGCAGAAGAAGATGAAAACGGAGAAGTTGAAATCCAAGCTTACTCATTCATCGAAAATGAAGATGGAACAGAAGGCGAATTGCAACCAATCCCTGAAGATTCAGAAGATGAATGGAACATGATTGAAGAAGTCTTCAACAGCTTTATGGAGGAGTGATACAGTCTGGTAGACTGTATCAGCCCAGTTCCTTGAAATAAGAGAGAACTGGTAAGTCCAGTGGACGTTTTTAGCCTGACGCTAAAAATAAAAACCGTCAGTAAGTTCGGGGGATGTTTTTACCCCAACTCTTTGAATTAAGAGAGAGCTAGTAAGTCTGGTAGACTGTATCAGCCCAGTTCCTTGAAATAAGAGAGAACTGGTAAGTCCGGTGGACGTTTTTAGCCTGACGCTAAAAATAAAATTTAGCTAGTATCTAGCAAAATGAGTAAAAAGCGAAGAGAATCTTCGCTTTTTTATTAAGGAGATAAGCATGATTGAAGTAGAAAAATGGCTTCATAGTCGGATTGGATTGAATTTTAGATCAGGATTGGGACGGATGCAAAGAGCAGTAGATTTGCTGGGGAATCCTGAGCAAACCTATCCAATTATTCATGTGACAGGGACAAATGGCAAGGGGTCAACTATTGCTTTTATGAGGGAGCTTTTTGCTAGTCATGGAAAGAAGGTGGGGACCTTTACTTCGCCCCACATTGTCAGCATCCATGACCGTATCTGCATTAATGGCGCCCCCGTATCGGACGCAGATTTTATTCGTTTAGCAGATCAAGTCAAGACGATGGAGCAAAAACTTTTAGAAACCCACGATCAGCTATCTTTTTTTGAGTTGCTGACCTTGATTGCTCTACTCTATTTTAAAGAACAAGAGGTGGATCTAGTTCTATTAGAAGTTGGGATTGGTGGACTTCTTGATACCACTAATGTGGTGACTGGAGAGATTGCAGTTATTACATCAATCGGCCTAGATCATCAGGAGACCTTGGGCAATAGTCTGGAAGAAATCGCTAAACAGAAAGCAGGAATTTTTAAGCCAGAAAGAGTAGCAGTGATTGCAAACTTAGTACCGGAAGCACAGATTGTTTGTCAAAAGATTGCGGAAGATTTAGGTGTGACTCTCTATCAAGCTGACAAAGATTTTTCTTTCAAAGAAGGACAGTTTTCTTCAGCTCTAGCGGAACTGGGACAATTAAAACTAGGTTTGGAAGGAGTCTATCAAGAGGAAAATGCAGCTCTTGCCTTGCAAACTTTCCTATTATTTATGGCACAAAGAGACGAGAAAGTAGATCAAGAAGCAGTACGTGCTGCCTTGCAAGCTACTAAATGGGCTGGAAGGCTAGAAGCTGTCACTGAGCACATCTATTTGGACGGGGCTCACAATTTACCAGCTCTAGAGCGTTTGGTTGAGTTTATCCAAGAACAAATCCAGCAAGGGTATCAGCCTCAAATCCTATTTGGTGCCCTAAAGCGGAAAGATTATAGTGGAATGCTTACTTATTTAACAGAGCATTTACCTGATGTAGCTCTCTATGTTACGAGTTTTGACTATCAGGGTTCCTTGGAAGAGCAAGACTTTGGAGATTATACAAGTATTGCTTCATATCGAGATTTTATAGATGGCTTTGAAGCTTCTGCAGGGGAGAAGGACTTGCTTTTTGTGACAGGTTCCCTCTATTTTATATCTGAGGTTCGTGCCTATCTTGTGAATGTTTGACCCCGCTCTCTTTATTTGATATAGTAGGGGTGAAATGGCTCAGCAGTATTATGCTACTTCATAGTTGTTAAAAGAAAGGAGACCCTATGTCACTAAAAAAATTCACACTTTCTCTTGCTGCTGTAGCAAGTCTTAGTCTCTTAGTTGCTTGCTCCCTAAAAGCGCAGTCAACTCCTTCCTCTCAAGCAAGTACTAGTGCAGAAGCGAGCATTAGTCAGAAATCGGAAACATCTGCTTCTAGTTCAACAGCTAGTTCAGTAACTAATATTGATGGAACCTATACGGGACAAGATGATGGCGATACCATTACCTTGGTCGTTACTGGAAATACTGGAACATGGACGGAAGTAGAGCCTGATGGGGATCAGAAAATTAAAAAGGTAACCTTCGAACCAGAAAACCAGCGAGTCTTTGTTGGAGACGATATTAAGGTTTATGTAGCAGAAGAAAACCAGATTATCATTGATGATATGGATCGTGAAATTTCAGACCGTATCGTGTTAAAGAAATAAACATTATTTGTAGGGATTTGAATCTAAATAAAACAGATTCAAGTCCTTTTTTCTTCCATCAATTTCTGGTGATTAAAAAATTCCATACTTTTAAGGTAGTTGAGTTCTACCCAAAAGTACAGAATGGATGATGTTAAAGGAAGAGTTCCTGTAAAAAGTGAGCAACCCCATCTTCCTCGTTGGTTAGTGGCAACTGTTGGTCAGCGAAAGGAAGTAGAGCAGGATTAGCATTTTTCATAGCATATCCTTTGCCTGCAAAGGAAAGCATCTCTTGGTCATTGTGTTCGTCGCCAAAGGCAATCAAGTTTTTTCTATCCACATTCATGACATTGAGAAGGTATTCAAGGGCAAAGGCCTTGTGAACTCCTTTGGGTGTACATTCGAGGATGTTTAAAGGACCACCCCAAGTGTTAATATTTAGTTGGTGCTTGTAAAACAGATTCATCTCTTCTGCTAGGGCATATTTGTCACTTGCGCGAGTCTGCAATAAAATGCAGTTAGGATCCTTGGTGACAAGCTCAGAATTAAATTGATTTTCAGGTTTGAAGTTTTCAACACCAAATAACCTAGGGTCGGCAATCTCCTTGTCGGGAGCCGTAATGTAGAACTTTTTACGGTATTCACCAGCGATAAAGTCTGCCTCGATTTCCTCTTTTCGTTGAACCATATCTAAGAGATATTTTTTATCAACAGTCAGGCATTTTTCATGCTCCCAAACCTTACCAGGCAGGTGAGTGAGCGAACCATTGAAATTGATCATAGGCGTTTCAAGTTCAAGCTGGTCATAAAAATCTTTAGCCATACGATAAGGGCGACCTGTTGCAATCACGACATGGTGGCCCTTTTTAGATATTTGTTTGATAGTATCCTTGGTAAAATCCGATAGTTTGCTTTCGCCATTAAGTAAGGTTCCGTCCAAGTCGACGGCAATCATTTTTTTAGTCATAAGATCCTCCCGAATCTAGTTTCAGATAAGATGTTTTCTATTATATCAAAAAGCGGAGAGAAAAGCTGACTCTAAGTGAAATGCGGGAGAACAATATCTATTAGTGTTTTTTAATTTTTTAAAAAAACACCTTGAAAAGGTGAATGATTGATGATATAATGGTTTCATTGTTCGTAAAATGACAAAGGAGATTAAAAATGGACAAACTATTTAAACTAAAAGAGCACGGGACAGATGTCCGAACAGAGGTGCTTGCTGGTTTAACAACATTCTTTGCAATGAGTTATATTCTCTTTGTAAACCCTCAAATGCTTTCACAAACTGGAATGCCAGTTCAAGGTGTTTTCTTAGCGACAATCATTGGTTCGGTTGTAGGAACTTCAATGATGGCCTTCTATGCGAATTTGCCATATGCTCAGGCACCAGGTATGGGTCTAAATGCCTTCTTTACCTTTACGGTTGTATTTGGGATGGGCTATACATGGCAAGAAGCCTTAGGTATGGTCTTCATCTGTGGGATTATTTCCTTGATTATTACATTAACCAATGTTCGTAAAATGATTATCGAATCCATTCCTACAACTCTTCGTTCAGCAATCTCAGCTGGTATTGGCGTTTTCCTTGCCTATGTCGGTATTAAGAATGCTGGTCTTTTGAAATTCTCAATTGACCCAGGGACTTATACAGTTGCAGGTGAAGGGGCAGATAAGGCTCAAGCAGCACTTACTGCAAACTCAGCAGCTGTTCCAGGATTGGTAGACTTCAACACTCCAGCTGTCTTGGTAGCTCTTGCAGGTCTTGCCATTACTATCTTCTTCGTTGTTAAGGGGATCAAAGGTGGTATCATCCTTTCTATCTTAACAACTACAGTTCTTGCAATTGCAGTTGGTGTTGTTGATTTGTCTAGTATTGATTTTGCAAGCAACAATCTTTCATCAGCGATTAACGATTTGGGAACTTTGTTTGGCGCAGGTCTTGGATCAGAAGGTTTAGGGTCTTTGATTTCAAATACTTCTCGTTTACCAGAAACTTTGATGGCTATTCTTGCCTTCTCATTGACTGATATTTTTGATACAATCGGTACTCTTATCGGTACAGGTGAAAAAGTTGGTATCGTTGCAACAAACGGTGAAAACCATGAGTCAGATAAATTGGATAAGGCTCTTTACTCTGACTTGGTAGCGACTTCAGTTGGTGCCATTGCTGGTACTTCAAACGTTACAACTTATATCGAATCAGCAGCAGGTATCGGTGCTGGTGGACGTACTGGTTTGACAGCATTAGTAGTTGCTATCTGTTTCGCCCTATCTAGCTTCTTTAGCCCACTTCTTGCTATTGTTCCTTCAGCAGCAACAGCACCAATTTTGATTATCGTCGGAATCATGATGCTCTCTAACTTAAAAAACATCCCTTGGGATGATATGTCAGAAGCAGTGCCTGCTTTCTTCACATCTATCTTTATGGGATTCAGCTACTCAATCACTCAGGGGATTGCGATTGGTTTCCTAACTTACACTTTGACGAAAATTGTTAAAGGTCAAATTAAAGATGTTCATGCAATGATTTGGATTTTGGATGCTTTGTTCATCTTGAACTACATCAGCATGGCTCTAAACTAAGGACAAAAACTTAAAAATGAGGGAGGGCGGGATTTTTCCCGACCTCCTTTTTGTGGGCAGTGAATTTTTAAAATGCCTGATGATTGGTTTTTTTACTATCCAAATATTTCTTAACCAAAGTTTCATTTTTAAGATTCATAAACTTTAACAATTCAGTCTATTACTGATGCTCCGCTGGTCTGGGATTAGGAAAAGGAGATTTGGACCATCGATTTCTGTCCCACAACTTCGTTTTTTGTTGATGGAAATGTCACAAAAGAAAACTTTTTGGTATAATAGTAACATGTACACAAAAAATGAAGATGAGCTGATAGCACTTGGGAAAGAGCTAGGTTCTCTGCTAGAAAAAAATGATGTTTTGATTTTAACTGGTGAATTAGGTGCTGGGAAAACGACCTTAACAAAAGGTCTGGCAAAGGGGTTAGAGATTCATCAAATGATTAAGAGTCCAACCTATACCATCGTTAGAGAGTATGAAGGTCGTCTACCCTTGTATCATTTAGATGTTTATCGCATCGAAGGAGATGCCGACTCGATTGACCTAGATGAGTTTCTTTTTGGAGAAGGTGTAACAGTTATTGAGTGGGGACATCTGCTAGGAGAAGACCTGCCTAAAGACTATCTAGAGTTAGAAATCTTGAAAACAGATGAGGGACGAGAAATTAACTTTCACCCTTATGGTAGCAGGGCTACAGACTTAGTAAAGAGGTTGACGGATGGAGTATGATCTTTTAATTCGTGAGGCAGAAATCCATGATGCCTCAGCCGTCATTAACCTTCTGGATCAGATAGGACAAGAGTCGACTTTTACTAGTTTGGATGAAAATGGAATCTCAATGAGTGAGTCTGAGATGGAGTTGTTCATTGACCAACAAGCCCAGTCAGATAATCAAATCACCCTACTAGCTTTTTTGAATGATGATCTTGCAGGCATAATCAATATTACAGCCGATCAACGACCGCGGGTCCGTCATATCGGAGATGTTTTCTTGGGAATCAAGAAAGTTTTTTGGGGCTGTGGCCTTGGTAGTATCTTGATGAAAGAAGCGATTGAATGGGCTAAATCTAGCGGTAGTATTCGCCGCTTACAATTGACAGTACAAAAACGCAATACAGCTGCCGTTCATTTGTATGAAAAAATGGGTTTTATCATAGAAGGATCACAGGAACGTGGTGCTTGTATAGAAGGAGGAGAGTTTCTAGATGTTTACCTGATGGGTCAACTGATAGACGAATAAGAGTATGGTAAAAAAAATAATTGGAATGTTTTTGGGTTTGGTCCTTGTGACAGTGCTAGGTGTAGGAGCTTATGCCTATACAATTTATCAGCAAAGTACGCAGACTCTAGCCAAAACCTATAAAAAAATCGGGGAAGAAACCAAGGTAATTGAAGCAACTGAGCCACTGACGATTTTACTGATGGGTGTGGACACGGGGAACGTTGAACGTACAGACCCATGGGCAGGTAACAGTGATTCGATGATCTTGGTGACAGTAAACCCTAAAACCAAGAAAACTATCATGATGAGTTTGGAGCGTGATATTCTGACGCAAATCCAGCATTCAGACGGTAGTGTAAGTGAGGCTAAACTCAATGCTGCCTATGCTAATGGTGGCGCAGAGCTGGCTATTTCAACTATTGAAAAGATGATGAATATCCACATCGACCGTTATGTGATGGTCAACATGCATGGCCTTCAAAGAATGGTTGATGCTGTGGGTGGAATTACAGTCAACAACACTCTTGGTTTCCCAATTTCTATTCAAGATCAGGAACCTTTTAATACGATTTCGATTGGAGTCGGTGAGCAAACCCTCAATGGTGAAGAAGCCCTTGTTTATTCACGCATGCGTTATCAGGATCCTGAAGGGGACTATGGTCGTCAAAAACGCCAGCGTGAAGTGATTCAAAAGGTTGTCGAGAAAATTCTTAGTTTGAACAGTGTGAGTCACTACCAAGAGATTCTGAAGGCTCTTAGTGACAACATGCAGACAAATATCGAGATTACAACGACAACCATTCCTCAGTTGATGGGTTATCAAGATTCCTTTAAAAATATCGAAACCCAACAATTACGTGGTGAAGGTGAAATGATTGACGGGATTTCTTACCAAATCGTTTCTGGTGAGCATATACTAGAGATGCAAAATCTTTTACGCCGTTCGCTCGGACAACCAGAGGTTACGAATTTGGAGACCAATATAGTCTTGTATGAGAATCTTTTTGGCCACTTGCCACCATCTTCTGAAGAGTCAGAATAACAAGAAATTATCCATCAAATCGTAGGAATTATCCTGCGATTTTTTCAAAGAAATTCGAATAGGTAAGTAGGAGGAAAAAATGAAAGCAGAAATTATAGCTGTCGGGACAGAGATTTTGACAGGTCAGATTGTCAATACCAATGCGCAATTCTTGTCTGAAAAGTTGGCTGAAATCGGTGTAGATGTCTATTTTCAGACAGCTGTAGGAGATAACGAGGCTCGTCTCTTATCCTTGTTAGAAATTGCTCAGAATCGCAGTAGTCTAGTCATTTTAACAGGTGGCTTGGGGCCGACGGAAGATGATTTGACCAAGCAAACTTTGGCCCAATTTTTGGGACGTGACTTGACTTTTGATCCTCAGGCTCAGGCTAAACTGGATGATTTTTTTGCTTACCGACCAGACTATGCTAGAACACCAAATAATGAACGCCAGGCTCAAATCGTTCAAGGTTCAACTCCATTACCAAACGAAACAGGGCTGGCAGTCGGTGGCATGATCGAGGTGGCTAGGGTAACCTACGTCGTTCTACCAGGACCTCCAAGTGAATTGAAACCCATGGTCTTAAATGAGCTGCTTCCGAGATTGACAACGGGCTCTAAACTCTATTCACGTGTCCTGCGTTTCTTTGGGATTGGTGAGAGCCAGTTAGTGACCATTCTATCAGATTTAATTGACCAGCAGACAGATCCAACCTTGGCGCCTTATGCTAAAACTGGGGAAGTGACCCTTCGCTTATCGACCAAGGCTAAGAGTCAAGAAGACGCGGATCGTGTTCTAGATGCTCTAGAACAAAAAATCCTTGAAAGAGAAACCTTTGAGGGTGTTTCACTTCGAGAAATTTGCTATGGCTATGGGGAAGAAACTAGCTTGGCTAGCCTGGTAGTAGAAGAGTTGAAAAAGCAAAAGAAAACCATCACTGCAGCAGAAAGCTTGACTGCAGGTCTTTTTCAAGCAACTTTAGCAGATTTTTCAGGTGTATCTGCTATCTTTAAAGGTGGTTTTGTGACCTATAGCTTTGAAGAAAAATCTAAGATGCTTGATATTCCACAAGCTGAATTGGAAAAACATGGAGTCGTCTCAGCCTTTACTGCTGAAAAAATGGCTGAACAGGCGCGCATCAAAACCCAGTCAGATTTTGGAATTAGTTTGACGGGAGTAGCTGGGCCAGATAGTCTAGAAGGACATCCAGCAGGTACAGTTTTTATTGCTTTGGCGCAAGCTTCGGGGACAGAAGTTATCCAGGCCAATATCGCAGGCAGAAGTCGAGCTGATGTCCGAGAAATTGCAGTCTTACATGCCTTTAACCTAGTTCGCAAAGCTTTATTAAGTGATGGAGATTTGTTATAATAGAAGAAGGTCTAAGGACTATTAGAATACAGGAGAATAAAATGGCGAAAAAACCAACAAAAAAATTAGACGAAATTGGCAAAAAATTCGGTGCTGATCGTGAAAAAGCCTTGAATGATGCCCTTAAATTGATCGAAAAAGACTTTGGTAAAGGGTCAATCATGCGCTTGGGTGAACGTGCAGAGCAAAAGGTCCAAGTGATGAGTTCAGGTTCTTTGGCTCTTGATATCGCACTCGGATCAGGTGGTTATCCAAAGGGACGTATCATTGAAATCTACGGACCAGAATCATCAGGTAAGACAACAGTTGCCCTTCATGCGGTAGCGCAAGCGCAAAAAGAAGGCGGAATTGCAGCCTTTATCGATGCGGAACACGCTCTTGATCCAGCCTATGCAGCAGCTCTTGGGGTTAACATTGATGAATTGCTCTTGTCACAACCAGACTCAGGTGAGCAAGGTCTTGAAATTGCAGGGAAATTGATTGATTCAGGTGCCGTTGACCTTGTTGTTATCGACTCAGTTGCTGCCCTTGTACCTCGTGCGGAAATCGATGGAGATATCGGAGATAGCCACGTTGGTCTTCAAGCTCGTATGATGAGCCAGGCTATGCGTAAACTTGGTGCTTCTATTAACAAGACAAAGACAATTGCTATCTTCATCAACCAATTGCGTGAAAAAGTAGGGGTTATGTTTGGTAATCCAGAAACAACTCCTGGTGGACGTGCTCTTAAATTTTACGCTTCTGTTCGTTTGGATGTTCGTGGAAGCACACAAATCAAGGGAACTGGTGATCAAAAAGATACGAGCGTAGGTAAGGAAACCAAGATTAAGGTTGTTAAAAACAAGGTGGCTCCACCATTTAAAGAAGCCTTTGTTGAAATCATGTATGGTGAAGGGATTTCAAGAACTGGTGAGCTTTTGAAGATTGCAAGTGATCTGGACATCATCAAGAAGGCAGGAGCATGGTACTCTTATAAAGACGAAAAGATCGGTCAAGGTTCTGAAAATGCTAAGAAATACTTGGCGGATCACCCAGAAATTTTTGACGAGATTGACCACCAAGTTCGTGTCAAGTTTGGCTTGATTGAAGATGATGCAGTAGCCGATGAAAAAGTTGCACCTGTAGAATCAGAAGTAGCTAATCAAGAAGTGACTCTTGACCTTGGCGATGATCTTGAAATCGAAATTGAAGATTAAAAAGTGAAAGTGGTGGAGGAATCCCCACTTTTTCTGCTATATGAGAATAAAGAAACAAGGTTATGAGAGCAGGAATGACAGATTTTCACAGTAAAAATTAGGAAGACTATTGAAAAAGATTTGATTTGGTTATGAAATAAATTAAAAGAAAAATTAGTATAAGGAGATTATTATGGAAAAACGTCTAGTTCGTAATGTTCAAGATAAAAAAATTGCTGGTGTTTGTGCAGGACTTGCTGACTATTTAGACATTGACGCAACACTTGTTCGTGGACTTTGGATTCTTTTCACATTGCTAGGTGGATCAGGAATTCTTGCTTACCTCATTTTTTGGCTCATCATGCCAGAAGTTGGAACAGAAGCGTAAACTTAGTGCATCTTTATGAGATAAATCATGATAAGAGAGTGGGACAGAAATCGGTAATTCGTTAGAATTCGATTTCGTCGTCCCACCTCCGCACAGTTGAGTAGAGATGTAAAAGCTGATGAAATCAGCGTAGTAGAGTCCACTTAACCACTGCGTCTTGCTCGACAATCCAAAGACAATTGAGAGGCTAGGACTTTTGTCCCAGCCTCTTATTTGTGATATGCGGTGATAATTTTGTCCAAGTTTTCATCTTATTTCGGAATCACAAAAAAATCACCTGTAGTGCAGGTGATTGGGTATTCATTGTAGAGAAATTTGCAGTTTCTTACTGGGAAGTTCAAGACTGCAGTATAGGTTAGTGGTCGCTGAAACGACGGTACTCGATGTGGAAGTCGAAATAATTTTCTTCTTGCAATTTTTGGAAGATATCACGGTAGGCTTCTTCATCAAAGTGGTCGCCACGATATAGAATTTCAAAACTAAGACCTTCGTACTCCAAAAAGGCATTGGCGGTTTTGAAGCCATTTTGTTTATAGAATTCCATGCGGGCTTTTCGCTGTTCGAGGTTATCGCATTCCTCATCCAAACGTTCAACTTCAAGAATCATGGTACGCTGGTAAAAATCAATCAGCTTTTCAATGATTTCTTTGCCATAGCCGTGGCTACGCAAATGAGGCATAATGGCAAAAAAGCTTATGTAGAAAGCCTTTTGATTGGAAATGGCAAAGGCAAATCCTACAAATTCCTCTTCGTTGTAAAAGGCGAAAAAGTGGGCATCGTCTCGATCCTGATATTGTAAAAATTCAGACAGGGACACTCGCTCTTCTTCAGGAAAGGCTTCGATATTTAACTTTTCAACTTTCTCAAGGTCTGGAAATACATCTGTAATTAATTGGCTGGTTAAGCTCATGCATAAACTCCTTTTCTGTCACGATTATACCAAATTGTTAGTTTCTAGGCAACCGCTTTCTTGGGAGTTAGAGGCTAAGTCTGACCTTGTTCCTCTTCTAGAAAGCTGATATAATAGCCTTATGAATAAAAAATCAACTGTGGACCTGATTCATGGTCCCATCCTTCCCTCGCTTTTGAGCTTCGCCTTTCCAATCTTGTTGTCTAATATCTTTCAGCAACTCTACAATACGGCTGATATTTTGATTGTTGGACGTTTTCTAGGCCCATCCTCCTTGGCGGCTGTTGGAGCAACAACGGCTATTTTCGACTTGATTATCGGTTTTGCTCTCGGAGTTGGCAATGGAATGGGAGTGGTGATTGCCCGCTATTATGGAGCCCGTAACTTTTCAAAGATTAAAGAAGCTGTCGCAGCCACTTGGATCTTAGGAGCCCTTTTAAGTGTGATTGTTATGGCGATAGGCTTTGTCGGCCTCTATCCACTTCTCCAATATCTAGAAACTCCTACAGAGATTCTCCCCCAGTCTTACGATTATATCTCCATGATTGTCAGCTGTGTCGGCGTCAGCTTTGCCTACAATCTCTTTGCAGGTTTATTGCGGTCAGTTGGTGATAGCCTTGCGGCGCTTGGCTTTTTGATTTTTTCAGCTCTGATCAATGTCGCCCTTGACTTGTACTTTATCACACAACTGCAATTGGGAGTCCAGTCTGCAGGTCTTGCGACAATCATATCGCAAGGTTTATCAGCTCTTCTCTGCTTTTTCTATATCCGCAGGAGTGTGCCTGAGTTGCTGCCTAGTCTCAAGCATTTTAAGTGGGACAAGGCTCTCTATGTAGATCTTTTGGAGCAAGGCTTAGCTATGGGGATGATGGGTTCTATTGTCTCTATTGGTAGCGTCATTTTACAATCATCGGTTAATAGTTTTGGAGCAGTCATTATCAGTGCTCAAACGGCGGCAAGGCGTATTATGGCCTTTGCTTTACTACCGATGACCTCTATTTCGGCCTCCATAACGACTTTCACCTCTCAAAACTATGGAGCCAAGCGACCAGACCGCATTGTCCAAGGACTTCGGATTTCTAGTCGTTTGAGTATGTCTTGGGCAGCCTTTGTCTGTATTTTCCTATTCTTTGCCAGTCCTGCCTTGGTCTCCTTCCTGGCAAGCTCGACAGACTCTTATTTGGTAGAAAATGGCACTTTGTATCTGCGCATCAGTTCTACTTTTTATCCCATCTTGAGTCTCTTGCTGATTTATCGGAATTGCTTGCAAGGTTTAGGGCAAAAGCTCCTTCCTTTGGTATCTAGTTTTATTGAGCTCATAGGAAAGATTGCTTTTGTTGCTTGGATTATTCCTTGGTCTGGCTATTTAGGTGTTATTTTTTGCGAACCCCTGATCTGGCTAGTCATGACCATCCAACTTTACTTCTCGCTCTTCAAGCACCCTTGGATAAAGGAGGGCAAGGAGCTCTTGCTGAGTGGAGTGAAATCCTAGCTTGATTTACAAAAGAAAAATCCGTTTCCTCTAGTGAAAATCGGATAGACTTGTGTTATAATAAGAAAGATTAAAATGTGAAAAAAGGAGATTCCTAATGGGACGTAAATGGGCCAATATCGTAGCCAAGAAAACGGCTAAAGATGGAGCTAACTCTAAAGTATATGCAAAATTTGGTGTAGAAATCTATGTGGCAGCTAAAAAAGGTGATCCAGATCCAGAATCAAACTCAGCTTTGAAATTCGTTATCGACCGTGCTAAACAAGCGCAAGTGCCAAAACACGTTATTGATAAAGCAATCGATAAAGCAAAAGGAAACACAGACGAAACCTTTACAGAAGGACGTTACGAAGGCTTTGGACCAAATGGTTCTATGCTCATCGTGGATACCTTGACTTCAAACGTTAACCGTACAGCTGCCAATGTACGTGCTGCCTTTGGTAAAAACGGCGGAAACATGGGAGCTTCAGGTTCTGTATCTTACCTCTTTGACAACAAGGGTGTCATCGTATTTTCAGGTGACGATGCGGATGCAATCTTTGAACTTTTGCTAGAAGCAGATGTCGATGTAGACGATGTAGAAGCAGAAGAAGGAACAATCACCGTTTACACAGCTCCAACTGATCTTCACAAGGCTATCGTTGCTTTGCGTGAGTCTGGTATCGAAGAATTCCAAGTAACAGAACTTGAGATGATTCCTCAATCAGAAGTTGAGTTGTCAGGTGAAGATTTAGAAACATTTGAAAAACTCTACGGAGTCCTTGAAGACGACGAAGATGTCCAAAAGATTTATACGAACGTTGATGGGTTCTAATACAAAAAAACAGTGCCAAGTCACTGTTTTTTGCTTGTAGCAAATTCATAAAGTTTTTCTGCAGTTAGGAGAGCCATTTTGTCCATACTTGTTTTTCCTTTTCTAAGATCCGAAATGGTAGACCAAGGAACATCAGCACCTTGTGAAATCGCAGATGTAGAAATGGAACTATCTAATAATTCTTGAATAACTTTTCTCATTTTATTTGTCCTTTTCGTTTTTAGATAAATATAGACGTTGATTGCCATTATAAAAACAGCTATTGAACTAACAATTGGTTTCCCTCTTTTCATTTGATAAAATAGAAGTTCGAGGGGCTTTCGTATCTACTTCTTAGCATTTCTTTTTTCTTTCACTGGGTTTGGGCTTACATCTTTTGTTTTGCGATAGACGTTACTGTTTTAGGGGAATTATCTATCGCCTTTTCAAGTTTTTTGAGCCGATCTTCTTTGTAGATCTCAGCAAGCTCTTATCTTGACTATATTATATCACGGTACGCCGACAGAGCCAAGAGTTTTTATAAAGTTTAAAAAATAAGGTGAAAATGTCGTAAACCTCTGAAAAACTCAGCTATTTTATAAGATATTGGGTCACTTGGAAATATATGTGAGAAAATTCTAGAAAGTAGATGGATTTTAATAAAAAGCGAACAGTTTTGATGCTGTTCGCTTTTTATTTTATGTTAGATTCTGATACCAGTATCATGTTGTTTTCGTGATTCTAGGCCGATTGAAAATTTATGAATCAGAAGAAATTGACCATTTTTCTGCTTTACAAAGTTTAAAACAACTGCCTTACTAGGTGAACCAAGGGATAGATAGGAGATTCTTTTTGTTTCTTGATTATCAAGATTTGATTCTGACTCAGAATCTGGAATTCCATGTTCTCTGATAATATCACTGTAGTTGGTACCCCCTTGCCCTTGGTTGGATGGGTCTCCCTCTATTAAGGCATCAAACTGGTCTTGGGTCCAGGTAAAGATCTCT
This sequence comes from Streptococcus sp. KHUD_014, assembly GCF_051106275.1. Lineage (GTDB taxonomy): Bacteria > Bacillota > Bacilli > Lactobacillales > Streptococcaceae > Streptococcus. The sequence continues at coordinate 1,912,915 of NZ_CP193666.1, read as the reverse complement.
TCTTCCTCTTCGTTTTCGTATTCATCAATGATACTATTTGGCCAATCTTCATTTGTTGGTTCTTCCATGAGATAATTAGAAGAGCTGCGATAGCCTCTTATAAAATCAGCGAAGATAGGAGTGAATAGCAATTGGCTTATCAGTACAATGATAATGGAAATGAGGCCAAAACTTGAACCTATCATAGCTAATGTTTTTTGATTTTGGAGATTGAGGCCGATACCGATGACTCCTAAGATCAAGGCAACAAATCCAAGGAGAAAGGCTAGACTATTGATAATTGGTATCCGAGAGCTGAGAAGAGCACCAGCTCCAAAAATGACAGCAAGGATTCCTAAGGTTTTATACTCTTCTTGTTTCATTTGAAAATTCTCCCACTTCTAGTGTAATCAGATAAGTTAGGCTTATTATAGATAAATTATCTACTATTGTCAATGATTAGAAAATAGTTCTCATAGAAACTTTTTTCTTGACATCTTTTCTGGAAATGACAAAATAGTTCTCATGGAAACTTAAATGTTCTTATGGGAACTATTTTTACTTAGAAGGGAGAAAGCATGGATAAACCGATGTTGGTTTTTAAGTGTTTTGCTCATCAGCTTCATCTGATGGTGCAAAAGGAAGCCAAGCGTAGTGGTATTGAATTTATGGGAGGACCGCAAGGACAGGTCATTCGTTTTTTAGAACGTCGTGAGCATGAACAAGAATTAACACTCATCAAGGATATTGAACAAGAACTCAATATTACCAAGTCAGTTGCTAGTAATTTGGTCAAGCGTATGGTGCAAAATGGTTTGGTAGAGTTGGAAGTGAGTCCAAGTGATAAACGGGCGAAATTTGTTCATTTGACCGAAAAATCACGCTCTCAAATGAAGCAAGTTAAGTCTTTCTTTGATCGAATGAACCGTAGTTTGCTTGATGGTATTTCCGAAGAGAATCTCGCTATTTTTGAAGAAGTCATGGGCCAACTACAAGCAAATGTAGAAAAAATAGGAGGTAAGAATGAAGAAACTCGCTAAGCGTATCACAGGAAAAGAGTGGGGCATGATTCTAATAACTGTTCTCTTTACCTGTTGCTCGGTCTATCTAGAGTTAGAAGTACCGACTTATGTTTCAAAAATAACAGAACTACTCGGAACGCCAGGTACGGAGTTAGGAGACCTTTGGTCGCCAGCAACTAAGATGATGGGTTTGTCATTCTTAGCCTTCCTATCATCTGTAACAGTTGGATTTTTTGCCGCTCGAGTTGCAGCATCCTATACGGCTCATCTACGAAGCGATATTTTTAATCGTGTTTTGGATTACTCCCAGACAGAAATTAAACGTTTCTCAATCCCCAGTCTATTGACTCGGACGACTAATGATATCACGCAGATTCAGATGCTCTTTACCATGGGACTCCAAGTGGTCACTCGTGGTCCTATCATGGCGCTTTGGGCCATCGGGAAAATCCTTGGCAAGTCAGAATACTGGATCTGGGCAGTAGTGGTGGCCGTTATCGTCAATGTTCTGATGACAACTGTCTTGATGACTTTGGCCTTTCCTAAACAATCTGTCATTCAAAAATTGACAGATAAACTGAACAGTATTACTCGTGAAAGCTTGACAGGGATTCGGGTTGTTCGTGCATACAATGCTGAGGAATATCAAGATAAGAAATTCGAAGAAGCCAATGATGAAGTCACACAACTCAATCTCTTTGTCAGTCGCTTAATGGCCATTATGAATCCTATTATGATGGCGATTTCTAGCGGATTGGTCCTTGCCATTTACTGGATTGGTGCTTATCTTATCAACGACGCTAGCTTGACAGAGCGTCTACCCCTTTTTAGCGATATGGTGGTCTTCATGTCCTATGCTATGCAAGTGGTAATGGGCTTCTTACTCATGGGTGCTCTCTTTATCGTCTTGCCTCGTACCTTGATTTCTGCAGGTCGTATCAATCAAGTCTTGGACCTTCACTCCACTATTGAAAATCCTAGTCACCCACAGACAGCAAACTCTTCTGTAAAAGGTCAAGTGGAATACCGCGACGTAACCTTCCGCTACTCTAAAAATTCAGAAGCAGTTGTGGAGCATGTCAGCTTCAAGGCAGAAGCGGGGCAAACCATTGCCTTTATCGGCTCAACTGGTTCTGGTAAATCTACGCTTGTGAACCTCTTACCCCGTTTTTATGATGTGTCAGAGGGAGAAATTCTAGTAGACGGCGTCAATGTTCAGAATTATGACTTAGAAGATTTGCGTAATAAAGTTGGCTATATCCCTCAAAAAGCTGTGCTCTTTTCTGGAGATGTTAAGGGTAATCTCGACTTTGGTAAGAGTCAAGAAACGCCACTAAGTGAGACGGCCATGTGGCAAGCTCTGGAATTGGCCCAGTCTAAAAACTTTATCGAGGATAAGGAAGCAGGTCTTGACTCAGAAGTGGCTCAAGGTGGGACTAACTTCTCAGGTGGACAAAGACAGCGTCTGGCCATTGCACGCGCCTTGGCTCGTAAACCAGAGATTCTCATTTTTGATGATTCATTCTCAGCCTTGGACTATAAGACAGACCGTATCTTGCGCCAAGAATTAGCTGAAAAAACACAATCCATGACCAAGTTGATCGTTGCCCAACGCATTTCAACCATTATGGATGCAGACCTAATCTTAGTCTTGGATCAAGGTAAAGTCGTGGGACAAGGCACCCACAAGGAACTTCTTACAAACAATGAAGTTTACCAAGAAATTGCCTATTCACAACTATCGAAGGAGGAATTGGAACATGGAAAATAAGAAAATGTCCTTATGGAAACAGTGTAGACCTTTTCTAGCAGGTCTCCAACTTCCCCTACTAGTCGCAGTTGTGGCGGCTATCTGTTCAAGTATTATCACGGTTTATGGACCAACTAAGATCAAAGAAATTACCAATTTGATTTCAGATGGGTTAATGACAGAGATTGATCTAAAGGCTGTCTCAAGTATTGCTAGCTTTTTGGTTATCCTCTATGTGATTGGGATTATTCTGAACTATACGCAAGCCTACATTTTTTCAACTAGTATCCAACATTTCTCAAAACGATTGCGGACAGCTATTGCTGAGAAAATCAATCGCTTGCCACTTGCTTATTTTGACCGTCATTCTCAAGGGGACACCCTTTCTCGTGTGACTAATGACGTTGATACAGCAGCTCAGTCTCTTAACCAAAGCCTTGGGACAGTTCTTTCAGCTAGCTTTTTACTGATTGCTGTTTTGATTACTATGTTTGGTATGAACTGGATTTTGGCACTGGTAACTGTTGTTTCAACCCTTGTTGGATTTACGGCGGTTTCCGTAATTATGGCCAAGTCGCAGGGTTACTTTAAAGCTCAACAAAATAACCTAGCAGCTGTAAATGGCTATGTGGAAGAAATGTACTCTGGCCACAATGTGGTGACCAGCTATAATGCTGTGGAACCAACAAAAGAAACATTTGCAGGCTTGAATCAGAATTTACATGATAGCATTTGGAAATCTCAGTTTATCTCTGGAATTATGATGCCTGCCATGGTCTTTGTAGGCAACTTTAGTTATGTTCTAGTCATTATCGTCGGTGCTGCCTTGGCTCTTGAAGGGTATATCAGTATCGGGATTATTGTAGCCTTCATGGTTTATGTTCGAACCTTCTCGCAACCCTTATCACAGATTGCCCAAGGAATTACCAGCTTACAACAAGCTAGTGCAGCCATGACTCGTGTCTTCGAATTTCTAGGTGAAGAGGAAATGGAAGATGAATCTCATAAGGAAAGACAATTGACCAACGTGAAGGGTGAAGTGGTCTTTGACAGAGTTTCATTTGGTTACACTCCTGAAAAAACGATCATTCACGACTTTTCTGCGACAGCTCATGCAGGTCAAAAGGTCGCGATTGTCGGACCAACTGGTGCTGGGAAGACGACCATTGTTAACCTCTTGATGAAATTCTATGAGATTGATAAGGGAAGTATTCGCATTGATGGTGTAGATACCAAGGCTATGAAGCGCTCAGAAGTGCACGATGCCTTTTCAATGGTCTTGCAGGATACCTGGCTCTTTGAAGGAACCATTCGTGACAATCTCATCTACAATCAAACAGGTATCAGTGATGAAGAAGTGATTGAAGCTGCCAAAGCAGTAGGAATCCACCACTTCATCACAACCTTACCTGATGGATACGATACAGTCCTGGATGATACAGTGACCTTGTCAGTCGGACAGAAACAACTCTTGACCATTGCTCGTGCTCTGCTCAAGGATGCTCCGCTCTTGATTCTGGACGAAGCAACATCCTCAGTCGATACTCGTACGGAGGAGTTGATTCAAAAAGCTATGGACCGTTTGATGGAGGGACGCACATCCTTTGTCATCGCCCACCGCTTGTCAACGATCCGCAATGCTGACTTGATTCTGGTCATGAAAGAAGGAAACATCATCGAGCAAGGCAATCATGAAGAGCTTATGGCTCAAGGTGGTTTCTATGCAGACCTCTACAATAGTCAATTTACAGAAGACCAAGCAGAAGAATAAATCAAAAGAAGGCTTGACGGCCTTCTTTTTCTGCACTATACTAGAGTAGGAGATGCTAGCGGACTCGTTCTGTCAGGCTTCTTGTGTAAAATCTAGAAACAACGAGAAAACAGATGAAAAACTATCAAGAATGGTACGATCAGAGGAAATCAAGTCTTCTTCGACATCCACAACTATTGCAATTGATGCGAGTCTTTAATCGCATGATGACGGTTCTGATGCCCTTAGCTTACTTGACCTTGTTGGGAACAAACTTTGTAAGTAAAGGGGTTGGGAAAGAACTTTCTGCTTATATTTTGGTGCCAGCTTTTGGCTTTGTCCTATTGACATTAGTTCGTAAGTGGATCAATCAACCGCGTCCTTATGAGACTTGGGAAATTATTCCGCTACTAGACAAGGATAGCTCTGGGAATTCAATGCCCAGCCGCCATGTCTTTTCAGCAACCATCATTTCCATGGCTTGCCTGCATGCAAATCTGCCTGTGGGGTTGGTTTTGTTGGTTTTATCAGCTCTTCTCGGCTTTGTGCGGGTTTTAGGTGGTGTTCATTATCCCAAGGATGTTTTAGTTGGCTACGCCTGTGGCCTCCTCTTGGGAATTCTTTTCTTTATTTTCTAAAAAGCAAAGCAAGTGGGCTTGGCCTCGTAACCACTTACGGGTCAAAAGTGACCACTTGCTTTTTTGCCCTTGTAAAGTCTTATAGGCTTTGGTATAGTAGATGCAGAAAGGAGATAGGATGAAGTTACGAATCGAGATTGATAGTGAATTAACTGAGACAGAGATTGTCATCAAGGCTGCAGCCCTGACAGATGAGATAGCTGACTTGCAACGACTCTTGCAAGAAACCAAGGCTCCTAGGTTGATCTTTTACAAGGGGACGGGTGAGTATTACTTAGACTTGGCAGAAATCCTCTTCTTTGAGACGGAAGGTAGCAAGATTTACGCCCACACCCAGAAAGAAGCCTACGAGGTGAGACTCAAGCTCTATGAACTAGAGTCCATCCTGCCACGCTATTTCAGTCGGGTATCCAAGTCGACTATTGCCAATATCCGGCAAGTTTACTCGGTGGACAAGTCCTTCTCGGGGACAGGCACTATTTCCTTTTATCAGACCCACAAGGAGGTGCACGTGTCACGGCACTACCAATCCCTCCTAAAAGAAAATCTAAGAAACATGAGGTAAGAACATGAAAAAGAAAGCATTTGGTATTGTGTTGCTAGTATTGGCAGCTGTAGTGTTATTGCAGGGGAATTTTGGAATCCCTTCTCTGGGAGGGCATATTTGGCCTTTGATTGGTATTGGATTTTTTGCCTATCAATCAATTGAAGCTTTGCTTCGTCGTCATCTGACATCAGCCTCTTTTACAGCCCTAGTGGCCCTCATGATTGCTAATCATTTTTATGACATTTTACCGATTCCCAATCAATCATTGTTTTGGGCAAGTATTTTAATCGTAATGGGTGTCAGCGCACTCACTCATTCTAACAGAACTTGGAATGGAAAAAAATGGTGGTATGACGGTGAAAAGACCATTCTGACAGACAAGGAAGTCGCTTTTGGGGCGGGTACATTTTACAAGCAAGACCAAGAATTGGTAGAAGATGAGTTTGAGGTCGGATTTGGGAATGCCAAAATCTATTATGACAATGCAGAGATGTTAGGTGATTTTGCTACTCTGAATATCGAAGTCGGATTTGGGAATGCAGTTATCTACGTGCCTCAACACTGGAGAGTAGATCTAAAGGTAGAGACTTTTTGTGGTGCGGCCAAGGCAGATGCTCCTGTAGCCCCAACCAGCAAAACTTTGATTATCCGTGGAGATGTAGCTTTTGGGAAACTAGGAGTTGTTTACGTTAAATAAAAAAATCTTCCAATCCCCTTGCCAAAAAAGAGAAAGTGTGATAACATAGTACAGTATGTGGTGCTAGCACATCCGCTATATTAGATCTAATAGGAGGAAAACACAAATGGCTAAAGTATGTTACTTTACAGGTCGTAAGACTGTATCAGGAAACAACCGTTCACACGCGATGAACCAAACAAAACGTGCCGTAAAACCAAACCTTCAAAAAGTTACTGTACTTATCGATGGTAAACCTAAAAAAGTTTGGGCTTCAGCTCGTGCTTTGAAATCAGGTAAAGTAGAACGCGTTTAATAAAGAGTAAAAGGCCATCAGGTCTTTTTCTTTTGCTCTAAGCTCAAAAAGTCTCGTCAAAGGAGCAAATATCCGCCGATACAGTATTCTGCTTTTACACTTGGCTTGAAATATGATAAAATAGAGTATCAACTAGTTGAGGTAGAAAAAATGACTGTAAAAATTAATACAAAAGATGGTCAAATCGAACTAACAGATGAAGTGATTGCTACCGTTGTAGGCGGTGCAGCAACTGAGATTTTTGGTGTGGTCGGTATGGCAAGTAAGAAAGCCCTCAAAGATAATTTCCAAGCCCTTCTTGGGAAGGAAAATTATTCTAAAGGTGTCGTTGTAAAAGCGACCGAAGATGGTAGCATTGCAGTTGATGTATATACCGTGTTGAGCTATGGAACTAAGATTAGTGAAGTCTCAAAAAATATCCAAGAGCGTGTACGTTTTAGTTTGGAAAATCAACTTGGCATCACTGCTCAAACTGTAAATGTCTACATTCAAAATATCAAAGTTGTAGGAGAATAATCGTGTCAAATATTACTACAAGCTTATTTCAAGAAATGGTACAGGCTGCATCTACTCGTTTGAACAAGCAAGCCGAATATGTCAACTCATTGAATGTCTTCCCAGTTCCAGATGGAGATACAGGAACAAACATGGGAATGACTATCGAAAATGGTGCTAAAGAAGTAGCAGACAAACCAGCTTCAACAGTTGGTGAGGCTGCAAGTATCTTGGCTAAAGGTCTTTTGATGGGTGCGCGTGGGAACTCAGGAGTTATCACTTCACAGCTTTTCCGCGGATTTTCACAAGCCATCAAGACAAAAGAAGAGTTAACAGGGAAAGACCTAGCTCTTGCCTTCCAATCTGGTGTTGAAGTAGCCTACAAGGCTGTTATGAAGCCAGTTGAAGGAACAATCTTGACTGTATCACGTGGGGCTGCCATCGGTGCTAAGAAAAAAGCAGAGCAGACAGACGATGCTATTGAGGTTATGCGCGCTGCCTTGGAAGGAGCTAAAACAGCCCTTGCTAAGACTCCAGACATGCTTCCAGTCTTGAAGGAAGTTGGCGTTGTGGACTCAGGTGGTCAAGGTTTGGTCTTCATCTATGAAGGATTCCTTTCAGCTCTTACTGGTGAATACAGCGCTTCTGAGGACTTTGTCGCTACTCCAGCCAACATGAGTGAGATGATCAATGCCGAACACCACAAATCTGTAGCCGGACATGTAGCAACTGAAGACATTACCTTTGGTTACTGTACTGAAATCATGGTTGCCCTTAAACAAGGCCCAACTTATGCTAAAGAGTTTAACTACGAAGAATTCCGTAACTACTTGAACGAACTTGGGGACTCATTGCTTGTTGTCAATGACGATGAAATCGTTAAAGTTCACGTCCATACAGAAGATCCAGGTCTTGTCATGCAAGAAGGTCTCAAGTATGGTAGCTTGGTTAAGGTTAAAGTCGATAACATGCGTAACCAACACGAAGCACAAGTGGAAAAAGAAGCAGCTCAAGTCAGCAAGCCAGCTGAAGAAAAAGAATATGCCCTTATCGCAGTAGTAGCTGGACAAGGATTGGCAGATATCTTCCGTGCTCAAGGTGTGGACTATGTTATCGAAGGTGGACAAACCATGAACCCTTCGACAGAAGACTTTATCAAGGCTGTTGAGCAAGTCAATGCTCGTAACATTATCTTCTTGCCAAACAACAAAAATATCTTCATGGCAGCTCAATCTGCCGCAGAGGTATTGGAACAACCAGCAGTAGTGGTAGAAGCTCGTACCCTTCCTCAAGGATTGACTAGCCTTCTTGCTTTTGATCCAAGCAAGTCTATCGAAGAAAACAAAGAACGTATGACTGCAGCTCTTGCTGACGTAGTCAGCGGTAGTGTAACAACAGCCGTTCGTGACACGACTATCGATGGTTTGGAAATTCACGAGAATGACAATCTGGGTATGGTAGATGGTAAGATCCTTGTATCAAACCCTGATATGCACCAAACTCTGACTGAAACTTTGAAACATATGTTGGATGAAGACAGTGAAATCGTAACCTTCTATATTGGTGAAGATGGAAGTGAAGAATTGGCTAACCAAATCGCCCAAGAAATCGCAGAAGAATTCGAAGATGTAGAAGTAGAAATCCACCAAGGTCAACAACCAGTATATCCATATCTTTTCAGTGTGGAATAAGAATTAAATAGAAAACGAAAGAGGTCGGGAAAAGATTCCCGATCTTTTTGGTTTGCAATGAGTTTTTGAGCTGGTAGCTGATTGGCGCTAGAAAATCAATCCAATCTAGTAATTTCTGTTCCATCATTTTTAATGACATTTGTCATATCTCCTCATGACAGAAGCTTCTAGTGATTCTACCTTCAAAGAATTATACTAGATGTATCAAATGGAGGAAGAAAAAAATGAAACATAAAGTAATTGTCGCAATGAGTTTGGTAGCAGCAGGAGTCATGACTTATCTCATGTTTTCAGGATTGGATGAAGGCTTCTATCATTTTCCTTGGGAGTTGTTTGCAAGCTTTGGAATCATGTCTTGGTTGATCCGAGAAGGTTTGAAATTGGTCTCAGATGTGAAAAAGGAGTTTGAAAAATGAAAAAAGCGATTCTCTATCTTTTTATTGGACTATCACTAGTGGTATGGCTGGTAGAAATGTTTACAGGTTGGTTTGATCAAGCCTTCCTTCACCAAGCCATTCGCGGTGCCTGGGGTCTAGGATTTATGATTTTTATCGCCTTTCCGATGGGAAAGGAGTGGCTGAAAGGAGAGTATCATGAATATGATTAAGGTAGAAAGCCTAAATAAAAACATCAAGGGGAAGGCTATTTTGAAGGATATTTCCTTTGAGGTAGCTGAAGGTGAATGCGTCGCCTTGATTGGTCCCAATGGTGCTGGGAAGACCACACTCTTGGACTGTTTGCTTGGAGATAAACTGGTTACAAGCGGTCAAGTATCCATTCAAGGGTTGCCAGTGACGAGTTCCAAGTTAGACTACACAAGATCCTACCTCCCTCAAGAAAATGTCATCGTTCAAAAACTAAAGGTCAAAGAGTTGATTGCTTTCTTTCAAAGTATTTATCCAAATCCCTTGAGCAATCAGGAAATCGATCAACTATTGCAGTTTGACCAGCAACAAAAAGAGCAATTTGCAGAAAAATTGTCAGGTGGGCAAAAGCGTCTCTTCTCTTTTGTCTTGACCTTGATTGGGCGACCAAAGCTGGTCTTTTTAGATGAGCCAACTGCTGCCATGGATACCTCTACCCGTCAACGTTTTTGGGAAATTGTTCAGGACTTAAAAGCGCAGGGTGTCACCATTCTCTATTCCTCCCATTATATCGAAGAGGTAGAGCATACGGCTGACCGGATTCTGGTCTTGAATAAGGGAGAGTTGATTCGTGATACGACGCCTCTAGCCATGCGTAGTGAGGAGATTGAAAAGCATTTTATCCTTCCTTTGGCTTACAAGGAAGTCGTTGAGCAGTCAAACTTGGTTGAAAACTGGTCACAAAAACAAGATGCTTTGCAAGTAGTTACACGTGAAGCGGATGCTTTCTGGGAACTGTTAGTACAAGCAGGCTGTAGGATTCAAGAAATTGAAGTCAATAACCGCAGTTTGCTGGATACAATCTTTGAAGAAACACAAAAGGGAGATGACTAAGATGAAACGATGGATCGCATTAAATAAGATAGAATTCCTATTGACCAAACGGCAATTAGTCTATTATCTATTATCTGTAGGGATGCCGACGGCCTTCTATTTATTCTTTTCAGGCATGTATCAGGACACACCAGATGGGCCAGCAAATTTTATGCGTGACTACCTCATCTCCATGACGGCTTTTTCCATGATGTCGACAGCCATCTTTTCATTTCCAGTTGTTTTACATACCGACAAGATTAACAACTGGCAGAAAATATTACGTCATAGCCCTGTAAATATGGTAGAATATTATCTATCAAAGATAACAAGTATGATGGTTGATTATTTGGTCTCAATTCTGGTTGTTTTCTCAGTTGGACATTTTGTAAGAGGTGTGGACATGTCTCTTGGAAACTGGATTGGGGCTGCGCTTTTGCTGATAGTTGGAAGTGTAGCTTTTGTAGCTCTTGGTTTGGCCTTGACTCTCTTACCAACTAGTCAGTTGATGTCTGTCGTAGGCAATCTTCTTTACTTTGGCTTGGCTGTTTTAGGCGGACTCTGGATGCCCGTCTCTTTATTTCCAGACTGGATGCAAGCAATCGGGAAGCGTCTACCAAGCTATCAGTTGATGGAATTGATCAAGACCTTCTTAAATGAGGGTGGCCTCAATCTATCAGCCACAGTTTATCTACTTGTTTTTTCAGCAGTTTTGTTTGGTTTGACCATTTACCTTCAAGGTCATAAGGAGAATGCTTAATGCTTGAAAGACTAAAAAGCATACATTATATGTTTTGGGTCAGTTTAATTTTTATGATTTTCCCCATCCTACCTGTAGTGACTGGGTGGCTTTCTGTCTGGCATTTATTGATTGATATTCTATTTGTAGTGGCGTATTTGGGTGTTTTAACAACTAAGAATCAGCGCCTATCTTGGCTTTTCTGGGGAATCATGTTACTCTATGTAGTTGGGAATACCGCCTTTGTTGCTGTAAATTATATCTGGTTCTTCTTTTTCCTTTCCAATCTCTTAATTTATCATTTCGGCGTACGTAGTTTTAATTCTTTACATGTCCGGACTTTTCTTCTTGCTCAAGTCCTTGTTGTGAGCCAACTTTTGATTTTTCAGAGAATCGAAGTTGAGTTTCTATTCTATCTACTTGTAATTCTTGCTTTTGTCGATTTAATGACTTTTGGCTTGGTTCGGATTCGGATTGTGGAGGATTTGAAAGAAGCTCAGGCTAAGCAAAATGCCCAGATAAATCTATTGCTTGCTGAAAATGAACGCAGTCGTATCGGTCAAGATTTGCATGATAGTCTGGGACATACCTTTGCTATGCTGAGTGTCAAGACAGATTTAGCCTTGCAGTTGTTTCAGATGGAGGCTTATCCACAGGTGGAAAAGGAATTAAAAGAAATTCACCAGATCAGCAAGGATTCCATGAATGAAGTGCGAACCATTGTGGAAAATCTGAAGTCACGGACCCTAGCTTCAGAACTTGAAACTGTCAAAAAGATGCTAGAGATTGCTGGTATTGAGGTTCAAGTTGACAATCACTTGGACAAGGCTAGCTTAACCCAGGATGTGGAGTCGACGGCTGCTATGATTTTATTAGAACTGGCAACCAATATCATCAAGCATGCCCAAGCTCAAAAAGCTTATCTAAAACTGGAACGTACAGATCAGGAATTGCTTCTGACGGTCAGAGATGACGGGAAAGGCTTTGCAACTGTAGAAGGAAATGAACTCCATACAGTCCGTGACCGTGCAGCAGCCTTCTCAGGTCAAGTAGAGCTGGTCAGTTTGAAAGATCCCACAGTGGTGCGCGTGCATCTGCCTTATAAGGAGAGAAAGTAGATGAAAGTATTAGTCGCAGAAGATCAAAGTATGCTGAGAGATGCCATGTGCCAGCTCTTAAGCTTTCAACCAGATGTGGAGACTGTCTTGCAGGCGAAAAATGGAGCCGAAGCTATCGAGGTTTTGGCGAAAGAAGCAGTAGATATTGCTATCCTTGACGTCGAAATGCCAGTAAAGACGGGACTAGAAGCGCTCGAGTGGATCAAACAAGAAGTGCCTGAAACCAAGGTGGTTATCGTTACGACCTTTAAACGTCCAGGCTATTTTGAACGAGCGATCAAAGCAGGAGTCGACGCCTATGTCTTGAAAGAGCGAAGCATCGCCGAACTCATGCAAACCCTGCATACGGTGTTAGAGGGACGCAAGGAATATTCTCCAGAGCTGATGGAAGTCATGATGACCCATCCCAATCCCTTGACCGAGCAAGAAGTCGCTGTTTTGCATGGAGTTGCCCAAGGCCTGTCCAACCAAGAAATTGCGGATAAGCTCTACCTCTCAAACGGCACCGTCCGTAATTACATGACCAATATCCTCTCTAAACTCAATGCCAGCAATCGAACCGAAGCAGCCAAAACTGCCGAAGAAGAAGGCTGGTTGTGAGGGGAGAGAAAGAAAAAATCTCTTAGAAATAGATCTAAGAGATTTTTTTGTTTATTTCACGAGTTTCTTCATCTCATCAATACGTGCGACAGTCGCATCGTATTTGGCTTGGTAGTCGGCTTGTTTGTCGCGTTCTTTTTGGACGACTTCTGGTTTGGCATTGGCTACGAAGCGTTCGTTAGAGAGCTTCTTACCGACCATATCCAGTTCTTTTTGCCATTTAGACAGTTCCTTGTCGAGACGAGCGAGCTCTTCTTCGACATTGAGGAGGTCTGCGAGAGGCAAGTAGATTTCTGCTCCAGTGATGACGCTTGACATAGCGAGTTCAGGTGCAGGGATGGTTGATGCGATCTCCAAGTGTTCAGGATTTGTGAAACGTTTGATGTAGTTGACATTACTGTTAAAGAAGACTTCCAAGTCGCTATCGCTTGTCTTAACAAGGATGGTGATAGGCTTGCTTGGTGCTACGTTCACTTCCGCACGCGCATTCCGAACAGCACGGATCAAGTCTTTGAGGCTTTCTACTCCAGTGTGGGCCGCAAGGTCTTCAAAGGCTGGGTTGACAGTTGGGTATTCTGCTGTAACGATAGAGCCCTCTGAGATTTGTCCAAAGATTTCCTCTGTCACGAATGGCATGATTGGGTGAAGGAGACGAAGGATCTTGTCTAAAGTGTAAAGGAGAACAGAACGTGTGATGACTTTCTCTTCTTCGTTATCGCTATAAAGGACTTCCTTAGTCAACTCAACGTACCAGTCCGCAAACTCATCCCAGATGAAGTTGTAGAGGATATGACCTGCAACACCAAACTCAAACTTGTCAAAGTTTTCAGTGACTTTTCCGATCGTTTCGTTGAGGTTGTGGAGAATCCAGCGGTCAGTAACGTTTCCAGCTTCCTTGTTAGCAACTTTTTCGACATTGGCAGTTGCTTGTTCAAGGGTCAAGCCTTCATTGTTCATGAGGATGTAGCGAGAGATGTTCCAGATTTTGTTAATGAAGTTCCATGAAGCATCCATTTTCTCGTAAGAGAAGCGCACGTCTTGTCCTGGTGCGGAACCATTTGAAAGGAACCAGCGAAGGGCATCGGCACCGTATTTCTCGATGACATCCATTGGGTCAATCCCGTTACCGAGAGATTTAGACATCTTACGTCCTTGCTCGTCACGGATAAGACCGTGGATAAGAACGTTTTGGAATGGCTGACGGCCAGTGAATTCCAATGATTGGAAGATCATACGAGACACCCAGAAGAAGATGATGTCGTAACCAGTAACCAAGGTTGAAGTTGGAAAGTAGCGCTTGAAGTCTTCTGAATCGACATCAGGCCAGCCCATGGTTGAGAACGGCCAAAGGGCAGAACTGAACCAAGTGTCTAAGACGTCTTCGTCCTGAGTCCATCCGTCACCTTCTGGAGCTTCTTCGCCAACGTACATCTCACCCTCGGCATTGTACCAGGCAGGAATTTGGTGACCCCACCAGAGCTGACGTGAGATGACCCAGTCATGGACATTTTCCATCCATTGGAGGAAGGTATCATTGAAACGAGGTGGGTAGAATTCTACCTTGTCGTCTGTGTCTTGATTGGCAATAGCGTTCTTAGCCAATTGGTCCATCTTGACGAACCATTGCGTAGACAAGCGTGGCTCAACCACTACACCTGTACGCTCTGAGTGACCAACACTGTGGACACGTTTTTCGATTTTAACAAGGGCACCGATTTCTTCCAACTTAGCAACGACTGCCTTACGGGCTTCAAAACGGTCCATGCCTGCAAATTCGAAGGCCAAGTCATTCATGGTTCCGTCGTCGTTCATGACGTTGACTTGTGGCAAGTTGTGGCGTTGACCAACCAAGAAGTCGTTTGGATCGTGGGCAGGTGTGATTTTCACGACACCAGTACCAAACTCAGGATCCGCGTGCTCGTCTCCAACGATTGGAATCAATTTATTAGCGATAGGAAGGACGACGTTTTTACCGATCAAATCCTTGTAGCGTGGGTCTTCTGGATTGACCGCAATGGCAACGTCCCCAAACATAGTCTCAGGACGAGTGGTCGCAACCTCAAGGGCGCGTGAACCGTCTTCCAGCATGTAGTTCATGTGGTAGAAGGCACCTTCAACGTCCTTATGAATCACCTCGATATCAGAAAGAGCTGTACGAGCTGCTGGGTCCCAGTTGATGATAAACTCACCACGGTAGATCCAACCTTTTTTGTAAAGGTCTACAAAGACCTTGCGAACGGCTTTTGACAAACCTTCGTCAAGCGTGAAACGCTCGCGAGAGTAGTCTACAGAGAGCCCCATTTTGCCCCATTGTTCCTTGATGGTAGTGGCATATTCGTCTTTCCATTCCCAGACTTTGTCAAGGAATTTTTCACGACCAAGATCGTAACGAGTAATGCCCTCACCACGCAAGCGTTCCTCAACCTTAGCCTGAGTCGCAATCCCTGCGTGGTCCATCCCTGGAAGCCAAAGTGTATCAAAACCTTGCATGCGTTTTTGACGGATGATGATATCTTGCAAAGTTGTATCCCAAGCGTGACCAAGGTGAAGTTTCCCAGTTACGTTTGGTGGTGGAATAACGATTGAATAAGGCTTAGCCTTTTTATCGCCTGAAGGCTTGAAAACATCTTCGTCAAGCCATTTTTGGTAACGACCAGCCTCAACCTCGGCTGGATTGTATTTAGGTGAAAGTTCTTTAGACATGTGTGTTCTCCTTAATTATTAGTTTACTAATTAGCTTCTATTTTAATTTCTTATTTAGTTTCTTGCGTATTTTTATCTGTTCTTTTTTTAGTTTATTAACATTTTCTTTTGTTATATTATATTTTATATTCCATAATTTTTGTTTCAATCTATAATTTAAATTGTAAATTTCGTAATATTTTAACTCTAAATCAGTCCTATTTTTTTCTATCTTTTTTATTTGAGAAATATATTTATAGTCTATATTAAAAATTTGATAAATTAACAAAAGTTCGGAAGAAATTATAATTAACATAAAAATTAACGGGAAGATATTTACCAGAAAATTCAATTTAAATAGATTATAAAAATCTAATAAAATAAATATTAAATAAAGTGAATAAAGATAAGGCGATACAAACCCTACTAAGAAGGTTAGTATTAAATTAGTTTTTTCTTTAGGCGAATCAGAATTGAGTTTAGATAGCAATTTTATTAGGGACGGTTGCAAAAATAAAAGAATAACTGAAAATAATGATAAATACATATTTAATTCATTATTCACATTTCCCGCCCAAAATAACATTATTAAGTTTAGAATTATCAATCCCCATCTTAAAAAATTCCATAAAAAATTATTATTAATTCTAACCTCATTTTTTGAACGTTCCCAATCATATTTCAGAAGCAGTTCTAGGTATTGGCTAAGCTTTTGTGACTTTTCTTCTGAATAATCAAAATCACTTAATAAATCCCAAATATGTCCATCTTTCATGTAATACTCATTAATATATTTGACATTCATATCAAATCCATATGGATTGATTTGTGACTTAAGTCTACTAACTGCAGATTTTCTATTTTTTCCATCAAGTAAGTCAACAATTATCAGCTTTATACTTTTTCTCCATTCTGATCTTTCCTTAGTAATATAATCAAGCTGATTTCTCTTACTATTGTTCACAAACACTAAAATTGCGCTCAAGATAGCCCCTATACCAGCTCCACTGATCAGTGTAATAATCTGGCTTGTTTCCAATTTTTTACCTCTCTTTCGAAATTCTTCAATAAATCCCAACTGTTCGAAATCATCGAACAGTTCATCGAACAGTTTAAACTCTCCCACTCACTCTTCAACAAGCCATATATGAGACTGTCACAGCGATTGCCTTGGGCATCTTTACGATCTCGGATACGAGCTTCGAGGGTAAAGCCGAGTTTCTCTGCGACTCGTTGACTTTGGACATTGTAGCCAAAGCAAGACAATTCTACCTTGTGAAGCCCCAGTTCTTTAAAAGCTAGGTCAATCAAGGTACGTGCTGCTTCGGGCACATAGCCTTGGCCCCAATAGTCTGGGTGCAAGGTATAGCCAATCTCCAGCACATCATCTTCGTGGCGATGGTTGAAATCAACAGAGCCTATGATTTTATCAGTCCCTTTGACCACAATGCCGTAACCAGCTGGGAGATTGTCCTTTTGATTGCGCTCAGGAAGTATATGCTCTAAGTAATAGATCTCGTCTTCCAAGGTCTTGACGGGTGGAAAACCAGCTGGATAAGAAACTTCTGGAAGACTGGCGTAAGCATGAATATCCTCAGCATCCGCAACTGTACGGACCCGTAAGACTAGACGCTCGGTTTCGATTCGTTCTGGCAATTCAGCTCTTGTCATCTTTTTTCCTCGCTTTTTTGATGAAGCTCCCCTTAATATCTACACGCTTGTCCAGATAACGATAGACGCGCTGATATCCATCTCCCATGAAATATGTTGGGGCAAACAGTTCATTTCTAAAATGTCCCTTTTCATCCAAAAGTTCTGGGTCAACAAGTCGCTCAACCATCTTAGCAAAGATATGGCAGATTCCATCTTCCTCGATAATCCGATCTACCTGACAGTCCAATACGACTGGACAGGCCTCTAAAATCGGTGCCTGAGTCCGTTTAGAAATCTCGTAGTCTAGCCCTAGGTGTTTCAATTTCTCTCGATGACTGATAAAACCAGACTGCTCCATTTCGAGCATGAAGTTTTCATCAGGGATGTTTACGGTAAACTGTTGATAATGCTTAATCTGGTCAGCCGCATTTTCCTCAGCGCCAACACCGATGACCAGCCAATCTCCCAGGCTATAAGAGGAACTGCAGGTCGTGATATTGTGCCCAAAGTTCTTGTCCTGATATCCCAAGATGAAGATAGGAAAACCATAGTAGAGCTTGCTGGTGTTAAAAGATTGTTTCATGACAACCTCCTTTGGCTAGGGGTCTAAAATAAAAATCGCCCCTGCCATCTACATGACAGGGACGAATGTGTTTATCCGCGGTACCACCCAATTTCGGGCAGATGCCCGCAACTCTCGTCTTTAAAACAAAAAGACATTTTTATTTCAATTTTTCATCCATCAGCAACCAGTTTTGACACATTTGTGGACTTCTCAGCACCGCCACTTTCTGTAAAATGTGGGATCCAAAACACCTCTAATGGCTCTATTGTAGCAAGTTTTTGACGGAAATGCAAGGGACAAGAAAAATTACTTGAAGCTGATTCCGTGTTCTTTTAATTTCTTAATCGTAGCTGGACCGATTCCCTTCAAGGCAAGGAGTTCTTTTTCTGTCCAGTTTTTGAAGTCAGCAGCAGACTTGATCCCTTCATCGTAGAAAGTTTTAGCACGGTCAAGTGGAAGTCCGCCTAGGTTAGCTGCGAACTCTTCAACAGAAGTCGTAACCTTGTGGGCTTGCTCTTTAGTTGCTTCTACAGCTTTTTCTACTTGCTTAGAGACAGCTTTTCCAGCTTCGCTTGCTGCATGTTCTGCATGTTTAACGACTTTCTTTGTTTCTTCGACAACCTTGTTTACAGCATTTGAAAATACACCTGAACGACGAAGGCTGTTTCTTAATTGTTTTTTACGTTGTAGTTTTTTTGACATCATAAAATCCTTTCAATAAAAAATCCCTGTGACTGAACAAGGATTTAATCTTTATACGTTTATTGTATCAACTTTCTTTAGGAAATGCAAGGTTTGTAATCTTAGAAATATGGCGAATTCCGCCTTAGAATAAGAGAAGATGATAGAAGAAAAGTGAAAAATATGGTATAATGAAACGATAGATTTTTGAATAGGAATACAATCATGTTTGGATTTTTAAAAAAAGATAAAGTAACAGAAACACCAGAAATGGTGCCTGCCCACATCGGTGTTATCATGGATGGTAATGGACGTTGGGCCAAAAAACGGATGCAGCCACGTGTCTTTGGACATAAAGCTGGGATGGATGCTTTGAAAAAGGTAGCAATCGCAGCTAGCGATATGGGCGTTAAGGCTTTGACAGTTTACGCTTTTTCAACTGAAAACTGGACTCGTCCAGACCAAGAAGTCAAATTTATCATGAACCTACCAGTTGAGTTTTATGACAAATATGTCCCTGAATTGCATCAAAAGAACATGAAGATTCAGATGATTGGGGAGACTGATCGTTTGCCTAAGGAGACCTTTGATGCTTTGAAAAAAGCAGAGGAGCTGACCAAGCTAAATACAGGTTTGATTCTCAATTTTGCCCTTAATTATGGTGGACGAGCTGAGATTACCCAAGCGGTCAAGTTGATTGCACAGGATGTTTTAGATGCTAAGATCAATCCTGATGATATTACCGAGGAGTTGATTGGGGAATACCTCTTTACGGGGCATTTGCCAAAAGTCTTGCGGGATCCTGACTTGATTATTCGGACTAGTGGGGAGCTTCGTTTGAGTAACTTCTTGCCGTGGCAGGCTGCCTATAGCGAGCTTTATTTCACGGACGTTTTGTGGCCTGACTTTGACGAGGAAGCCTTAAAAGAGGCTATCGTTGAGTATAATCGCCGCAACCGTCGCTTTGGAGGAGTATAGGAGTTATTATGATAAAGGATTTACAAAAGAGAACGCTCTTTGCTATCTTGGCCTTGGCTATCTTTATACCAATCTTGATCCTCGGTGGTCTATGGTTACAGATTGCTATGGGACTTGTGGCTATGTTGGGAGTGCATGAGTTGCTTCGCATGAAGGGGTTAAATACCATGACGCCTGAAGGTCTCTTGACTTTACTAGCGACCTTTGCTCTGACCGTGCCTTTGGAAAACTACTGGAAGTTTTTACCTGTAGATGGGAATGTTGTAGCCTATGGAGTTGTAATCCTCATCATGCTAGGAGCGACAGTCTTCAGCAAGAACTACACCATTGAGGATGCTGTTTTTCCGATTGCCATGAGTTTCTATGTTGGCTTCGGCTTTAATGCCTTGGTTGATGCTCGAATTGCAGGCTTGGATAAGGCCCTTTTGGGACTTTGTCTGGTCTGGGCAACAGATAGCGGTGCTTATCTGGTGGGGATGAAGCTTGGCAAGAGAAAGCTTGCTCCGAGAGTATCGCCTAACAAGACCATAGAAGGTGCTATAGGGGGTATCTTGGCTGCTATGCTAGCGACTCTCATCTTTATGCTAGTCGATAGTACCGTTGCTTTACCATATGGGATTTACAAAATGATGGTTTTTGCTATCTTCTTTAGTCTAGCAGGTCAGTTGGGTGATTTAATCGAAAGTGCTATGAAGCGTCATTTTGGAGTCAAAGACTCAGGCAAATTTATCCCTGGTCATGGTGGGGTACTGGATCGTTTTGACTGTATGCTAGTAGTTTTCCCTATTATGCACCTCTTTGGCTTATTTTAAGGAAAGGTGAACAGAAATTAAATGATAGGATTACTAACATTTATCCTGGTCTTTGGAATTATCGTGGTGGTTCACGAGTTCGGCCATTTCTACTTTGCTAAAAAGTCTGGAATTTTGGTTCGTGAGTTTGCCATCGGGATGGGACCTAAGATCTTTGCCCACATAGGAAAAGATGGGACTGCCTATACCATTCGTCTCCTGCCACTTGGAGGATACGTTCGTATGGCAGGTTGGGGTGAAGATACGACAGAAATCAAGACTGGAACTCCCGCAAGCTTAACACTGGCAGCGGATGGCAAGGTCAAGCGTATCAATCTCTCTGGTAAAAAGGTTGACCAGACAGCTCTGCCTATGCAGGTCACTCAGTTTGATTTTGAGGACAAACTCTTTATTAGAGGCTTGGTCTTGGAAGAAGAGAAGACCTTCTCAGTTGATCATGATGCGACCATTGTGGAAGCTGATGGAACGGAAGTTCGTATAGCTCCCTTAGATGTCCAATATCAAAATGCGACTGTCTGGGGTAAAATGATCACCAACTTTGCTGGTCCTATGAATAACTTCATTTTAGGAGTCGTTGTTTTCTGGATTTTGATTTTCATGCAAGGTGGCGTTCGTGATACGCAAAGTAATAACTTTAGTATTATTCCAGATAGTGCTTTGGCTAAGGTTGGTGTTGAAAATACGGCCCAAATTACTAAGGTCGGCAGTTATGAGATTTCAAACTGGGCAGATTTGATTCAGGCAGTTGAGACAGAGACCAAGGACAAAACAGCACCTGTATTGGATGTAACAGTCTCTGAAAATGGAACTGAAAAACAAGTCAGTGTGACCCCTGAGGAAAACCAAGGTCGTTATATCTTGGGTGTTCAGCCAAGACTCAAATCAGATATCTGGTCCATGTTTATGGGTGGATTTACAAGTGCGGCTGACTCAGCCTTGCGCATTCTCAATGCTTTGAAAAGCTTGATCTTCCAACCAGATTTGAATAAGCTTGGTGGCCCCGTTGCTATCTTTAAGGCAAGTAGTGATGCTGCTAAAAATGGTCTTGAGAATGTCCTGTTCTTCTTGGCTATGATTTCCATCAATATCGGTATCTTCAACTTAATTCCGATCCCGGCGCTGGATGGTGGAAAAATCGTGCTCAATATCCTAGAAGCTATCCGTCGCAAACCACTAAAACAAGAAATTGAAACCTATGTTACTCTGGTCGGAGTTGTCATTATGGTCGTTTTGATGATCGCCGTAACTTGGAATGACATCATGCGAACCTTCTTTTAAGAATTAGAGGAGTCATTATGAAACAAAGTAAAATGCTTATCCCAACGCTTCGCGAAATGCCAAGCGATGCTCAAGTTATCAGCCACGCCCTTATGTTGCGTGCTGGATATGTTCGTCAAGTATCTGCAGGTGTTTACTCTTACCTACCACTTGCCAACCGTGTTATCGAAAAAGCTAAGAACATCATGCGTCAAGAGTTTGACAAGATTGGTGCCGTTGAGATGTTGGCTCCAGCCCTTCTCAGTGCTGATCTTTGGCGTGAATCTGGCCGTTATGAAACCTACGGTGAGGACTTGTACAAATTGAAAAACCGTGAGAAGTCAGACTTTATCTTGGGTCCAACTCACGAAGAAACCTTCACAGCGATTGTCCGTGATTCTGTCAAGTCTTACAAGCAATTGCCTTTGAACTTGTACCAAATCCAGCCTAAGTATCGTGATGAAAAACGTCCACGTAATGGACTTCTTCGGACCCGTGAGTTCATCATGAAAGACGGTTATAGCTTCCACGCTAACTACGATAGTTTGGATGTTACCTATGATGAGTACAAGGCAGCTTACGAGCGTATCTTCACTCGTAGTGACTTGGACTTTAAAGCCATCATTGGTGACGGTGGAGCCATGGGTGGTAAGGACAGCCAAGAATTTATGGCCATTACACCTGCTCGTACAGACCTTGACCGCTGGGTTGTCTTGGACAAGTCAGTTGCCTCATTTGACGAAATTCCTGCAGAAGTGCAAGAAGAAATCAAAGCAGAATTGCTCAAGTGGATGGTTTCTGGTGAAGATACCATTGCTTACTCAAGTGAGTCTAGCTACGCGGCTAACTTGGAAATGGCAACAAACGAGTACAAACCAAGCAACCGTGTTGTCGCTGAAGAAGAAGTGACTCGTGTTGCAACGCCAGATGTTAAATCAATTGATGAAGTTGCAGCCTTCTTGAATGTCTCTGAAGAGCAAACAATCAAGACCTTGGTTTATATGGCAGACGAAGAGCCAGTTGTTGCCCTACTGGTCGGCAATGACCAACTCAATGAAGTTAAGTTTAAAAACTACCTTGGAGCAGATTTCTTAGAACCTGCAACTGAGGCAGAAGTGAAAGAATTGTTGGGAGCGGACTTTGGTTCACTTGGCCCAGTCAATCTTCCAGAAAATGTCAAGATTATCGCAGACCGCAAGGTACAAGATAGCCGCAATGCTGTTGTTGGTGCCAACGAAGATGGTTACCACTTGACTGGAGTCAACCCAGGTCGTGATTTCACTGCTGAGTATGTCGATATCCGTGAAGTTCGTGAGGGTGAAATCTCTCCAGATGGACAAGGTGTGCTCAACTTTGCACGTGGGATCGAGATTGGTCATATTTTCAAACTAGGAACTCGCTACTCAGCAAGTATGGGAGCAGATGTCTTGGATGAAAATGGCCGTGCTGTGCCAATCATCATGGGATGTTATGGTATCGGTGTCAGCCGTCTCCTTTCAGCAGTCATGGAGCAACACGCTCGCCTCTTTGTCAACAAAACTCCAAAAGGCGAATATCGTTACGCTTGGGGGATCAACTTCCCTAAAGAATTGGCGCCATTTGATGTGCACTTGATTCCGGTTAATGTCAAGGATGAAGCAAGTCTTACATTGACAAATCGTATCGAAGAAGCTTTGGTAAATAAAGGCTACGAAGTCTTGACGGATGACCGTAACGAACGTGTCGGTGTTAAATTCAGTGACAGCGACTTGATTGGTCTTCCAATTCGTATCACTGTTGGGAAGAAAGCAGCGGATGGAATCGTAGAAGTCAAGATTAAGGCGACAGGAGATACAATCGAAGTTCACGCAGATAACTTGCTTGAAACTCTTGAAATCCTAACAAACAAATAAAATCTATAATCAGAAGAAAAACAAGACAAAAATGTAACTAGTTTTTGCCTTGTTTTTTCTTTATAATGAGATAAAATAAAGATAAAAAGAGTAAATAAAGAGGTAGAGCTATGCTAAAATTTCCAAAGGATTTTGTCTGGGGTTCCTCAACTTCTGGGCCACAGACAGAAGGGCGAGTGCCTGGTGACGGAAAGGGAGATAATCTCTGGGATTATTGGTTCCAAGTAGAACCCAATCGCTACTACAATGGGATTGGACCAGATAAGACATCGACATTCTATGAAAATTGGGAGCAGGATATCGAGCTCTTGTTAGAAACAGGGCATACAGCCTTTCGGACTTCAATCCAGTGGTCTCGTATTTTCCCACAGGGTCGTGGAGAAGTCAATCCTCAGGGTGTGGCTTTTTACCGTCAGGTATTTGAAGCTATTAAGACCAAGGGAATCCGTCTCTTAGTCAATCTCTATCACTTTGACCTGCCTTTTGCCCTTCAAGAGGATGGCGATGGTTGGGAAAATAAGGCGACCATCAAGGCTTATGAAGACTATGCTCGCTTCTGTTTTGAGACTTATGGAGACCTTGTGGACCAATGGATTACCTTCAATGAGCCTATCGTTCCTGTTGAGTTTGGCTATTTCTATGATGCCCATTATCCTCATAAGGTGGATGCCAAAGCAGCAGTAAAGGTTGCCTATCATACCCAACTAGCCAGCACTCTTGCAGTCAAGGCTTGTCACGAAATGTTGCCGGGTTCTAAGATTGGGATTGTCCTCAACTTGACACCAGCCTATCCACGTAGTCAGCATCCTGCGGATGTCAAAGCTGCTCGTATAGCCGATCTCTTCCAAGCCCAATCTTTCCTAGATCCATCTGTCTTGGGAATTTATCCAGAAGAATTGGTGGAAATTTTAGCTGAGCATAATCTGCTACCAGATTCTACGGCTGAGGAGTTGGAACTTATTCGTGAGCACACAGTAGATTTCCTTGGAGTCAACTACTACCAACCCTTGCGTGTCATGGCGCCACGTTTTGCTAAGCATCCTGACAGCCCGCTTTTGCCAGAGCATTTCTATGAACCTTACGTCATGCCTGGTCGTAAGATTAATCCCCACCGTGGTTGGGAAATCTATGAGCAAGGGATTTATGACATTGCCCAAAACATCAAGGAAACCTATGGGAATATTGAGTGGATGTTAACTGAAAACGGTATGGGTGTTGAAGGTGAGGATAAATTCCGTGAGAATGGTATGATTCAGGATGATTACCGTATTGACTTTGTCAAAGGTCATCTTCGTGAGCTTCATCGTGCTATCGAAGACGGTGCCAACTGTAAAGGCTACTTGATCTGGACCTTTATCGATTGCTGGTCATGGCTCAATAGCTATAAAAACCGTTATGGTTTAGTTGAGCTTGACCTTGAAACGCAAGAACGACGCCTGAAAAAATCAGGCCACTGGTTCAAAGAACTCAGTGACAATAATGGGTTTTAAGCTACTTTTCAAATAGATTCAAAAAAACCATTGGAAGCAATACTCCTTAAGAGAGATTCCAATGGTTTTTCTTGTTCTTATAATAGTCCGATAAAAAGTAGTAAAGCTGATAAAGCAATGAAAGCTAGGGTTGCAAGACCCCGTTGACTTGGGCTGTAAATCTTTCGTTCGCCTCGAACTGGGAAGACGATAGCCAGTAATGCACCGCCGACAGCTCCCCCGACATGTCCAGCAAGGCTGATTCCAGGGATTAAGACACTACCTACTAGGTTGATGACTAAGAGGGAGAGATAGGATTGACCAAGTTGTTGGAGGTAGGGATTGCGTGAAGCATAACGAAGAACGACAATAGAAGCAAACATTCCGTAGAGAGCAGTTGAAGCCCCTGCGGTAATGGTATTAGGACTAAAAACTAGGACAAAGAGACTGCCCATCATACCTGATAAGAGATAGATAAAGAAAAACTGTTTGGAGCCAAAGATTTGCTCCATCTGACGCCCCAAAAAGTAGAGGGATAGCATATTGACTAAAAAGTGCTCCAAGCCAATATGGACAAAGGTTGCTGAGAATAAACGCCATACCTGCTCAGGCATGGCTTTAATAGCAGGAGGATAAATAGCTCCAAACTGATATAAGGTGGCTGCACTGGTATAGTTGAAACCACTGGTTAGAAACATGAGTATGAAAACTAGGCTTGTCACGAGAAGAAAGAAGCTCGTGACGGGATAACGACGATCAAAAATATTTTTCATAGATGATTACCTCCTTAACGGGAATATCGTGTGGATCAGGATGGAAGTCCTGAATCTGGCATGGATAAATCGTACTAATAGTAGGACCTGGGAAATGCTCTAAGTAGCGATCATAATAACCACCACCGTAGCCAACCCTATAAGCAGAAGGATTGAAGGCCAAACCAGGAACATGAATCAGGTCAATCTGAGAAGGTTCAAGGATTGTGAACTCTCCTTGAGGTTCAAGAAGTCCAAAAGAATTCTGTTCGAGTTTCTCTGGTTCATATAGAACAAAGTCCATTTTCCCATGTGGATAAGTTTTGGGAATCAAAATGGTCTTCCCATCTTTTTGAGCAAATTCGATCAGTCTAGCTGTTTGAAATTCATGAGGAAAAGACAGGTAAGTGGCGATGGTTTTTGCTTCCTTGTAGAAAGGATGTTGAAGGAGCTGTTCAGTCAACCAAGCGTTCATATTTTGTTTTTCTTCTGCAGATAGAGATTTGAGTTCTTGCAAGACCTGCTTGCGTAGGGCTTTTTTCATTGTTTACTCCGCAGTTTTCTTGGCTAAAAAGCTTGATACAGCCTCGACACCGATAGTCAGAGCTTCTTCCTTAGGACTCATCTGTGGATGGTGAAGAGCATAGGGACTATCAATTCCAAGCCAGAACATGACACCAGGAACCTTGGAGAGAAGATAACCAAAGTCTTCTCCTGTCATGGCAGGTTCGATGTCAATTAGTTCAATTCCCTCTTTTTCATCAAAGAAGGTCATCAATTCACGGGCTAATTCAGGGTTGTTTTCGACTGGTAAATACCCTCCCTGTTTGAGTTCGACTTCCACATCCATATTAAAAGCAGCTGCGACCCCTTCAGCGATAACTTTGACACGTTTTTGCACCAAGAGGCTCATGCTGTGTGTAAGAGCTCGAATCGTTCCATGTAAGAAGGCTGTATCAGCTATGACATTATTGGTTGTTCCAGCTTGAAAGACACCGAAAGTGACGACAGCTCCCTCGATAGGATCGACATTACGGCTGACAACCGACTGAACTTGAGTGACAAAATGGCTAGCTGCAACCAGAGCGTCGTTTGCTTGATGTGGAAAGGCAGCGTGACCACCTTTACCCTTGAAACGAATCTTGACTTCGCAAGTTCCAGCAAAGAGTGTATGGGTATTGGTCGCAATCTGTCCAACTTTTAAGTCTGGACGAACATGGAGTCCATAGAATTGGTCAGGCAACCAGTCGCCAAAGGCCCCATCTTCATACATGAGCATGCCACCTGCTTCGTTTTCTTCCGCAGGTTGGAAGAGAAAGAGGAGATTGTTTTTGGGTTGTTTTTCTAATGCACGTTCGAGACTTCCAAGGGCAATGGTCATGTGAAAATCATGTCCACAAGCATGCATGCGGTCTTGGTGTTGAGAGGTAAAAGGAAGGCCTGTTTGTTCAAGGATTGGGAGTCCGTCGATGTCTGTCCGCCAGCCAATGGTACGTTCTGGCTGACTTCCCTGCAAGTAAACTAAAATACCTGTCCTCCAAGTACGAATCTGAACAAAATCCTTACCAACTGTTAATTTCTCAATGACATTGAGTAAATAAGCGTGAGTCTTGAATTCTTCTAAACCGATCTCAGGAATTTGGTGAAGATCGCGTCGAGTTTGAATCAAATCTAACATATTTAGATCCTTTCTACTAGACAATAAAGAGGCAGGAAATTCCGCCTCAGTTCACTTTTACAAGGTACGAAGTGCATCTTCAAGCGCTGTTTTTTGTTGGGTTTGGCTATCGATTTCTTTGATAACACGAGCTGGAACACCAGCTACCACAACGTTTTCTGGAACATCTTGAGTGACGATGGCACCTGCTGCAACAACAGAACCGCTACCGATTTGAACACCTTCGATAACCACAGCGTTAGCACCGATGAGAACATTGTCACCCACACGGACAGGCTCTGCACTAGCTGGTTCGATAACACCTGCAAGAACAGCGCCGGCACCTACGTGACTATTTTTACCGACAATAGCGCGTCCACCTAGAATAGCTCCCATATCAATCATAGTGCCAGCACCGATTTCAGCACCAATATTGATCACAGCTCCCATCATGATAACAGCGTTGTCACCAATCTCAACCTGGTCACGGATAATAGCACCTGGTTCGATACGGGCATTGATGTCACGCTTGTCAAGGAGAGGTACAGCTGAGTTACGGGCATCTTGCTCAACAACATAATCCTTGTTTTCAGTCAGTCCTTCGAGAAGAGGAGCGATATCTTTCCAATCTCCAAAAAGAACATTTCCAAGCTTGGTAACAGAAGCAGGGATAGCTCCAGCAAGTTGTCCTTCAAAGGTTACTTTTACACTGGTCTTTTTTTCAGCATTGGCGATAAATTGGATAATTTCTTGTGCATTCATTTTTGTAGCAGTCATAGGGGTCTCCTCACTCTTTGTAATGCTTACTATTCTATCAAAAAAGGCTTCAAAATTGAAGCCTAAAGTATCAAAAGAGGGTGTTTAATTCTTTGATTTTGATTCTTCGATTGACAAAAAAATCATAGGCACGATAATCAAAATCATGGCCAGTACCAAGAAACCATCTAGGACCATCCCAAGGAAAAGGACACTGAGGATCGCTGAGGATAGCGGTTCGCTTGCGCTGACGACTGATACTACCAAGGGCGAGACCAGGGAAACAGCCTTCATGGAAAGGAAAAAGGCAAAAGCCGTTCCTAAAAAGGCGATGGTCAAACAAATCAAGATACTAACGACATCAAGCTGGAAGCTAATCTCATAAACGGGGTAGAGAACATTACTAAAAAGCCCCGCAATAATCATCCCCCATCCAACAGTAGGCACGAACCCATAATTTTTAGCAAAACGCTGGGGTAATATAACATTGAACATGAGACCTAGTGCGCTAAGGAGACCTGTTATGAGAGCTAGGGGAGTAATTGACAACTTAGACAAATCTCCTTTTGTAGCCATCAGAAAAACTCCAATCATGGCAATCAAGACATAAAAAATGGCACTTTTTGAAGCTTTTTTCTTGTAAATGATGCGATTGAAAAGGAGGATAAAGATAGGGCTGATAAATTGGAGGATGGTGGCAGTGGTTGCGTTGGAGTACTCGACACAGAGATAGAAGAAAAACTGAACGGAGAAAATCCCTAAGATGGCATAGGTCAGAAAAGGAAGGTAATTTTTCCAATTTTTCCAGATATCAAAGAGCTGGGAGCGGAGTTGAAAGCTCGATAAGATGAGTACTACACTACCTGCGACGAGGAGACGCATGGAGGTAATCCAGCCTGATGATACTTGATAGTGGGCAAAAAAGTACTCTCCTAAAATTCCACAGATTCCCCAAATTAAGCCAGAAAGGAGAGAATAGATAGTTCCCTTAAATATATTCTTTTGATATTTATTCATGTACATATTGTACCATGAAATGAAAAAAGAAAAAAGAGAGTGGAGAAAAATCATTTCTTTCTCACTCTCAAACAATATAGTATTTATTGCTGTTGGCTGCTAGAAGCAGGTGGATTACTACTGTTATTTGGTGTAGAGCTACTGTTACCAGTATTACTGTTGGTAGCACTATTATTGTTATTATTACGATTGTTAGTATTGTTGTTATTATTGCTATTTGATGAGGAAGTAGATGCTTTTGGTAAACTTCCCAAAATACTAGACCAAGCGTTTTGATAGTCTGAATCACTTCCACCAATCGCAAAACGGTAGGTCGTAGTTGGTGCACCTGCTTGGTTAGCCCAGTAGCTAGTCACCATTTCTCCTGTTACATTAATCTCTTTTCCGTTGATGGAAACCTTACCTGGTTTTTGCCCAGTTGATTTAAGGACTTGAGATGAAGTAACACTAGGATCAAGACTAAAGCGCTCTGAACCCCAAGCAGAAGGAGAAGCTTGATGGATGGCATTGACCAGATGGGCCATGTAGTTAGCATTTCGATAGTGACCTGCTCCCTTGGCGAGTGGGCTATTATCGTCATGGCCAAGCCAGCCTCCCAAGGTCAGTCTTGGAGTTGAAACCATGAGCCACATATCACCGTCTTCATTGGTAGTACCAGTTTTTCCGATCCAGTCGGCCCTTGCGAGACTAGAGTTAAGGGACGCAAGGTCATTCTGGAAGGTCGAGGTCACTCGGGATGAGATAACATCTCTCAGTAGACTTTGCATAATCGTTGCTGTTGCCTTGGAGTAGACTTGAACAGGCTCATCCTTGTGTTCATAAATGACTTCGCCGCTGGTCTTCTCGATTTTTGAAATCATGTATTTCTTATGGTAAACACCATTGTTAGCCAAGGTTTGGTAGCCATTTGTATGTTGAGCTACAGTGACATCGATTCCTCCCCCCATAGGTAGACTTTCGATGCCGTATTCAGGGATTTCATAGCCCATCTTTTCCATGTAGGAACGAACATCAACCCCTTTTTGAAGAAGTAGTTGATAGGTCCAGTAGGCTGGGATATTCCAAGAGTAATTCAGAGCCTCTTTAAGGTTCATCATGGCTGTACCAGGGCTATTGACATACATGATAGGATTTCCGTTAGAGAAGTTAGTTGGATAGTTAGATAAGACGCTTGCACTTCCCATCAACCCTTGGTCAATCGCAATACTGTAGGCTAGGATTGGTTTAGTAGTTGAAGCAGGAGACCGTTTAGTGTTAAAGGCGTGGTTGTTTTGATTACTTTGGTAATCACGACCACCGACAAAGCCTAAGATTGCTCCCGTTTGGTTGTCCATCAAGACATTTCCAACTTCAGGTTGCCCTGAACTATCATCTAGCAGGTAGCCGTAATTTGCTACCGCATTTTGCATGGCCGTATGAATAGCTTTATCAATGGTAGTTGTAATACGGTATCCGCCGTTTTGAATCTCTTTTTCGGCCAATTCACGATAGGATTTTTGGATAGATTCGTTCTTTAGCTCTTGTGCAGAGACGTTATCTTTTTGTACCAAGTAATCATACATAAGATTCGTGGCTTCATCGAGGGCAGAGAAGTAGAGGAAGCCTTTAGCAGTAATGCTAACATTTTCTGCTGGCAAGAAATCCTGCTTAATGTCATAGGCTTTATAGGTTTCATAGTCTTCTTTACTGATGGCTCCTGTTCGGTACATATTGTAAAGAACATCTTTGGAACGCTTGATACCTAGTTGCAAATCCTCCTCACTCTTCATCTCACCAGTTGATTCATAAGGTGAGTAGGAGATAGGACTTTGTGGCAATCCGGCTAGGAAAGCTGCTTGAGGGACAGTAAGTTTGCTTGCATCCACTCCGAAAATCCCAGTCGCAGCCTGCTGAGCACCTGCGATATTTTGTCCCTTGTTATTGCGCCCAAAAGGTGCGACGTTGAGATAGGTTGTCAGGATTTCATCCTTGCTCATGGCACGTTCTAAGGCCAGAGCATCTACGATTTCACTGGCTTTTCGAGCTAGAGTCGGAGCATCACCAACGACTTGTTGCTTGATGAGCTGCTGTGTTAGGGTAGATCCTCCACTGGAAGAACCAAGTCCGATAAAATTTCCTAGACTGGCACGAATAACAGCTTTTGGAACGACACCATTGTGTTCTGCAAAATGTTCATCTTCAGTCGCAACGATAGCCTGTTTCAGATTATCTGAAATATCCTCTGATGAAACAGATGTTCGAAGGAGGTCACTTTCGATAGCCCCAATCATGGAACCATCTGCATAGCGAATCTCAGAGATGGATGAAATATTATTGACTTGCTTGAGCAAATCCTCTGTTTGTGGAACACTAACCTGATCAAAAAGAGAAACAGCATAGCCCAAGACAACCCCTGATCCGAGGAGCCCGCCAATGAATGCTAGGATAAAAAGAGTGTTAAAAGTTGCTTTGATTCCTAGCAAGATATTGGCAAAAATAGTCCAAATGGTCAGTTTGGTTTTAGTTTTCTTCTTTTTCTTAGAAGATTTTCCACTGTTTTTCTCTGGATCTTTTTTTGAAATGGTTGATTTTAGAGACTGAAGGAAGGCCAGTCCTTTTTGTTTGATTCTTGTTAATCGATTGTTCATAGAATTCCTCACTCTTTATTATTATACCATAAAAGCTTCTCTTGCAAGCAATTAGGCTTAGAATGAGGCTTGATATAAAAGGGTAAGAGCTTGCTGTTTAAGCATAGAAAAGAGAGTGGGACAGAAATCGGTAATTCGTTAGAATTCGATTTCGTCGTCCCACCTCCGCACAGTTGAGTAGGGCTGTAAAAGCTGATGAAATCAGCGTAGTAGAGCCCACTCAACCACTGCGTCTTGCCCAACAATCCAAAGAAAATTGAGAGGCTAGGACTTTTGTCCCAGCCTCGTGTTGTAAAAGCGATTATTTTTCTCCTGAGAGTTCTTTTCCAAGGTTAATCAAGTAGTCTTTAAGATCATCTTTGACTTGTGGATGTCTAAGTGCGTAGTC
The DNA here is from genome assembly GCF_051106275.1 of Streptococcus sp. KHUD_014. GTDB lineage: Bacteria > Bacillota > Bacilli > Lactobacillales > Streptococcaceae > Streptococcus. Next base: position 1,880,951 of record NZ_CP193666.1, on the reverse strand, counting down.
GATTGAAGTTTTCATAAAGCCAAACTTGTCTCCAACATCATAACGAGCACCCTTGAATTCACGAGCAAATACTCGTTGAGTTTTGTTGAGAGTATCGATGGCATCTGTGAGCTGGATTTCATTTCCGGCACCAGGTGTTTGCTTTTCAAGGATACCAAAAATTTCAGGTGTGAGAAGATAACGACCGATGATAGCTAGATCACTTGGTGCATCTTCAGGTGCTGGTTTTTCAACGAAGGTTTCAACACTGTAAAGTCCATCTTTGCCTTCTCCTTGAGGAGCGATGACACCATAGGCTGAGACTTCTTCATGTGGGACAGGCATTACAGCGATGGTAGAAGCATGAGTTTTTTCATAGTCATTGATAAGCTGTTTTGTCAATGGGGTAGCCTTGTCATCATTGATATCCATGAGGTCATCCCCAAGCATAACTACAAAAGGTTCATTCCCAACAAAGGCTTTGGCTTGCAAAACGGCATCTCCGAGTCCACGTGGGTGAGTTTGACGGATGAAGTGGAGGCGCATGCCAGTTGTTTCGTCAACAAGTTTCAAGAGATCATTCTTTCCTTTTTCTTTGAGGTTGTATTCTAGCTCAAAGTTTGAGTCAAAATGGTCTTCGATTGAGCGTTTTGACTTCCCTGTGACAACAAGAATATCCTCAATACCAGACTTAAGAGCTTCTTCAACGATAAATTGAATGGTTGGTTTATCTACGATTGGTAGCATTTCCTTAGCCAAGGCTTTGGTAGCAGGAAGGAAGCGAGTTCCAAGTCCTGCAGCAGGGATAACGGCTTTTCTAACTTTTTGCATCATGAGATTCCTTTCTAACTGTGGTTTAAGACCACTCGTTTTCTGCCTTGAACTCATTGTTCATAAGTTCAGAAACAGCATCTTTTATATTTACATTTTCATAAATAACTTGGTAGATGGCTTGGGTAATAGGCATATAGACTCCAAGCTCTTGTGCTAACTCGTAGGCCGCTTTGGTCGTTGAAATTCCTTCAATGACCATTCCCATGTTAGCTTCAATATCTGCCAAGGCTTCTCCACGCCCCAGAGCATCTCCAGCGCGCCAGTTACGTGAGTGAATAGAAGTTCCGGTAACGATCAAATCACCAACACCTGAAAGACCACTGTAAGTTAATGGATTTGCTCCAAGCTTGACACCCAGACGAGTGATTTCTGCAAGGCCACGCGTGATAATAGCAGCTTTAGCATTGTCTCCAAATCCAAGTCCATGAAGGGCACCAGCTCCCACTGCGATGATATTTTTAAGCGCGCCAGCTGTTTCTACTCCGATGACATCTGTATTGGTATAAAGACGGAAGTAGTGGTTGCTAAAGAGTTCTTGAACATACTGGGCTGTCTCTAAATCCTTAGATGCGGCGGTAATCAAGGTAATGTCGCGTACGATGGTTTCTTCGGCATGGCTAGGCCCCGATACGACGACGATCTCGCTTCTAAGTTCTTCAGGGATTTCTTCTTCAAGAATGGTTGAAAGACGTTTGTGACTATTCGGTTCAAGACCTTTTGATGCGTGCATGACGACCACTTTATGATCAAGAACGGCAGCCACTTGTTGGGCAACTAGTCGTGTAACCTTGGTTGGGACGACAAATAAAACAGCATCTACATCCTTCAAAGCTACTTCTAGGTCTTGGTAGGCTACAATTTTTTCATCTAAGACAATATCTTTAAAATAGTGTTTGTTAGTATGATGTGTATTGATTTCGTTGATTTGCTCGGGAATGTTTCCCCAAATACGTACCTCATGACCATTGTCATTTAGGACTTGTGATAGGGCAGTTCCCCAAGAACCAGGTCCTAAAACTGCGATGGTTTGTTTGTTCATCTTTTCCTCCTTCTGAGAAAGCTCTTTCCTACATTCTACCACAAAAAGCCCTATCTTGCACTTATATAACTAGCTAAGAATTCTACTATTATTAGGATTCTGTATTCATTGGATAAAATTTTTAGAGAGAATTTCAAGAAAAAGCAAATAAACTACTTTATTTTCAAAGTGGATATCATTCAAAACCAAGAAAAGAAGAGCACTATTCTTCTAAAAAATGGTATAATAGGAACATCACGAAAATTGGAGAGATACCATGAGTTTTTACAATCATAAAGAAATCGAGCCTAAGTGGCAAAAATACTGGGCTGACAATCACACTTTTAAGACAGGAACAGACGCCTCAAAACCCAAGTTTTATGCGCTTGACATGTTCCCTTACCCATCTGGAGCGGGTCTTCACGTAGGACACCCAGAAGGATACACAGCGACAGATATCCTTAGCCGTTACAAACGCGCCCAAGGCTACAACGTCCTTCACCCAATGGGATGGGATGCCTTTGGTTTGCCTGCAGAGCAATATGCCATGGATACTGGGAATGACCCAGCGGAATTCACAGCAGAAAACATCGCCAACTTCAAACGCCAAATCAATGCGCTTGGATTCTCTTACGACTGGGACCGTGAAGTCAACACGACAGATCCAAACTACTACAAATGGACGCAATGGATTTTCACCAAGCTTTATGAAAAAGGCTTGGCCTATGAAGCGGAAGTGCCAGTAAACTGGGTTGAGGAACTGGGAACAGCTATCGCCAACGAAGAAGTCCTTCCTGATGGAACATCAGAGCGTGGAGGCTATCCAGTTGTCCGCAAACCAATGCGCCAATGGATGCTTAAAATCACGGCCTATGCAGAGCGCTTGCTCAATGACTTGGATGACCTTGACTGGCCAGAGTCTATCAAGGACATGCAACGCAACTGGATTGGAAAATCAACTGGTGCCAATGTAACCTTTAAAGTTAAGGGAACAGACAAGGAATTCACAGTCTTTACGACACGTCCAGATACCCTTTTCGGTGCGACTTTCACTGTTTTGGCTCCTGAACATGAATTAGTAGACGCCATCACAAGTCCTGAACAGGCTAAGGCTGTAGCGGACTACAAACACCAAGCTAGCCTCAAATCAGACTTGGCTCGTACAGACCTTGCCAAGGAAAAAACAGGGGTTTGGACGGGTGCTTATGCAATCAACCCTGTCAACGGTAAAGAAATTCCAATCTGGATTGCAGACTACGTTCTTGCTAGCTACGGTACAGGTGCCGTTATGGCCGTACCAGCCCACGACCAACGTGACTGGGAATTTGCTAAACAATTTGACCTACCAATCGTAGAAGTGCTGGAAGGTGGAAACGTTGAAGAAGCTGCCTACACAGAGGATGGCCTTCACGTCAACTCTGACTTCTTGAACGGTCTCAACAAAGAAGATGCTATTGCTAAGATTGTGGCTTGGTTGGAAGAAAAAGGCTGTGGTCAAGAGAAGGTAACTTACCGTCTCCGCGACTGGCTCTTTAGCCGTCAACGTTACTGGGGTGAACCAATCCCAATTATTCATTGGGAAGATGGGACTTCAACAGCTGTTCCAGAAAATGAATTGCCACTTGTCTTGCCGGTAACCAAGGATATCCGTCCTTCAGGAACTGGTGAAAGTCCACTAGCTAACTTGACAGACTGGCTTGAAGTGACTCGTGAAGATGGTGTTAAAGGTCGTCGTGAAACCAACACTATGCCACAATGGGCAGGTTCAAGCTGGTACTACCTCCGTTATATTGACCCACACAATACTGAGAAATTGGCTGATGAGGACCTCCTCAAACAATGGTTGCCAGTAGATATCTATGTGGGTGGTGCGGAGCATGCTGTTCTTCACTTGCTTTACGCTCGTTTCTGGCACAAATTCCTCTACGACCTTGGTGTTGTTCCAACTAAAGAACCGTTCCAAAAACTCTTTAACCAAGGAATGATCTTGGGAACTAGCTACCGTGACCATCGCGGTGCTCTTGTAGCGACTGATAAAGTTGAAAAACGTGACGGTTCCTTCTTCCATGTGGAAACAGGGGAAGAATTGGAGCAAGCACCAGCCAAAATGTCTAAATCCCTCAAGAACGTTGTCAACCCAGACGATGTGGTGGAACAATACGGTGCCGATACCCTTCGTGTCTATGAAATGTTTATGGGACCACTCGATGCTTCAATCGCTTGGTCTGAAGAAGGATTGGAAGGAAGTCGTAAGTTCCTCGACCGTGTGTACCGTTTGATCACAAGTAAAGAAATCGTTGCGGAAAACAATGGCGCTCTAGACAAGGTTTACAACGAAACGGTTAAATCTGTTACTGAGCAAGTCGAGTCTATGAAATTCAACACAGCCATTGCCCAACTCATGGTCTTTGTCAACGCTACTAATAAGGAAGACAAACTCTATGTGGACTACGCCAAAGGCTTTATCCAATTGATTGCCCCATTTGCCCCTCACTTGGCAGAAGAACTCTGGCAAACAGTCGCAGAAACAGGTGAGTCTATCTCTTATGTGGCTTGGCCAACATGGGACGAAAGCAAATTGGTTGAAGACGAAATCGAAATTGTCGTCCAAATCAAAGGAAAAGTCCGTGCTAAACTCATGGTCGCAAAAGATCTATCACGCGAAGAATTGCAAGAAATTGCTCTGGCTGACGAAAAAGTCAAAGCAGAGATCGATGGCAAGGAAATCGTGAAAGTGATTGCGGTACCAAATAAATTGGTTAATATTGTTGTGAAATAAGAAATGAATCCTTCAGAGTAGAATCTGGAGGATTTTTTGTAGATTACCTGTGAGATGTGATATACTATTCACATCTTTAAACTTATAAGTGTGAGACAAGGAGAAAGCTATGCCAGTAAATGAATACGGCCAGATGATTGGTGAACCTGTAGACGATACACCTGGAGTTTTACCCTCGCTTGTACGGATAGAAGGGCGATATACGGTTCTAGAAGCTCTATCGGTGGAAAAGCATGCGAAAGATTTATTAGCTGTTTATGGCCCAAATAGCCCACGTGAGATGTGGACCTATCTCTTTCAACCACCAGTAGAAAATCTAGAAGAATTAATCGTCTCTTTAAAGCAGATGATTGAGCGCAAGGATCGCTTCTATTATACGATTATCGATAAAGCGACTGGTAAAGCACTGGGTACTTTTTCGCTCATGCGTATTGACCAAGCCAATCGCACCATTGAAGTTGGCGCAGTGACCTTTTCTCCGGCTCTCAAACAGACCAGGATGGGAACAGAAGCTCACTATTTGCTAGCTCGTTATGTTTTTGAAGAACTCAACTATCGCCGCTATGAGTGGAAGTGCGACGCCCTCAATCTTCCATCTAGAAAAGCAGCAGAACGTTTGGGTTTTATCTACGAAGGCACTTTCCGTCAAGCTGTTATTTATAAAGGTCGCACCAGAGATACGGATTGGATGTCTATGATCGATAAGGACTGGCCAAAGGTTAAAGCACGTTTTGAAGCGTGGTTAAAATCTGAGAATTTTGATAAAAATGGGCAGCAGATAAAATCGCTTAGGAAATGTTAGAAAGGTTTGCTATGATTAAGATTACAAAAGAATCCTCTGTTTCAATTGATGATGTTTTGCATCTCTATCAGGCAGTTGGTTGGACAAACTATACCAATCAGCCACAGATGTTGGAGCAGGCCTTGTCTCATTCGCTAGCGACTTATCTTGCCCGTGATGGTGAGGAAATCGTTGGTTTAGTGCGCCTGGTTGGAGACGGTTTTTCATCGGTTTTTATCCAGGATTTGATCGTTTTGCCTAGCTATCAGCGCCAAGGAATTGGTAGTAACTTGACGAAAGAAGCCTTGGTTGACTATAAGGATGCCTACCAAATACAACTAGCGACTGAACAGACAGAAAAAACCTTGGGTTTTTACCGTTCTCTGGGGTTTGAAACCTTATCTACTTATGATTGTACAGGAATGATTTGGGTGGATCGAAAAAAAAATTAAAATAATTCTTTTATCTTAAGTTAACTTTAAGTTTACTCATGTATCATGTAATCATTAAGTAAAGACCTCCTAACTTTATTTAATAGAAATCCTAAACTTTTCTTTTTCATAATAATCTCCCTAAAGAAGCCACCAAATCAGGTGGCTTTTTTATGTTCAAATGCAGAAGTTTTAAGGTAGAATTGACCACATAATCATCCATTTCGACCACATAGCACCAAACTATATTTTTTCTTTTTCCTTTTTGTTAAACTGAAGGTGTAAAAAGGAGGAAGGAAATATGATTTTACAAGCAAAAGGCATCACTAAGAACTATGGAGACCATACAGCAGTAAAAGATATAAATTTAGAGTTTAAAAAAGGAAGTTTTAACGCAATCTTAGGACCTAATGGGGCTGGCAAATCGACCACGATTTCAATGTTAATCGGACTTAAACGAGCTACTAATGGTCAAATCATCTATGCGCCCAATACTAGGATTGGAGTTGTTTTTCAAGCAAGTGTATTGGATGAAAAGTTGACGGTCAAAGAAAACCTAGCCATTCGCGCCCAGCAGTATAAGGGGATTAAAGGTGGTCGTGTGGAAGATTTAATCAATCAACTAGGGTTGCCTGCTTTTCAGAAACAACTTTATGGAACTTTATCAGGAGGACAGAAACGTCGAGTTGACATTGCTCGGGCTCTCCTATCCAATCCCGATATTTTATTTCTAGATGAGCCTACGACTGGACTAGATATTCAGACTCGCAAATCCATTTGGGATTTATTGTATCGTCTACAAAGAGATGAAGGGATGACTATTATCTTAACGACTCATTATCTGGATGAAGCAGATGAGGCAGATCAACTTTATATTATAGATCATGGAAAGGTTATTGCCCAAGGTTCTGCTGCTGAAATTAAAAGTGAGTACGCTTCCAATCTTTTAAAAATTTGTTTTAAAGACAAGCAGGTGGAGAAATTCTTACCTAATAATATGCCTGTGGAAAAGGAAAATGAGTTTGAGTATAGTCTTTATCCTAAGAGCCAATTGGAAGCTATTGATTATTTGACCCAAGTTCGTGAGAAGATTGCCAGCTTTGAATTTCGTCCAGGAACTATGGATGATGCCTTCATAGCCCTTACAGGAAGAGAGGTGCGCTAATGTTAGCCTTATTAAAACGTGATTTTTTGTTGTATTTTCGTAATCGTTCAGGAGTCTTTTTCTCATTACTGGGAGCTTTGATTTCCTTTCTACTCTATATCATTTTTTTGCAGAAAAATTTGATGGATGCCTGGTCCCAACTTCCTGATAATAAGAGCCTTTTAAATAACTGGCTGATGGGTGGAACCTTGGCTGTGACTGGGATTACAACCAGTTTTACAGCTTTGACCCAGATGGTACAAGACCGTGAAAATCAAGTGGATCAGGATCTCTTTTTGACAGATTTAGGGAGCTGGGGCTTGCAACTGTCTTATCTTATTAGTAGCCTTATCATTTCCTTTGTTATGCAAGCCTTTATGCTTATTGTTATGAGCCTTTATTTTCAAGAAATTCCAGCTATGAGTAAGCTATTTGAAATAAGTTTAATCATGCTGCTAAGTAGTCTCCTTTCAACATTGGTAAATGTACTCTTGATTTATCATTTCCAGTCAGTAGATAGTCTGGGTAAATTGGCTACCATTGTAGGTACAGCTTCAGGATTTTTAGTAGGAACTTATGTACCAATGGGAATTCTTCCTAACTTCGCTCAAGTTCTCATGAAGTGCACACCGGCTACCTATCTTGCTTCTCTCTATAGACAGGTCTTAATGAAGGAGCAATTAGAAACTACATTTATGGGGAATAGTAGCTTATTAGAAGAGTTTCAAGAAAAATTAGGAATCCGGCTTAATTGGCAGAACCTTTTAACAAAGGAAGAAACATACTTAATAGTGGTGAGTATCTGTCTCCTAACTTTTCTGCTTTGGCTGGTAGTAGTTAAAATCTCTAGCAAAAAAATAAAAATTATAGGTTAAGTTAACTTTAAGTTTACTCATGTATCATGTAACCATTAAGTAAAGACCTCCTAACTTTATTTAATAGAAATCCTAACTTTTCTTTTTCATAATAATCTCCCTAAAGAAGCCACCAAATCAGGTGGCTTTTTTGTTTGTAGGCTGGATTTTTGCTATAATAGGAACATGAGTAGAATTTTAGATAATGAAATCATGGGTGATGAGGAGTTGGTGGAGCGTACCCTCCGTCCCCAATATTTACGTGAATATATCGGTCAGGACAAGGTCAAGGATCAGCTTCAAATCTTTATTGAAGCTGCAAAAATGCGTGATGAGGCGCTGGACCATGTTCTTTTGTTTGGCCCTCCAGGTCTCGGGAAAACGACCATGGCCTTTGTCATTGCCAATGAATTGGGAGTTAATCTCAAACAGACGTCTGGTCCCGTTATCGAAAAAGCCGGTGATTTGGTAGCGATTTTGAATGACTTGGAGCCAGGAGATGTTCTCTTTATCGACGAGATTCATCGCTTGCCTATGTCGGTGGAAGAGGTGCTTTACAGTGCTATGGAAGACTTCTACATCGACATCATGATTGGTGCGGGGGAAGGTAGTCGCAGTGTTCATCTAGAATTACCACCTTTTACCTTGATTGGTGCGACGACACGAGCAGGGATGCTGTCGAATCCACTTCGTGCACGTTTTGGAATTACTGGTCACATGGAGTATTATGCCCATGATGACTTGACAGAGATTGTCGAGCGGACGGCAGATATTTTTGAGATGGAAATCACCCATGAGGCAGCTTCCGAGTTGGCTCTCCGTAGTCGTGGGACTCCTCGTATCGCCAATCGTCTCCTCAAGCGCGTGCGAGACTTTGCGCAGATTATGGGCGATGGCTTGATTGATGATGTGATTACGGATAAGGCTTTGACCATGCTGGATGTAGACCATGAAGGCTTGGACTATGTGGACCAGAAAATTCTTCGCACCATGATTGAGATGTACGGTGGAGGTCCTGTCGGTCTAGGTACCCTTTCGGTGAATATCGCTGAAGAGCGTGAGACGGTAGAAGATATGTATGAACCTTACCTAATCCAGAAGGGATTTATCATGCGAACTCGTTCAGGACGGGTCGCGACAGCCAAGGCTTACGAACATTTGGGGTATGAATACATTGAAAAATAAGGCTGAAATTTTAGATTCTTTCAGAGAAGATCCTGACATGATGGCTATTCTGACTATCATCCGTGACTTGGAGTTGAAAGATTCCTGGTTAGCAGCTGGTTCGGTCCGAAATTTTATCTGGAATCTCTTGTCAGATAAGCCATCCTTTGACCGTGAAACGGATGTGGATGTGATTTTCTTTGACCCAGATGTGAGTTACGAAGAAACGCTGGCTATAGAAAGCAAGTTGAGAGAGGACTTTCCCCAGTATCAGTGGGAGCTGAAAAATCAAGTCTATATGCACCAACACAGTCCCCACACATCTCCGTATAGAAATTCCTGCGATGCCATGAGTAAGTATCCTGAACGTTGTACGGCAGTAGGACTTCGCTTGCAAGCTGACGCAACTTTAGAGCTCTTTGCTCCTTATGGTTTGGAGGATATTTTAAACTTTCAGGTTCGTCCAACTCCCCATTTCTTAGAAAATCAAGATCGAATGAATCTTTATCAAAAGCGTTTATCCAAGAAAAATTGGCGAGAAAAATGGAAAAATCTTACCGTTAAAAATACTTAAGGAAACTTTAAGATAGGAGTTGTATACTTATCTCATAAGTTAAAAAGACCTTAACTTATACTCCTAAAACTTTTTCATAATAATCTCCCTATAAAAAAATTAAGTCGCCCAATCAGGCGGCTTTTTTTTGATGGAGCGATGATTCGATATATAGTAGATTGAACCTAGAATAGTACGCTACGGATTTTAAAACATTGCTAGAAATTGATCTGACTTTTCTTTCTGGTCAATTTGTTTATATTTTATTTCATCCTACTGAATTTTTACAATAATATTTGATTTTTTAAAGGTAAATAGATGATTGTTGGATAAAAAAAGAATCTTAAATTCAGGTAAAATCTACAAAAAGAACAAGTCATTTGTGTTAATATATTTTTTATACAAATCTTTGGACAAAGCAGGCTCTAATGTGTTATAATAAGGTGTTATAGATTGAGCTCTATATCAAAAATTTTTTAAGACTACACCATTGCTTGTCAGGGTGAAAAAAGAGAAAATATCCATGTAACATGGCTGTGTATCTTAAGAATGTTTTGGTATTTAGTTTTTTATAAAAAATGAACTCAAGGAGAGAAAAACATGTTTTTTAGACGTCAAGAAGGAGAGTATCGAGAAACCGATCGTGTAACTAGATACAAACTGATTAAGTCAGGGAAACATTGGTTGCGTGCCTCAACGTCTTTATTCGGGCTATTTAAGGTTCTTCGTGGTGGTATTGATACTGCTCAGGTGACAACTGAAGTTGTGGAAGATCGTGTCTCAACTTCTTTAACCGGGATAGATGTCCTCAAGGGGATAGCTGCCGCGGGGGCTGTTGTTGGTGGTGGAGTTGCCACTCATACGCAAGTCCATGCCAATGAACAGCTGGCTGTAGAGAAAGTCGTGGATGGTACTGACAATCTAGTGAATTCTGATCAGGTTGTTTTGGGAACTGTCAATAAAGATGAGGAGCAGCAAACGTCTGTTTCAACATCTACCTCTGTTAGTGAGAGTGTCTCAATCTCTGCTTCTACAAGTGCCTCTATTTCGGCCTCAACAAGTGCATCCGAGTCCGTAAGCGCCTCAACATCAGCTAGCACTAGTGCCAGTGTTTCATCTTCAACTTCAGCTAGTACCTCGTCTTCATTGAACGATTCTGCCTCAACATCAGATAGTGCTTCGACTGTTGCAAGCAGTTCCCTCTCTGAGGTTTCGCATGTAGAAGGTTCACAGACGGCTCCTAGCGAAGATGCTATCAGTAATGACGGAACATCCAGAGCCGCAGTTAAGGCTAGCGATATTAAGGTCAACCCTAGCCTTTCTAGTTCTCTTTCAACTGCAGAAAACTTTACAAGTCAAAATGCGAGTTTGACAGCTACGACAACAGCGACTCTTGCTGCGACAACGATAGCAGAAACAAGCGCTAAAAAGCAAGCAGAAGATCGTAAGAAACTGGCAACTCTTTCAGCAGAAATGGGAGAATACCTGGCTAAAGCTGTGGACCTTCCAGATACAAGCTCAGCCATTCTTAAGGTAAAATCTGCTATTGCTGAGATTGAGTCTGCTCTCAAGGATCCAAATGCAGATCTAGGAGAAGTGATCAATTCTGCCACTTCAGCTCGCAACTCTATCGCCAATGCGGTTTCACGTGCAACCTCTGGCCAACGTGATAGCCGTAATGGACAGGCGATGCCAACAGGGGGAAATCTCAGAGGTTTTGCACCAGTAACGCTAAATCAGCAGACGACTGCATCACTTGAGCAAGGAACCTTTGCAAGCGCTAACCGTGAGGTTCTTTGGCGTATCAATATGCATTCGCAGAGTCCACTTAATTATGCTGGTTTAATAGCACAAGTGGATAAAAACACGACCATTACACGAGTTTACTTTAATGGTGAACCTATGGAGAAACGTGGTGGTTCTGGGAATGAGTACATTTTTAACAAGCGCCATGATTTGAATAGAAACTTAGATGCAACTATTTTAATCTATGCAACGGTGAATAATAATTCTAGTGAAGCTACTTTGAATGCCCAAGTGGCTACAAGTAGTAAACCGTTCGATAGCGCTGCTACTGCTGGAAACTATACCAGTGTAATGACTGGTACTGTTCCAACAGGAACAGGTCAGCGACTGGGTAGTAAACCACCAACTATTACATTACCAACTGAGATTACCTATTATAATGACGACAAAATCGCTACGGTAAATATGCCACTCAATGATGATGTAGGGATGAAGCGCCTAGATGCTGCAGAGAGTAATCCGATCATTACTGGCTTGAATGCGCCTAACTATCCAGCAACTAGCAAAAATGGTTATGGAGATCTTGGAATATATGATAGACGTGGTCATTTTACAGGATACCAGAAATCATATAATGTACAAATTGTTGGGACAATTGGTCGAAACAATGGAGTAGGAAAAACCGGTACTGCAGATGGGGCTTGGGAACCGTATAAACCTGGTGCATATGTTCTCGAATATAAAGTGACGGATACTGACAATCAAACCACTACGGCTCGGATGACTGTTCGTATCAAAGGTTTCAACGAACGTAACGAGCCTGTGAGTGGTGATACTGTTACGGTTAACAATCCGTCATCTTTGAGCGAGACTGAGAGAGCTCAAATTCTTGAAAACTTTAGGAACAATAGTAAAAATGCCACTATCCTCAACAGTTCTGATTACAAGAAAAATTCTGAAGGTAATCACGAAATAACGGTGTCTAATACGGGTGAAATCACTATTACTTATCGTGATAATACTGTGGATGTCGTTCGAGCTAACGTGAGAGCGGAAACGGAAGTACCTGTGCCTGCTGTTACAGTGACGCGTGATGGCGAGGTCATTCGAGCGACACAAAGTCCATATGCAGACCGAGGTATGGAACACATCGTCTATGCTGGTGATAATGTTACCATTAAATTTACTGCGACTGATAATAGTGGTAAGTTGAAAGAGTTCAAGATTGTACCTAAAGCGGATGGAAGACAACCAGGTTTAAGAAGTAACTATTTTGAAGATTCTAAATACGGTACAGGCGCTGTGGATCTCTTGACAGGAGATATTACAGCTACACCAGAAAGTCCTGCGACTATCACAGTCAATGCTCATATGAATGATGATCTGGAGTGGAAGCCAGGAAATACATGGCAACGGAATGCAGTTGCAACTGACCAAGTAGGAAATGTCAACGGAACAGTTGGAACTGGTAATGTTCGTATCACTCAAGGACAACTGAAGGATCGTCTTAAAGTGACCGATCCTGACTTTACACCTGTAGTAAATAAAAGTAGCTTAACAGAGGACGAAAAGACAGCTGTCAAGAGTGCCATCTACGCTAAGAATGATAAGACAGTTCACCGCATCAAAGATATTCAAGTTGCAAACGATGGAACTGCAACGATTATTTATAAGGATTTAACAAGAAATACTATTTCTCGATCTGTTACAGTTAATGAACGTCCAAAACTGGAGATTCATTATGATAATGCTACAACTAAGGAAATCTATCTATACCGTGGGGAAGAAGTTAATGTAACCTTTAGAGCAACTGATGATTCTGGCAAGATTTCTTCATTGAAGTTTGAAATGCAAGGTACAGCTGACAGTACTAATGGTACAAACTATGCAGGATATACTGGAATTACTCGTTCAAATCCGATCGCTAGCTTAACGAATCAAACCGATGCAAAGATTACCCTTACAGGCACTCTAGCAAAAAATGTACCGTTAGCATCATTTGAACGCTATTTAATGGCAACAGATGACCAAAACACCTCTGATAGTAACCATGCAAAAAACGGTATAACCGACAATGGTTATGTCAAATTTGTAATTAAAAGCCAGACTGATAAATATACTGCTGTAGCGAAGGCGTCGACTATTTATACCTATACTGGTGAAACGGCAACGGATTTAAACGATGCTACGAACTTTGTCCAGCTTGATGGCGGAGGACAGCTCCCTCAAGGAACGACTGTTTCATGGGTTAGTCGCATTGACAACACATCTGCTGGGACAAAAAGTGCAGTTGCACGGGTTGCTTATTCTGATGGCTCGACTGATGATGTAACAGTTAACTATACTGTTTATCCGAAAGTTGAAACCAAGACTTACAATGGTGTGACAGGTCAATTTTATGCCTTTAAGTCAGATCAAGGTAATGATAAAGTTACTGGCGGAGACTGGGCTAATAATATCGGTGGAACAATCCAACAATATACAAATTTGGGGGATTCAAGTCTGTCAGGGACAACATGGTCTTATAAGTATAAAATAAATAATCAAGGTAACGAAATTACAACCCCTGTTGGAACACAGCCGTTTGGCGCAATTTGGCATACTACGGGTTCAGAAGCTGAGAGCCATAGTACAACCTATACGCTAATTGCCACATATCCAAAAGGACGTTTTGGGGATGTTTCAACAAGCAATCCAGCCTTGACAAGTCAGACAAACTTTGATTATACAGTTGTTGATCCTGTAGCTAAACAGGAGTACGTTACAACTGTGGGAAATAAGGCTCCATTAGCAGAGATTATTAAAAATCCAGGAGAGGCACTTAAAAATTCGAATACAAGTGTAGCTTTCCCAACAGGAACAACCTTTAGTTGGGTCCAGGCTCCTGATGACGCTATGCTGGCAAACCCTGGGGTTTATACGAAAAAAGTTACAGTCACTCTTCCGCAAGGTTCCTATAGTGGAGCTCCTGGAAATAGCAGAACAGTAGACGTGACTATTAAGGTAAACCCACAAGCGCCAGTTATCTCAGTTAATTCTACCAATGAAACTGGTGGCTTGCCAAATCGTTCGATCGTTGTTACGAATGTCACACCTGGAGCTCTTGTAACCTTGACTTTAGCTGGGCATACATTTACCAAGACAGCTAAAGATAACGAATCAAGTGTTACCTTTGAACCTGCAGAACTACAAAAAGCTTACGATGGCAACAATGGTCTCCTTCCGACTAGAGATGTGACAGCTAAGCAAGAAAAAACAGTAACACTTCCAAGTGGTGGAACTGAAACCTTGAGTTCGGCTACAACGACTGCAACGATTACCAAGGAAACTGTAGCACCTGAAGTAATTTTTGAACTTTATATTAAGAATGATAAGACTGGCCAATGGGAAAAACAAACGATTAAGAATAATGTTCGCCCAGGAGTCAGTGGCTACGAAGTCTTTGCAGGAGATGAGATTAAAGTTGTTTTAACTGCTAAAGATAATAGTGGTAAGATTAAAACTCTGAAATTAAACGATGGAACTTCTGATAAAGATCGCATTTTCCAAGATGGTTATTCTTCAGATGATGCTGCACCAGGAATTAAGGATATTACCACTGAAGCTTCAACAACAAATCCAAAAGTCCTAGAGTACACTGCTACTTATGGAGAAAATGTACAGTATGCAGATGGTAATAAATGGACGCGTGGAACTAATGCTACAGACTTATCAGATAATACGGGTAGAGTAACGACTGTAGTAGCACAAGGAAAACTGAACGAAAAATTCCCAGGTGTTAAACCAAAAGATGCTGTACAGGTTTCTAATCTAACTTCCTTGACTCGAAAAGACCTTGATAAGATTCTTAATGCGGTGAAGACGTCTAACCCTGCAACAGATTTCCGTATTAAATCGTACGATATTGATAGCAATGGAACTGTAACGATTACCTACAAAGACGGAACAAAAAACACAGTAACTCCTGACTTGTCAGATTCGGATCATAAGTCAGCATCAGCGTCAACCAGTGCGTCAGTGTCTGCTTCAACCAGTGCATCAGTAAGTGCAATGACCAGTGCATCTGAGTCAGCTTCAACAAGCGCAAGTCAATCAGCAAGCACCTCAGCTAGCCAGTCAGCTTCAACAAGCGCAAGTCAATCAGCAAGCACCTCAGCAAGCCAGTCCGCATCGACAAGTGCGAGCCAATCAGCAAGCACCTCAGCAAGCACGTCAGCTTCAACAAGTGCAAGTACGTCGGCTAGCACGTCAGCCTCAACGAGCGCAAGTACGTCAGCAAGTACATCTGCATCAACAAGCGCAAGCACATCGGCAAGCACGTCAGCTTCAACAAGTGCAAGCACCTCAGCAAGCACATCTGCATCAACAAGTGCAAGTACTTCAGCAAGTACATCGGCTTCAACAAGCGCAAGCACGTCAGCAAGTACATCAGCCTCAACAAGTGCAAGTACGTCAGCAAGTACATCGGCTTCAACAAGCGCAAGCACCTCAGCAAGTACGTCCGCTTCAACAAGCGCAAGCACGTCAGCAAGTACATCAGCCTCAACAAGTGCAAGCACGTCAGCAAGTACATCAGCCTCAACAAGTGCAAGCACGTCAGCAAGTACATCGGCTTCAACAAGCGCAAGCACGTCAGCAAGTACTTCAGCCTCAACGAGCGCAAGTACTTCAGCAAGTACATCAGCCTCAACGAGCGCAAGCACCTCAGCAAGTACGTCCGCATCAACAAGCGCAAGTACGTCAGCAAGTACATCTGCATCAACGAGCGCAAGCACCTCAGCAAGTACGTCAGCTTCAACAAGTGCAAGTACGTCGGCTAGCACGTCTGCATCAACAAGCGCAAGTACGTCAGCAAGCACGTCCGCATCAACAAGCGCAAGCACGTCAGCAAGTACATCAGCTTCAACAAGTGCAAGCACCTCAGCAAGCACGTCCGCATCAACAAGCGCAAGTACGTCAGCAAGTACATCTGCATCAACGAGCGCAAGCACCTCAGCAAGTACGTCAGCTTCAACAAGCGCAAGCACGTCAGCAAGTACATCAGCCTCAACAAGCGCAAGTACTTCAGCAAGTACATCTGCATCAACGAGCGCAAGTACGTCAGCTTCAACAAGTGCAAGTACGTCGGCTAGCACGTCTGCATCAACGAGCGCAAGCACGTCAGCAAGTACGTCAGCTTCAACAAGTGCAAGTACGTCGGCTAGCACGTCTGCATCAACAAGCGCAAGTACGTCCGCAAGCACGTCAGCTTCAACAAGTGCAAGTACGTCAGCAAGTACATCAGCTTCAACGAGCGCAAGCACGTCAGCAAGTACATCAGCCTCAACAAGTGCAAGTACGTCAGCAAGTACATCAGCCTCAACAAGTGCAAGCACGTCAGCAAGCACATCTGCATCAACAAGCGCAAGCACATCGGCAAGCACGTCAGCTTCAACAAGTGCAAGCACGTCAGCAAGTACATCAGCCTCAACAAGTGCAAGCACGTCAGCAAGTACATCAGCTTCAACGAGCGCAAGCACGTCAGCAAGTACATCAGCCTCAACAAGTGCAAGTACGTCAGCAAGTACATCAGCCTCAACAAGTGCAAGCACGTCAGCAAGCACATCTGCATCAACAAGCGCAAGCACATCGGCAAGCACGTCAGCTTCAACAAGTGCAAGCACGTCAGCAAGTACATCAGCCTCAACCAGCGCAAGTACATCGGCAAGCACGTCAGCTTCAACAAGCGCAAGTACGTCAGCAAGTACATCTGCATCAACGAGCGCAAGCACGTCAGCAAGTACGTCAGCTTCAACAAGTGCAAGTACGTCAGCAAGCACGTCAGCTTCAACAAGTGCAAGTACGTCGGCTAGCACGTCTGCATCAACCAGCGCAAGTACGTCAGCAAGCACGTCCGCTTCAACAAGTGCAAGCACTTCAGCAAGTACATCTGCTTCAACAAGTGCAAGCACCTCAGCAAGCACGTCAGCTTCAACAAGTGCAAGCACGTCAGCAAGTACATCTGCTTCAACAAGTGCAAGCACTTCAGCAAGCACGTCAGCTTCAACAAGTGCAAGCACGTCAGCAAGTACATCCGCATCAACCAGCGCAAGCACGTCAGCAAGTACATCAGCTTCAACCAGTGCAAGTACATCAGCAAGTACATCAGCTTCAACCAGTGCAAGTACGTCAGCAAGTACATCAGCTTCAACCAGTGCAAGTACGTCGGCTAGCACGTCTGCCTCAACCAGCGCAAGCACTTCAGCAAGTACGTCGGCTTCAACGAGCGCAAGCACGTCAGCAAGTACATCGGCTTCAACAAGCGCAAGCACTTCAGCAAGTACATCAGCTTCAACCAGTGCAAGTACATCAGCAAGTACATCTGCATCAACCAGTGCAAGTACGTCAGCAAGTACATCAGCCTCAACCAGCGCAAGCACGTCAGCAAGTACGTCGGCTTCAACCAGCGCAAGCACGTCAGCAAGTACATCGGCTTCAACCAGCGCAAGCACGTCAGCAAGTACATCAGCCTCAACAAGTGCAAGTACGTCAGCAAGTACATCAGCTTCAACCAGTGCAAGTACGTCGGCTAGCACGTCTGCCTCAACAAGCGCAAGTACGTCAGCAAGCACGTCAGCTTCAACAAGCGCAAGCACGTCAGCAAGCACGTCCGCCTCAACAAGTGCAAGTACGTCAGCAAGTACATCGGCTTCAACAAGCGCAAGCACGTCAGCAAGTACATCCGCTTCAACAAGTGCAAGTACATCGGCTAGCACATCGGCTAGCACATCGGCTAGCACATCGGCTAGCACGTCAGCCTCAACAAGTGCAAGCACGTCAGCAAGTACATCCGCTTCAACAAGCGCAAGCACGTCAGCAAGCACGTCAGCATCAACAAGCGCAAGTACGTCAGCCTCAACAAGTGCAAGTACGTCAGCAAGTACATCTGCATCAACGAGCGCAAGCACCTCAGCAAGTACGTCAGCTTCAACAAGTGCAAGTACGTCGGCTAGCACGTCCGCAAGTACGTCAGCATCAACCAGCGCAAGCACGTCAGCAAGCACGTCAGCCTCAACAAGTGCAAGTACGTCAGCAAGTACATCGGCTTCAACAAGCGCAAGCACGTCAGCAAGTACATCCGCTTCAACAAGTGCAAGTACATCAGCAAGTACATCTGCATCAACAAGTGCAAGTACGTCAGCAAGTACATCGGCTTCAACAAGTGCAAGTACGTCAGCAAGTACATCGGCTTCAACAAGCGCAAGCACGTCAGCAAGTACATCAGCCTCAACCAGCGCAAGTACGTCAGCAAGCACGTCAGCTTCAACAAGCGCAAGCACGTCAGCAAGCACGTCCGCCTCAACAAGTGCAAGTACGTCAGCAAGTACATCGGCTTCAACAAGCGCAAGCACGTCAGCAAGTACATCCGCTTCAACAAGTGCAAGTACATCGGCTAGCACATCGGCTAGCACATCGGCTAGCACATCGGCTAGCACGTCAGCCTCAACAAGTGCAAGCACGTCAGCAAGTACATCCGCTTCAACAAGCGCAAGCACGTCAGCAAGCACGTCAGCTTCAACAAGTGCAAGCACATCAGCAAGTACATCCGCTTCAACAAGTGCAAGCACATCGGCAAGTACGTCAGCAAGTACATCCGCATCAACAAGTGCAAGCACATCGGCAAGTACGTCAGCAAGTACGTCGGCTTCAACGAGCGCAAGCACATCGGCTAGCACGTCAGCAAGTACCTCAGCAAGTACATCCGCTTCAACAAGTGCAAGTACGTCAGCAAGTACATCAGCCTCAACAAGTGCAAGTACCTCAGCAAGTACGTCTGCTTCAACGAGTGCAAGTACATCGGCAAGTACGTCCGCTTCAACGAGCGCAAGCACGTCAGCAAGTACATCCGCATCAACAAGTGCAAGTACGTCAGCAAGTACGTCAGCCTCAACAAGCGCAAGCACATCGGCTAGCACATCAGCCTCAACAAGTGCAAGTACGTCGGCTAGCACGTCAGCCTCAACAAGTGCAAGTACGTCAGCAAGCACGTCAGCCTCAACGAGCGCAAGTACGTCAGCAAGTACGTCAGCCTCAACAAGTGCAAGTACGTCAGCAAGTACGTCAGCAAGTACATCAGCCTCAACAAGTGCAAGTACGTCAGCAAGTACATCAGCCTCAACAAGCGCAAGCACATCGGCTAGCACGTCAGCCTCAACAAGTGCAAGTACGTCAGCAAGTACGTCGGCCTCAACAAGTGCAAGCACGTCAGCAAGTACGTCAGCATCAACAAGCGCAAGCACGTCAGCGTCAACAAGCGCAAGCACGTCAGCAAGTACGTCAGCCTCAACAAGTGCAAGTACGTCAGCAAGTACATCTGCCTCAACAAGTGCAAGTACGTCAGCAAGTACGTCAGCATCAACAAGCGCAAGTACGTCAGCAAGTACATCCGCTTCAACAAGCGCAAGCACGTCAGCTTCAACAAGTGCAAGCACTTCAGCAAGTACATCCGCTTCAACAAGTGCAAGTACGTCAGCAAGTACATCAGCCTCAACAAGTGCAAGTACGTCAGCAAGTACGTCAGCTTCAACAAGTGCAAGTACGTCGGCTAGCACGTCCGCAAGTACGTCAGCATCAACCAGCGCAAGCACGTCCGCAAGTACGTCAGCATCAACCAGCGCAAGTACGTCGGCTAGCACGTCCGCATCAACCAGCGCAAGTACATCAGCAAGTACATCTGCATCAACAAGTGCAAGTACGTCAGCAAGTACATCGGCTTCAACAAGCGCAAGCACGTCAGCAAGTACATCAGCCTCAACCAGCGCAAGTACGTCAGCAAGCACGTCAGCTTCAACAAGCGCAAGCACGTCAGCAAGCACGTCCGCCTCAACAAGTGCAAGTACGTCAGCAAGTACATCGGCTTCAACAAGCGCAAGCACGTCAGCAAGTACATCCGCTTCAACAAGTGCAAGCACATCAGCAAGTACATCCGCTTCAACAAGTGCAAGCACATCGGCAAGTACATCCGCTTCAACAAGTGCAAGTACATCGGCTAGCACGTCAGCCTCAACAAGTGCAAGTACGTCAGCAAGTACGTCGGCTTCAACAAGTGCAAGTACGTCAGCAAGTACGTCTGCTTCAACGAGTGCAAGTACATCGGCTAGCACGTCAGCCTCAACAAGTGCAAGCACGTCAGCGTCAACAAGCGCAAGCACGTCAGCAAGTACGTCGGCTTCAACGAGCGCAAGCACATCGGCTAGCACGTCAGCCTCAACAAGTGCAAGTACGTCAGCAAGTACGTCAGCCTCAACAAGTGCAAGCACGTCAGCAAGTACATCTGCTTCAACCAGCGCAAGTACGTCGGCTAGCACGTCAGCAAGTACATCCGCTTCAACAAGTGCAAGCACGTCAGCAAGTACATCCGCATCAACCAGCGCAAGCACGTCAGCAAGTACATCAGCTTCAACCAGTGCAAGTACATCAGCAAGTACATCAGCTTCAACCAGTGCAAGTACGTCAGCAAGTACATCAGCTTCAACCAGTGCAAGTACGTCGGCTAGCACGTCTGCCTCAACCAGCGCAAGCACTTCAGCAAGTACGTCGGCTTCAACGAGCGCAAGCACGTCAGCAAGTACATCGGCTTCAACAAGCGCAAGCACTTCAGCAAGTACATCAGCTTCAACCAGTGCAAGTACATCAGCAAGTACATCTGCATCAACCAGTGCAAGTACGTCAGCAAGTACATCAGCCTCAACCAGCGCAAGCACGTCAGCAAGTACGTCGGCTTCAACCAGCGCAAGCACGTCAGCAAGTACATCGGCTTCAACCAGCGCAAGCACGTCAGCAAGTACATCAGCCTCAACAAGTGCAAGTACGTCAGCAAGTACATCAGCTTCAACCAGTGCAAGTACGTCGGCTAGCACGTCTGCCTCAACAAGCGCAAGTACGTCAGCAAGCACG
The DNA here is from genome assembly GCF_051106275.1 of Streptococcus sp. KHUD_014. GTDB lineage: Bacteria > Bacillota > Bacilli > Lactobacillales > Streptococcaceae > Streptococcus. Next base: position 1,859,732 of record NZ_CP193666.1, on the reverse strand, counting down.
TCAGCTTCAACAAGCGCAAGCACGTCAGCAAGCACGTCCGCCTCAACAAGTGCAAGTACGTCAGCAAGTACATCGGCTTCAACAAGCGCAAGCACGTCAGCAAGTACATCCGCTTCAACAAGTGCAAGTACATCGGCTAGCACATCGGCTAGCACATCGGCTAGCACATCGGCTAGCACGTCAGCCTCAACAAGTGCAAGCACGTCAGCAAGTACATCCGCTTCAACAAGCGCAAGCACGTCAGCAAGCACGTCAGCATCAACAAGCGCAAGTACGTCAGCCTCAACAAGTGCAAGTACGTCAGCAAGTACATCTGCATCAACGAGCGCAAGCACCTCAGCAAGTACGTCAGCTTCAACAAGTGCAAGTACGTCGGCTAGCACGTCCGCAAGTACGTCAGCATCAACCAGCGCAAGCACGTCAGCAAGCACGTCAGCCTCAACAAGTGCAAGTACGTCAGCAAGTACATCGGCTTCAACAAGCGCAAGCACGTCAGCAAGTACATCCGCTTCAACAAGTGCAAGTACATCAGCAAGTACATCTGCATCAACAAGTGCAAGTACGTCAGCAAGTACATCGGCTTCAACAAGTGCAAGTACGTCAGCAAGTACATCGGCTTCAACAAGCGCAAGCACGTCAGCAAGTACATCAGCCTCAACCAGCGCAAGTACGTCAGCAAGCACGTCAGCTTCAACAAGCGCAAGCACGTCAGCAAGCACGTCCGCCTCAACAAGTGCAAGTACGTCAGCAAGTACATCGGCTTCAACAAGCGCAAGCACGTCAGCAAGTACATCCGCTTCAACAAGTGCAAGTACATCGGCTAGCACATCGGCTAGCACATCGGCTAGCACATCGGCTAGCACGTCAGCCTCAACAAGTGCAAGCACGTCAGCAAGTACATCCGCTTCAACAAGCGCAAGCACGTCAGCAAGCACGTCAGCTTCAACAAGTGCAAGCACATCAGCAAGTACATCCGCTTCAACAAGTGCAAGCACATCGGCAAGTACGTCAGCAAGTACATCCGCATCAACAAGTGCAAGCACATCGGCAAGTACGTCAGCAAGTACGTCGGCTTCAACGAGCGCAAGCACATCGGCTAGCACGTCAGCAAGTACCTCAGCAAGTACATCCGCTTCAACAAGTGCAAGTACGTCAGCAAGTACATCAGCCTCAACAAGTGCAAGTACCTCAGCAAGTACGTCTGCTTCAACGAGTGCAAGTACATCGGCAAGTACGTCCGCTTCAACGAGCGCAAGCACGTCAGCAAGTACATCCGCATCAACAAGTGCAAGTACGTCAGCAAGTACGTCAGCCTCAACAAGCGCAAGCACATCGGCTAGCACATCAGCCTCAACAAGTGCAAGTACGTCGGCTAGCACGTCAGCCTCAACAAGTGCAAGTACGTCAGCAAGCACGTCAGCCTCAACGAGCGCAAGTACGTCAGCAAGTACGTCAGCCTCAACAAGTGCAAGTACGTCAGCAAGTACGTCAGCAAGTACATCAGCCTCAACAAGTGCAAGTACGTCAGCAAGTACATCAGCCTCAACAAGCGCAAGCACATCGGCTAGCACGTCAGCCTCAACAAGTGCAAGTACGTCAGCAAGTACGTCGGCCTCAACAAGTGCAAGCACGTCAGCAAGTACGTCAGCATCAACAAGCGCAAGCACGTCAGCGTCAACAAGCGCAAGCACGTCAGCAAGTACGTCAGCCTCAACAAGTGCAAGTACGTCAGCAAGTACATCTGCCTCAACAAGTGCAAGTACGTCAGCAAGTACGTCAGCATCAACAAGCGCAAGTACGTCAGCAAGTACATCCGCTTCAACAAGCGCAAGCACGTCAGCTTCAACAAGTGCAAGCACTTCAGCAAGTACATCCGCTTCAACAAGTGCAAGTACGTCAGCAAGTACATCAGCCTCAACAAGTGCAAGTACGTCAGCAAGTACGTCAGCTTCAACAAGTGCAAGTACGTCGGCTAGCACGTCCGCAAGTACGTCAGCATCAACCAGCGCAAGCACGTCAGCAAGTACGTCAGCATCAACCAGCGCAAGTACGTCGGCTAGCACGTCCGCATCAACCAGCGCAAGTACATCAGCAAGTACATCTGCATCAACAAGTGCAAGTACGTCAGCAAGTACATCGGCTTCAACAAGCGCAAGCACGTCAGCAAGTACATCAGCCTCAACCAGCGCAAGTACGTCAGCAAGCACGTCAGCTTCAACAAGCGCAAGCACGTCAGCAAGCACGTCCGCCTCAACAAGTGCAAGTACGTCAGCAAGTACATCGGCTTCAACAAGCGCAAGCACGTCAGCAAGTACATCCGCTTCAACAAGTGCAAGCACATCAGCAAGTACATCCGCTTCAACAAGTGCAAGCACATCGGCAAGTACATCCGCTTCAACAAGTGCAAGTACATCGGCTAGCACGTCAGCCTCAACAAGTGCAAGTACGTCAGCAAGTACGTCGGCTTCAACAAGTGCAAGTACGTCAGCAAGTACGTCTGCTTCAACGAGTGCAAGTACATCGGCTAGCACGTCAGCCTCAACAAGTGCAAGCACGTCAGCGTCAACAAGCGCAAGCACGTCAGCAAGTACGTCGGCTTCAACGAGCGCAAGCACATCGGCTAGCACGTCAGCCTCAACAAGTGCAAGTACGTCAGCAAGTACGTCAGCCTCAACAAGTGCAAGCACGTCAGCAAGTACATCTGCTTCAACCAGCGCAAGTACGTCGGCTAGCACGTCAGCAAGTACATCCGCTTCAACAAGTGCAAGCACATCGGCAAGTACGTCAGCAAGTACGTCGGCTTCAACGAGCGCAAGCACATCGGCTAGCACGTCAGCCTCAACAAGTGCAAGCACGTCAGCAAGTACGTCTGCTTCAACGAGTGCAAGTACATCGGCTAGCACGTCAGCCTCAACAAGTGCAAGCACGTCAGCAAGTACGTCAGCCTCAACAAGTGCAAGCACGTCAGCAAGTACATCTGCTTCAACCAGCGCAAGTACGTCGGCTAGCACGTCAGCAAGTACATCCGCTTCAACAAGTGCAAGTACATCAGCAAGTACATCAGCCTCAACAAGTGCAAGTACGTCAGCAAGTACATCAGCCTCAACAAGCGCAAGCACATCGGCTAGCACGTCAGCCTCAACCAGCGCAAGTACATCAGCAAGTACATCTGCATCAACAAGTGCAAGTACGTCAGCTTCAACAAGTGCAAGCACCTCAGTTGTTACAAGTAAGGGAATGCCGGAGAGCTTATCACTTGATAGCTTAGATATCGATAGTGTGATAACATCAGATTCAATTAGCACATCAGTATCACAATCACTATCATTATCAGTAAGTACTAGCCAATCAATGGCTCATTCAACTTCAACTAGTCAAGCTCCTCAAACTAATACAACTAAGACTCGTAAGCAACTTCCAAATACTGGAACGACAGCTTCAGCTACAAATGCTCTTCTTGGAGTTGCAGCAGGTCTAACAGGATTAGGTTTAGTGGCTAAACGTCGTAAGCGTGATGATGAAGAATAAGTCTTGTTTTAGATAGCCTAAAATAGACTAATTAACTAGTCGTAAAACCTCCAAAAGTTTTAAGCTTTTGGAGGTTTTTATGTTTTTTAAAAGTGGGATTCTAGGCTTGTCATGCTTTGTGAAATGATCTAAAAAATGGTATAATGTATAGTGTATATTTTAAATAATAAGAGCTTTCACTTTTATACAAATTGAAAATAAATAAAATGAGAATTTAGGAAAAAGGAGTAAAATTGGAACATCTAATTAGTATTGTTATACCTGTGTATAATGTGGAAAATTATTTGGAAGAGTGCATTCAAAGTGTTCTGAATCAGACCTATACAAATCTGGATATAGTTCTGGTAAACGATGGTTCTACGGATGCTTCAGCGGAAATATGTGATAGATTTGCTGAATTGGATAGTCGAGTTCGTGTGTTTCATACAGAAAATAGAGGAGCGGCTCTGGCTAAAAATTTCGGTGTTACTCAAGCACTCGGTGAGTATGTCCTTTTTGTAGATTCAGATGATATCGCTGAAAAAAGAATGGTAGATACTTTGCAGAGACAAGTGGAGGAGACAGAAGCAGATATCGTAATCGGTAATTATTTTATTTATGATGAGAATGATGGACAGTGTAAATTCTATGTACTAGAGAGAGATTTTTGCATCGAAGAATTATCAGCTCAAGAATTAATTGATCGGCAAGCAGGCTATTGGCATTTAAATGCTTCGGCCTTTATTATGCCTATGTTTAAGCTGTTTAAAAAAGACTTGCTATTGCAAGTTCCATTTACTAATGGTCGGCGTTTTGACGATGAGGCAACTATTCATAGGTTGTTTATAAAAAGTCAGAAAACAATTTTTGTAAATGATAATCTTTATATCTATCGTGTTAGACAAGGTAGTATCATGACTTCGCAATTTGATCTATCTTGGGTACAGGATATCTTGCAAGTATTTAGTTTAAAACTTGCAGATCTTATTCTTGCTGGTATTGATACCAGTGTTATGAGAATTCGTTTTATAAATATCCTAAACGAATATAAATACTTATGTGAAACATACAATCTCACAGAGACTGATGAATATAGAGAAATTTTATTTAGATTAGATTTGTTTAAGGAATAAGGAGTAGCTATTTAAGTTGCCTCATATTCTAGTAGAAAAATTGAAACTATATTGTGCTATTAATGATTAAAGGAGCTAGAAATGGATTTTAATGTTCTGATTAATTTTCAGGGAAATTATCATCATATTGAAATATCCGAGGGAGCTTGCCTTCAGATTGCTCAGGGAGTTACAATGCGTCCTTTTACAAGTTTGGAAGTTTCTTTGGGGGCAACTTTATCGATTGAAGAGGGAGTCTTTTTTAATGATCATTGTTCGATCCGATGTACGGAAGAAATCAGTATTGGACGTGATACTATGTTTGGGGATGGAGTAAGAATTTTTGATTCCAATCATAAGTTTAACAACTATCATGTTTTTAAAACTGCAATGAATGGTGCACCGATTCGCATTGGACGAGATTGTTGGATCGGAGCAAATACAGTTATCCTTAGAGGAGTTACTATCGGAGATAATGTTATCATAGGAGCGAATTGCCTTATTCATCAAGATATCCCAAGTAATTCTATTGTGACTCATAGTGAACAATTAAAGATTACAGCCAAAAATACTGCAAAGTATCATACTTTTGTTTATACTTACTCAGATCAGTTGGAAGACTTGGAGTATTTACTGAGTAGCTTACCTGAAGTTGATTTTCATGTTGCAGCACCAACGAATGTATCAGACTATTTAAGAAGTTTTGAACGATTTAAGAATTTTCAACTGTATGAGTATTGTCAATCTCGAGAAATTTCTGACCGCATTTTAGAAATGGCTGATTTCTACCTAGATATTAACCATTGGAATGAAGTCGATGATATTGTCGGACGTGCTTTAGAAAAAGGAAAACCAATATTTGCCTTTGAAAATGTTGTTCATAGAAAAAATGAAGAGATACAAGTGTTTAAGATAGAAGAAAAAAGTAAAATGCTTGAGGCAATTCGACATCATTTAGAGAAAGATGAGAATGGAGACTAGGGATGAAGGTTAGTAACAAACAATCAAAAAAAGCTATCGTACTTGGAGCTGATAGCAATTATATGGATAAGGTGGAAACGACGGTAAAGTCAGTCTGTAGCCATAATAGGGATATAAGATTTTATATTTTTAACAGTGATTTTCCTACGGAGTGGTTTCAATTGATGAACAAAAGACTATCTGTATTAAATTCGGAGATTATAAATATAAAAATCACAGATGATACGATTAGTCACTTTCATCTTCCTACACCTCACCTTAGTTCTGCAGCCTATCTTCGATATTTTATTCCAAATTTTGTTTTTGAAAAGAAGGTTCTCTATCTTGATAGTGATATTGTAGTAACTTCTAGTTTGACAGCATTGTTTGATATTGATTTGGAGGGGTACCCACTTGGAGCTGTTCCAGATATTCCAACTACTGATGAGGGATTTAATTCAGGTGTACTACTAATTGATACGGATATGTGGCGTGAAGAAAATATTTCCAGACAGTTGTTTGAGTTAACTATAGCTCATCATGAACATGTATACGGAGATCAGGAAATTTTCAATATATTGTTTAAAGATAGATGGAAACGCTTGGATATAACATATAATTTGCAAGTTGGTGCCGATGCCCATCGATATTATTTGGGGGATTATAATTGGTACGCATCATTTGAAGGTGTTCCGTGTATTATTCACTATACTACAGAGAATAAACCGTGGAAGCATTTTCGCTTTAATCGTTTTAGGGATGTTTGGTGGTTTTACTACGGCTTAAATTGGAATGATATTTTATTACGAACTCATGTTTTGAAAGAAACATTTTCAGAGTTGATTTTACCATCATCACAGCATGCTAGTATATTTACTAATACAGGCGATGTCGAGGGGATCAGTTATTTACTTGAAAAATTGCCAGATGTCCAATTTCATATTGCGGCACCAACATATTTTTCACCAAATATTATCGAATTGCAACGCTATTCAAATTGTTATATTTATCCATGTGCCGATCCTAAAATGAAACAAAGCATAATAGATAAAACTGATATTTATTTAGATATTAATTATGGACCGGCTATGGATCAAGAGTTGCAAGAGATGGTGCGACAAGGAAAGACAATTTATTCATTTGATTCTACCAATCATTTTTCTAATGGAGAAAGCACGGTTTTTTCAGTTGATAAAATAGATGAATTGATTAAAAAAATAGAAGAACAGAGAGATAAGAATGTATCAAAAAGTAATCGCTCTTGGAGCTGATATTCATTACCTTGATAAGGTTGAAACCGTTATAAAGTCAGTCTCGGTTCATAATCACAATGTGAAATTCTATGTGTTTAATGACGATCTACCTAGTGAATGGTTTTTATTGATGAGAAATCGTTTAAAGGTTATTGGTTCTGAGATTGTCAATGTTAAAAAGACAGAGCATAATCTCCATGATTTTCATTTGCCGAACAACATTATGTCCTATGCAATGTATTTTAGATATTTCATAGCAGATGAAGTGTCAGAAGACAGAGTTTTATACCTGGATTCGGACATGATTGTCCATGATAAACTGGACGACTTATTCTCCCTAGATTTACAGGATTATGCAATTGCAGCTGTACAAGATCATGATATGAATGGTTTGGTATCCACTTTTAATTCGGGCATGTTACTAATTGATATTAAAAAATGGCGGGAAAATAATTCGACAAAAAGATTACTAGAGTTGACTGCCCAACACCATGAACATGTCTATGGAGATCAAGGTATTCTCAACATGTATTTTGGTGATCAGTGGTTACATTTGGACAAAGAGTATAATTTTATGGTTGGGATGGACCAATTTTTACATTTAAATGGAAATAGTGAATGGTATAAATCTTCTTATTTACGGCCATCATTTTCCAAAGATTATCCATTATACTGCGGAATATAAACCATGGACCCATTTGACGCTGACACGTTTTCGTAAGTTATGGTGGTTTTATTATGGCTTGAATTGGAATGATGTATTGCTGGGTTCAGCTATTACTAAACGATTCTTTAATGAACTCGTAGGCGCTCCCTTGTATCATACTTGTATTTTCACAAATAGTGCCGCAATGGAATCCTTAGAGTATTTATTGTCTGAACTGCCCGAAGTGCATTTTACAGTCTTGGCGCATACAAATTTTGCTCCCTTTGTCGTTGATTTACAATCTCATTTAAATTTGTCACTTTATCCGAGCTTTAATCCCTTTAATAAGAAGGAAACCTTGGATAAAATGGATTTTTATTTAGACATCAATCATGAAGGTGAGATTGCCAATATTATCGAAGAAGTTCAGAAACGAGATAAACCGATTTTTGCTTTTGAGAATACCAGTCATGATTCAAGTGGAAGAAGCTACATTTTTTCATCCTCTGAACCAGAGAAGATGGTGGACGCTATTAAAAAATATTGTGGACAATTAAGGAATTAGAAGGGTTTATATGAAGGCGATTGTAGTTGCTGGGGATAAGAATTATCTCACACCGATGCTTACGACGATAAAGTCTATTTTGTATTATAATCAACAGGTTAAGATTTACATTCTACATCAGAATATCCCTAGCGATTGGTTTCATGAAGTCAAGATTCAAGTGGAAAGGTTAGGCAGTCTTGTAGAGGATATTTTTATCGGTGATGTGATTGATCCAGAGTGGAAAACCCAAGCGCACATCTCCCCCATAGCTTATGCTCGATACTTAATTCCACAACTGATTACAGAAGATAGAGTAGTCTATTTAGATAGTGATATTATTGTGCATGGAGATTTGAGTCCACTCTTTGACTTGGAGTTTGGTGACTACTCTTTAGCGGCAGTAAGGGATGTTGATGGCAATGGATTTAATTCAGGGATGCTGGTCATTGATTGTCAAAAGTGGAGAGAAAAAGATATTACTTCCTTGTTGTTTGATAAGACAGTGGAGTATATGTCCTACCTGGAACAGACTACTACAGAAGGTTTCAATGGGGATCAAACCATTTTCAATTTAGTCTTCCAGAATCATTGGCTAGAGTTAGATAAGCATTTTAATCTTCAAGTTGGACATGATGTCGTTGCATTCTATAGCCATTGGGATTCACATTTTGAATTGGATAAAGAACCCTTGATCATCCATTATACGACCTATCGGAAACCATGGTCCACTCTGATGGGCTATCGTTATCGAGACTTATGGTGGGCATTTCGGGATGTTAGTTATGAACAGATTGCTGACCACTATGCAGGACGTTTTACCATCAAGAGAGTTTATGACCTTCATAATGTCAATCTATTTACATTCACAGATTCTCAGGATTTTCTGTATATTGAAGAACTAGCTCAAGCTCTTCCTGATGTTGGATTCCATATTGGTGCCTATACAGACATGGGGGATATTCTTCTGGCTTTGGACAAATATCCTAATGTTTACTTGTATCCCAGCATGGTTGGGGCAGTGATTGATGAAATGATTGAGAAGTCAGACGCCTATCTGGATATCCATAAGGGAAGTTCGATGGACTTTATCGTCAATCGCTATACCAGTGCAGGTAGACCAATATTGACTTTTGATATGACCAACAAAAATCAATTGGAACAAATAGTTGTTTCCTCTCAGACTCCCCAGCCAATGATAGAAGTAATTAAAAAATTAAAGAAAGAAAAAATGGATATGAAGGCAATTGTACTAGGAGCCAACTATCAATATGCAGATAAAGTGTTAACTACAATAAAATCAATCTGCTGTCATAATCGCGGGCTTCGTTTTTATCTGATTAACAGCGATTTTCCGACAGAATGGTTTTATAATCTCAATCGTAAGTTAAAGAAGCTAGACTGTGAAATCGTCAATGCCCGTGTGAATAGTTCTCATATTAGCCAATATAGGACCAATATTCACTATGCAACATTTTTACGTTATTTTATCTCAGATTTTGTTGAGGAAGATAAGGTCTTATATCTAGATTGTGACTTGGTTGTTACAAGAGACTTAAGTCCTCTATTTGATGTCGAACTGGGAGAGTATCCATTGGCAGCAGTCAAGGATCTGGGGGCACAAGTATATTTTAATGAGCATGGATTCAACGCAGGCGTCTTGCTTATCAATAATCGCCTTTGGAAACAAGAAGAAGTTCGCAAACAACTGATTGAAATGACTAATGAGTTGCATGACAAGGTTGCTCAGGATGATCAAAGTATCTTGAATCTCTTATTTAAAGATTGTTGGTTAGCTTTGGACTTTAAATATAACTGTATTACCTTGCACACTCATTTTTCAGATTATCGACCAGAACCTGGGACTTATCCACCGATTATTCATTATTTGACAGAGAGAAAACCATGGGGATTGTATGAACGCTCCATCTATCGAGATGTTTGGTGGTATTATAATGCTCAAGATTGGTCAGACATGAGTCAGGTAACGCCTTGTCTGACAAAAGATCAGGTGAGTCAGTACACAGGGGTTCAACATTCAGCCCTAGTCTATACCTTCTCAAGCGACTTGAGAAATATGGGCTACTTGATTGAAAATTTACCAGATGTCAAGTTTTATGTGGCAGCTCCCGTTATGGTGGCTGATAGTATTACAGCTCTACTAGCCTACCCAAATGTCTCTGTCTTGTCAGATATTGCTGGGCAAGCAGCTTTGATTGATAGCTTGGTTGAAGGCTGTGACTTCTTACTGGATATCAATGCTGAATCCGAAGTTGATGGGATCATTGGGCGTTTCCGACAAGCTGGAAAACCAGTATTTGCTTTTGAAAGTGTAGCCCATGGTGAACAAGGTCAGTTTCTTTATGACCAAGGGCGTCCTGAGGAGATGGTTCTAGCTATTGAAGCCTACTGTCAAAATGGAGAGTTGCCTGTAAAAAAGCTGCAATCCTACCCAAAGGTACTGGATATCCAGCAGAGTCTTGATTATATACTAGAACACCATTCTTCTGTCATTCGTTATGGAGATGGGGAAATGGATATTATGATGGGACATGGAATTCCTTATCAAGACTACGATGAGACATTGGCAGAACAGCTTAGAAGTATGATCCAACTAGAAAGCTCTCCAGAATTGCTGGTTTGTCTCTCAGATGTTTTTGAAGGCTTGGAACGCTATAATCCTGAAGCTGTTAACTTTTGGCAAAAGCATTTAGAGAATTATAAAGAAGCCTATCATAGATTTTGTACAGCAAGTTTCTATGGTTCTACTTTTATATCTCGCCCTTATATGGACCTCAAAGATAAGTCAGCTTCAGTAGCTCACTTTGAAAAATTAAAGAAACTTTGGGATAAACGAAACATCTTGATCGTAGAAGGTGAAAACTCACGTTCAGGAGTTGGTAATGACCTTTTTGACAATGCTCAGTCTGTTGAGCGTATCATCTGCCCTTCTAGAAATGCCTACAGTAAGGTTAAGGATATTCAAGAAGTGATTGAAAATCACGCAGATGGTAAACTAGTATTCTTGATGCTTGGACCTACAGCAAAGGTTTTAGCGTATCACTTAAGCAAAAAAGGCATACAAGCGATTGATTTAGGTCATATTGATTCCGAATATGAGTGGTTTAAGATGGGAGCAACTTCAAAAGTGAAATTCTCACATAAGCATACCGCAGAGCATAATTTTGATCAAGAAATTCAGCTAGTTGAGGATGAAATCTATAATAAGCAAGTTGTTGTAAGGATTTAAATAGAATTATGAAGATAAATATTACAAATATTTACGGTATGTCTGGTCAAAGCACAGCCTTAATTGCCCAGAATGAAACCGTTAAAATTGCAAGAAAGTTAGACTTTCACGAGCTTGGTTTTTACTTTTACGATATTTATAGTGATAGTCAAGGTGAGTTGAATAGCCGTTTAGATGGTGTCATGGCTCGAGTGGGTTACGGTGATATTGTCGTTTATCAATCTCCATCGTGGAATGGTAGGGAGTACGATCAAAATTTTATTAGAAAATGTAAGATTTTAAATACGAAAATTATTACCTTCATTCATGATGTTCCACCCCTTATGTTCCCATCCAATTATTACTTGATGCTTGAGTACATTGAGATGTACAACCAATCGGATTTAGTAGTTGTTCCATCAGAGAAAATGAAGGAACGCCTGATTCAGGAAGGATTGACAGTTCAAAAAATTATGATCCAAGGCATGTGGGATCATGTTCATGACTATCCTTTGAGACAGCCTGCTTTTCAGAAAAAACTATCTTTTGCGGGTAGTGTGGAGCGTTTTGAGCACTTATCCAACTGGGCTTACTCAACACCTCTCGATATTTTTTCCGAATCAAATCAAGAGAATAGTAACCCAATAGTTTCCTTTAGAGGTTGGAAAACCGATCCAGAATTGCTTTTTGCTTTATCAGAGGGTGGCTTTGGCTTGGTATGGGGGACCAGTGAAAATCCTGCTGATGAGGAAGACTATTATCGCTTGAATATCCCTCATAAAGTCAGTACCTATCTTGCTGCAGGGATTCCAGTAGTAGTACCATCCTATCTCTCAAATGCTAATTTCATAAAAGAAAAAGGCTTGGGTTATGTAGTAGATAGTTTGGAAGAAGCCAGTCGTCTTGTAGAGGAAACGACAGTAGAAGCTTATCAACACATGGTTGAAAATGTATATAAAGTGAGTTATGCCTTGAAACAAGGCTACTTTACAAAAAAACTATTAATTGATGCAGTGATGCAGGTTTTGGATATCTAGAACATGATAGTTATGTATTGCCCTCATCCATTAGGATGAGGGAATGCCATTATTGGCAAAAGATTAATTTATAAATTTATACTCTTCGAAAATCAAATTCAAACCACGTCAGCGTCGCCTTACCGTATATATGTTACTGACGTCGTCAGTTCTATCTGCAACCTCAAAGCAGTGCTTTGAGCAACCTGCGGCTAGCTTCCTAGTTTGCTCTTTGATTTTCATTGAGTATTAGCTATGTTCATCAGAATATCTCATCACTCGAATAAGGTAGGAGAAAAATTTGAAGAAAAAATTAACATCAGTTGTCGTGAAACGGGTTATGTGGACGATTTCTTTCTTGTTCATTTATGTTCTAGGAAGTAGATTGACCCTTCCCTTTGTAAACGTTAATGACACGAGTTTTTTGGGTGGAACTGCCGCTTTCTTAGCATTTTCTACTGCTATGACAGGTGGCAACCTTCGGAGTCTTTCTCTATTTTCAGTTGGATTATCTCCCTGGATGTCGGCGATGATTTTATGGCAAATGTTTAGTATGACTAAAAAACTTGGTCTAGGCAGTTTACCACTTGAAGTTCAGGATCGTGGAAAAATGATTTTAACGATTGTTATTGCTTTAATCCAAGCATTAGCTATTACTCTTAATCTCCCTATTCAATCAGGCGTGAATTATGGGCTAGTCTTGACCATGAATACTCTACTCTTGATCGCAGGGACCTTTTTCTTGGTCTGGCTATCGGATTTGAACTCTCTGTTTGGTGTCGGGGGTTCCATGGTTATTTTAATGTCCAGCATGGTAGCTAGTATGCCACAAAACATAGTCAATAGTATTAAGGAGTTACAAGTTAGTCCTTTATTTGTTGCATTATTACTTATGTTTTCTCTTGCTTTTTTGTACATTGCCGTCATCATGCAAAGGGCACGCTATCGTATTCTAGTGAATAAGATTACGATTCACAATCGTTTTAAACGTTATTCTTATTTTGATATTCAGTTGAACCCAGCAGGGGGGATGCCCTTTATGTACGCCATGTCCTTGGTTTCAATTCCCCAGTATTTACTAATGTTACTCCAGATTATTTTTCCAAATGTGACTTGGGTACAGGACTGGATAGGCCAATTTGCAATTGGACGACCAGTCTGGCTGTATACATATATTGTAGTACTGTTTATATTGGGACTTGCTTTCTCTTTTGTTAATATGAATGGAGAAGAAATCGCTGAGAAGATGAAAAAATCTGGGGAGTATATCTATAATATATATCCAGGAGAAGAAACAAGTCGTTATATCAATTGGCTGATCTTACGTTTTGCAGTAATTGGTTCGACCTATACTGTTCTTATGGCAGGATTACCAATGTTGATTGTATTATATGATCCACGCTATATGCAACTTACGATGCTTCCAGGTTTATTTTTGATTTTTAATGGAATGGTGTTTAATATCAAGGAAGAAATCGATGCCTTGACATTAAACGAGAATTATCGACCACTCTTAGAAATCGATTCATAATTGTGAGGAGAAGCTATGTATTATTTCATTCCTTTTTTGGAGCGTAACAATCCATCTTGGCAAGCCAATATTGTGCCTTGGTATAGGACCCCTTATCGCCTAGAATTTGATGATATCTTACACCAAATTCGGATTTTTAAACGCCAAGAATTAGAATCTAAGATGCTATGGTTGACTTATCATCCTCATCTACGCTACTTGTTACACAGACAAGATTTGTTGGAGTCGGATGTTTTCTCCGTTTTTGATGCTATTCAAAATATTGAAGCTGAGGAGATGCATCCTTTACAATTAAAGGATTTAGCATGGGATGAAGATTGTGATTTTATCTATACTCCTTTTGTAGTTGTAGTTAAGCAACAAGGAGAACTCTATGCTGAAATTGAATATGGTTCAGAAGGCTTCATCAGCTATATCACTTACTTTAAGGATGACCAAGTTAATTTTATTTGCTATTTTGATGATCGAGGCTTTTTATCTAGTCTTGTAGAGTTTAAGGATCAGAAGCCAGCTACTCGCTATTATTACAATGCAAAAGGCCAGTGGCAACTTAGGGAAAACTTGCAGGGGGAAGAGCCAATTGTAAAGGTAAACCCAGCGCTAAGCTATCGTTTTGAAAAATTAGCTTATGAGAGTATTGATGAACTTATTTGGGAATTCTTAACAAAATTTTTAAATCAAGACTATCAAGTTGGAGATTCATTTGTTTTGGCAGCTAATACCAAGTTTCAAGATCAATTGTTAGAAAAATTACCAAAAGAAGCTCCTAAAATTACAAGTTTCTTTATTGAAAGAAATCAAGCAGATGATTTACAAACTCATCGCCAAGTAGTAGAACAATCTAGATTGTTGATTAGTGATCGGAAAGATTTTCTTGAGCAATTACAAGAGGCCTATCCCCAATTTGCTTTTAAAATGCATCATTTACCGTCATTTGATACGCGCTTAAAATTAGGGATTAGCCAACGATTAAAAGAATCAAAAATTTATGTCCAATTAGATATACAGATGCAACAAGATCCAGAAGTCCTGTATGAAATCATGCATTTCGTTTCGAAAAATCCCTTGACAGAGGTTGTTTTTTCAGTATTTAATGCAGAAGGTTATCAAATTGAAGCTTTGCAGGAGCAACTCGATTCGCTCATTCTTGAACGTCTTAACCCAAGAGATCTGTTAAAGGATTCTGTGGTATCTGATGCAGAAAATACATTAGAAGAAAATACCAGAGATGATTACCGCTTTAAGATTATCAATCTAAATGATGAGATGGGCTTAATTCGTGAGCTAGAGTATACTCGTTTAATTGTTGATTTGAATCCAGTCGCTAATATTTACACACAGATTGCAGGGATTAGCGCAGGAATCCCTCAAATCAACCGACACGAGTCAGAATATGTTACCCATTTACAAAATGGGTATATCCTATCGGATTTATCGGAGTTTAGTAAAGCTGGGCACTATTTCTTAGATACCCTGAAACATTGGAATCAAGCCTTAATTTATTCAATTGATAAGATTCGACAAAATACAGGTGATCAATTTGTAGATAAGTGGGAAAAATGGTTAGAGGAGGCAAAGGGTGAGCAATAAATTACAGATTTTGCAGATAGGTAGCAGAAACTGGAGCCATATCTATGAGCTTCCTGAAAATATGGAGTGGCATTTCTTTTGGCCGAGATCAACGACTGCTATAAAGAAGGTCATGAAAATGGAAGGCTTAAGAACTTTTTCAGCTATTTTGGTTGAAAATCCTGAGCATTTATCAGATTTGATGCCGCTGATGAAAAAGATCACTCCTTATACTATTTTCTACCCTGATACAGATAAGACTCAATCAAAAGATGTTCAAAATTTTTTGAAAAAAACCTGTGCTCAAGCAACAGATTTTTCAAACCCAGTAGAACTTTTGCGACTCTTATCTAAGGCCCTGTTTAGAGGGCAGTATGGAGATAAGTTAGTTCCAATTGATATGATTGTCAATCCTGCTTTTACAGGAAAGGTTCGATATAATGGTTATGAAAATCTAGAACTCCTAGGAAAGTATGGTCAAGACTTTCGCCCCTTAATTAGTTGGAAGTATAATATCCGAGCTAGCGAATTTAACCCAGTCGAACTTTGGCTCGAATATGAGAAAGATTGGACTTGTGATATTCGTCTGATTGTTCGAAATATCCAAGATGGCTCCACTGCTAACTTTGTTAAAGAACGAGTTTTCACAGTTGAAGATATGAAGGCAGCTCTGGTACTGGATGATGATTTTTCTTCATTTATCAGTGTCTCTTTAGAAGCTAGAGGAGCAGGATGTCTGAAAATAGGAGCTCTTCACCAGCGTTTGACGCGCTACCAATTTGGTAAATATGTTCTTGGTGGGGGAATCATTCATAATGAAAAGCGTGAGGAAATCAATTACTTTTTCTATCCAGGAGACTTTAAGCCACCTTTGAATATCTATTTCTCTGGTTATCGACGTGCGGAAGGATTTGAAGGTTTCGGAATGATGAGATCTCTTGGTACACCTTTCATTCTTTTTCAAGATCCTCGGATAGATGGAGGAGCCTTCTACTTGGGTGATGATTGCCTAGAAAATGGCGTTAGAAATGTCATTCAAAAATATTTGGATTTATTAGGATTTTCAAATAAAGAGTTAATCCTTTCGGGGATATCTATGGGAACCTATGGTGCTATGTATTACAGTTCTTTCTTTGAACCTCGAGCTGTTATTGTGTCAAAACCCTTGACCAATCTTGGATTGATAGCAGAGAGAGGCAGGCTTGAGGCACCAGGCCTTTTCCCAACTGCCTTTGATATTTTACGTCATCATTCTAAGGGGGAGGCTAGCTTAGATGCTATGAGAGCTTTGGATGATCGTTTCTGGACTCCTTTTAAACAGGCAGATTTTAGTCAAACAATTTTTGGACTTTCTTATATGAAAGAGGAAGACTATGATCCACGTGCCTATGATGACTTAGTTGAAAACCTCTATCATATGGGAGCTCGTATTATGGTAAAAGGAACCTCGGGTCGACATAACGATGATAATGATACAACTATAACTTGGTTCATGAATTTTTATAAGATGATATTAGAGCAAGATTTTGGGAGAAAGTTTTAATGATTATCAAACGGAATAAAGAGATTTATTGGGGAGAATTTAAGGGAGCCAGTTTAGGTGACTTGAAAGAGAATAGTTTTTTATATGGTTCAGTCGTTATATATCATTCACGTAATCATATTTATTTTGAAAATAGTATGATGAATTCTGGTACGATGATTCATGAGTGGACCTCAAGTTTTAACTTTCAAGGGAATCGCTTAACCCCGACATTACCTCTTTTGAAAAGGGGACATCGTTACCGTTTAGCTAGTCAGATGACTGTTCAACCTCAAAATGGTTTATATTTTAGACTCATTTTTATGAATCGTTATGATAGGCAAGTTGGTCAAGTAATAGAAAAAAACTTTGATTTCACCTTTACTTATCCTGAAGACGCCTATCATTACAAAGTACAACTGTTGAGCGCAGGCTTTCAATCAGTTGACTTTCATTCATTTTCAATAGAAGAGGACTATTCTGAACAAGATGTGGAAAAATAATAGACAGTTGAGCAAGGTGAAAAAAATCTTGCATCAAATCAATCTAAAAAAAGATGAGATGGCTTCGCTAACAGATGCTGAATTAGCAGGAAAAACTCAAGAATTTAAAGAGAGATTGGCTGCTGGAGAAACTTTAGATGATCTTCTGGTAGAAGCTTTTGCAGTTGTCAGAGAGGCTGATGAACGAATCTTAGGAATGTTTCCCTACGATGTACAGGTCATGGGGGGAATTGTCATTCACCAAGGGAATGTTGCGGAGATGAATACGGGCGAGGGGAAAACTCTGACCGCTACGATGCCAGTCTATCTCAATGCTTTATCAGGGCAAGGTGTTATGCTAGTGACTACAAATGACTATCTTGCCAAGCGTGATGCAGAGGAGATGGGACAGGTCTATGAGTTCCTAGGTTTGACCATTCGTATTCCTTTTTCTGAAGACGAGGATGAAGAGTTAACGGCTGAGGATAAGCAGGAAATTTATAAAGCGGATATTATTTATACTACCAATAGCGGTCTTGGTTTTGACTATTTGGTTGATAATCTAGCCTCCAGTGAAGATAAAAAGTATATGCCAGAATTTAACTTTGTTATCGTAGATGAGGTAGATTCAGTGTTGCTGGACAGTGCTCAAACTCCTTTGGTCATTTCAGGTTCACCGAGGGTACAATCCAATTTTTATGGAATTATTGATACCTTGATGACAACACTAGTTGAGGGTCAAGACTATATCTTTAAAGATGAGAAAAAAGAGGTATGGCTCACTACTAAGGGTGCTAGAACTGCAGAAAGTTTTTTGGGTATTGATAACCTCTATTCCGAAGAACATGGTGTACTAGCAAGACACTTGACCTTTGCACTACGAGCTCATACCATGTTTAAAAGGGATAAAGATTATATTATTCGTAAGGGCGAGAAAGACGAAGAGCTGGTGCTGCTAGATCAAAGTACAGGTCGTTTATTAGAAATGACCAAATTACAGGGTGGTTTACACCAAGCCATTGAGGCAAAAGAGCACGTTCCCTTGTCTGAAGAAACACGGGCGATGGCCTCCATTACCTACCAAAGCTTATTTAAGAAGTTTAAAAAAATCTCTGGGATGACTGGGACAGGAAAGGTTGCAGAGAAAGAGTTTTTAGAAACTTATGGCATGTCAGTGATTCAAATTCCTACAAATCGTCCGAATCAGCGAATCGATTATCCAGATAATCTCTATGTTACCCTACCTGAAAAAGTGTATGCATCGCTTGCTGAAATTAAATATTATCATGAAAAAGGTAATCCTTTATTGGTTTTTGTCGGATCCGTAGAAATGTCTGAACTTTACTCCTCCCTATTATTACGTGAAGGAATTGCTCATAACGTTTTAAATGCCCATAATGCAGCGCGTGAAGCTCAGATGATTGCAGAGTCGGGTCGTATGGGAGCTGTGACAGTTGCGACTTCTATGGCCGGTCGTGGGACTGATATTAAACTTGGTCCAGGAGTTGCTGAACTTGGCGGTCTAGTTGTAATTGGTACAGAACGGATGGATAGTAAGCGTATTGACTTACAAATTAGAGGACGTTCTGGGCGACAGGGAGACCCTGGGCTATCAAAATTCTTTGTGTCACTGGAAGATGATGTGATCAAGAAGTTTGGTCCTTCTTGGGTACATAAGATGTATAAGGACTATACCGTAAATAAACAGATAAGCCCAGAACTTTTAGAAGGAAGACGCTATCGAAAATTAGTAGAAAAAGCGCAGAAGGCAAGCGATAGCGCTGCTAGATCATCAAGAAGGCAAACCTTAGAGTATGCTGAGAGTATGAATATCCAAAGAGAGATGGTTTATAGTCAAAGAAACCGTTTGATTGATGGTACCGAGGATCTAGATGGTTTTGTTGTGGATGTACTAGATGAATTCATAAAAAAAAGCTTGTCAGAAGAAGCATTTGAAAGTAGAGAGGAACTCTATCATTTTATCGTTAAAAATATCAGTTTTCTTTATCATGCAGTTCCTCGCGAGTTGGATATGACAGATAAGGAAGCCATTAGACGAGTTTTAGAGACAACCATCCAAAAAAGTCTACAAGAGAAACGAACGCTTCTTGAAACTCATGACTTCTTTTCAGATTTTCAGCGTTTAGCCTTGTTAAAGGCCATAGATGATAACTGGGTAGAACAGGTGGACTACCTTCAACAACTGAGTCTAGCGATTGGTGGGCAGTCAGCTGCTCAAAAGAATCCTATTGTCGAGTATTACCAAGAAGCCTATCATGGATTCGAAGAAATGAAAAGGCAGGTCAAGAAGGATATGGTTCGAAATCTTTTATTGAGTCGAGTAGACATTTCACCTGATGGGGAAATTATGGCTTATTTTCCATAAAAAGGGGACAATATGACAATTTACAATATAAATTTAGGAATTGGTTGGGCCAGCAGTGGTGTTGAATATGCCCAGGCTTATCGTGCGGGTATTTTTCGCAGCCTGAATCTGCCGTCGAAGTTTATCTTTACAGATATGATTTTGGGAGATAATATCCAGCACCTAACCGCAAATATCGGCTTTGATGACGATCAAGTCATCTGGCTTTACAATCACTTTACAGATATCAAAATTGCACCGACCAGTGTGACGGTAGATGATGTGTTAGCTTATTTTGAAGGCGTAGAAAGCCGTCGTGAACGAAATGGGAAAATTGAACGAATCTTCTTCTCAGATGAAGACAAGTTTATCACTTGTTATTTGGTAGATGAGGAAAAAGATTTTGTTCAACATGTGGAGTATGTGTATGCTGGTAAATTGATCCGCAAAGATTACTTCTCTTACACACGCTACTGCACAGAATATTTTGCTCCTAAAGACAATGTAGCGACCCTCTACCAAAGAACCTTCTACAATGAAGATGGGACTCCGGCTTATGAGATGTTCATGAATCAAGGGACCGAGGAAGTCTACCGTTTCAAGGATCGCATTTTATACGGGAAGCCTGCCTTGATTCGTTATTTCATGCAGACACTTCAGTTAAGTAAATCAGATTTAGTAATTTTAGATCGTGAGACAGGGATTGGTCAGGTGGTCTTTGAAGAAGCGCAAGCGGCGCATCTAGCAGTGGTTGTTCATGCGGAGCATTACAGTGAAAATGCGACCAATGATGATTATATCCTTTGGAACAACTATTATGACTATCAATTTACCAATGCAGATAAGGTCGATCTCTTTATCGTTTCAACGGATCGTCAAAAAGAAGTCTTAGAACAGCAGTTTACTCGCTATACCTCGCATACTCCTAAGATTGTGACCATTCCAGTTGGAAGTGTAGATCAATTAACAAAACCACAAGAGAGTCGTAAAGCATTTTCTCTCATTACAGCTTCGCGTCTAGCTAAGGAAAAGCATATTGATTGGCTTGTCAAGGCTGTGATTGAGGCTCATAAGGAGTTGCCAGAATTAACCTTTGATATCTACGGTAGTGGTGGCGAAGAAGGACGTCTTCATGAGCTTATCGCTGCAGGTCAGGCAGAAGAGTATATTAAACTTAAGGGACATGCCGAACTTTCTCAAATCTATTCACAGTATGAAGTTTATCTAACTGCTTCTACAAGTGAAGGCTTTGGCTTAACACTCATGGAAGCGATTGGTTCAGGTTTGCCACTGATTGGTTTTGATGTTCCTTATGGAAATCAAACCTTCATCGAAGATGGCGAAAATGGCTACTTGATTCCAAGCTCATCTGACCATGTCGAAGATGAAATCAAGAAAGCTTATGCAGAAAAGATTTGCCAATTGTATTTGGAAAATCGTTTGGAAAGTATGAGAGAAAAGTCTTACCAGATTGCTGAGAAATTCTTAACTCAAGAGATTCTGAATACATGGGAAAAAACAATCAAGGAGGTAGTGGATGATTCAGTTATTTGATGTATACAGTCAAGAAAGCCAAGATTTGCACTATAGTCTGACTGAAGCAGGACTGTCTGATTTGGCTGTAGTTATTGAACCCGATGGATTTTTACCAGATGGAGTTGTCTCACCCTTCACCTATTATTTGGGTTATGACAGTGGTAAACCCTTGTACTTTAACCAAGTTCCTGTCCCAGATTTTTGGGAGATTGCTGGTAATAATCAATTTGGGACTATCAATGATCTCAATCAAGAACGAGCAGTGATACATTTTGCAGATGGTTTACAGGCTCGTTTGGTAAAAAAAGTCGAATGGAAAACACCAGCAGGTCGGATTTTTCAGGTAGATCACTACAATCGTTTTGGATCTTGCTTTGCTAAGACCACCTTTGATGCTTCTGGCCAAGCTATTATGACTTCCTATAGGGATGTAGAACAAAAGGAAGTTATTTTGGAAAACCATGTCACAGGTGATATTCTTTTGACCTTGGAAGGGCAAGGCTTGCGCCATTTTTCTGGTCGAGTAGCCTTTATCATAGACTTCTTGCAAGGTTTGAATGTGAATCTTGACCACCTTCTCTTTAATAGCTTATCTACTTCGTTTTTGACTTCTTTCCATTTTCCAGAAAAATCAGGTCAGGATATCCTAGTTTGGCAAGAACCACTACATGATGATATACCAGGAAATATGCAACTGATTTTGGAGAATGACCAGCTTCGAGCTAAGACCATTATCATTCCAGATTATGCGACTTATGAACGCGCTCTGCAATTGACGGATGCAAAATTCCATCATAAGTTTAGTCACTTAGGCTATTATTATCACTTTAAGCGTGATAATTTTGTTCGACCTGATGCCCTGATAGTGACCAATTCGGATCAACTAGAGCAAGTCGAAAAATTGGTGGAGAGTTTACCAAGGGTCACTTTCCGAATCGCGGCAGTGACAGAAATGTCAGCAAAGTTGATGGATATGCTACGCTACCCGAATGTTGTACTCTATCAAAATGCCAGTCCCCAAAAGATTCAAGATCTCTATCAACTATCAGATATCTACTTGGATATCAACTATGGTAATGAACTTCTCCAGGCTGTTCGTCAGGCCTTTGAACACAACCAACTGGTCCTAGCTTTTGAAGAAACTGCCCATAACCGTCGCTATACAGCTCCAAGTCATATTTTTGCTAAGGAAGCAGTTGACGGCATGATTCAAACTATTGATTTAGCTCTTTCTAACGTTAAGGAGATGGGACGAGCTCTTGGAGAACAGGGTTACCATGCCAATTATGTGGATCCAATTATGTATCAGGAGAGGATGGAAATCATTTTAGGAGAAAGACATGACTAAAAAAGATCTATTTTATCAGGATGTTGAAGGCCGCATGGAAGAGATGAAACAAGAACCCATCAAAAAAGAAAAAGCCACACGTGGTGAAAAAATTAGTAAAACCTTCTCTTTCTTGTTAGGATTCATCATTTTGATTGGTTTGCTGTTTACTTTAATAGGGCTTTTGAGGTAGTTAAATGACTGAATTATTGATAATTTTAACCATTATTTTAGCTATTTCCTTAATCATTCTTGTAACGATACAACCACGACAAACTCAAATTTTCTCTACTGATGCTACCAGCAATATCGGAAAGCCCAGTTATTGGCAAAGTAATACGCTTGTTAAAGTCTTAACCTTGCTTGTTAGCTTAGCCTTGTTTATGATGCTTATCCTCTTTATGGCCTTAACTTTTGCGTAAGCTTTGATTTCTGGCGAGAATGATTGACTTTAAAAGTGATTATTTAAAGAAATTTAAGTTTTAGGAGAATATTTTAAGAAAACTTTTAGGAATCTAGCTTATACTATAAGCATAAGTTAAGAAGACCTTAACTTTAACTCCTAAAAATTTTTCATAATAATCTCCCTATAAAATAAAGTCGCCCAATCAGGCGGCTTATTTTTTGTTCTAAGTCTATGCTTTTTCATGATATAATAGCTTTATGAGATTAGATAAATTTTTAGTAGCCTGCGCTGTCGGGAGTCGGACTGAGGTCAAAAACCTTCTCAAGGCTGGGCGCGTGACGGTCAATGGCAAGAAAGAAAAATCTGCAAAGCTACAAATTGATGAAGAGACAGACGAGATTTGCTTTGATGGGCAAAAGCTAGACTACGAGGAGTTTGTCTACTACATGATGAACAAGCCTCAGGGGGTTATCTCAGCGACTGAAGATCCTAAACACAAGACAGTCTTGGATTTAATGGATGACTATGCACATGCTAAGGAAGTTTTCCCGGTGGGGCGTTTGGATATTGATACGCATGGACTTTTACTCTTGACCAATGATGGCAAGCTGGCTCATGCTCTCCTTTCACCTAAACGCCATGTGGATAAGACTTATCTGGCGCAGGTCAAGGGAATCATGACAGATGCAGATGTTGAGACATTTGCGCAAGGTATTCCCCTCAAGGACTTTACCTGTCAGCCTGCCAAGCTGGAGCTTGTGTCGATCGATACGGAAAAGGATCAAAGCCTGGTCCGAGTGACCATTGCAGAAGGGAAATTTCACCAGATTAAACGGATGGTAGCATACTGTGGCAAGGAAGTGGTGGACTTGCAACGTCTGACCATGGGAACTTTGACCTTGGATGAAAATCTAAAGCGTGGGGAATGGCGTCGCTTAACTAAAGAGGAATTAGAAGGCTTACTCGAAAGTGTTGGGTAAACTGTGTAATCGTTGAAAAAGGTGAGGAAAATATCCTTGCCTTTTTCAGTTTTTGGTTGCTTCCTTTGTGAAAAGAGTTATAATAGACTGTAGAATAAAAGGAGGATTTTATGAACGCGATTCAAGAATCATTTACAGATAAATTATTTGCCAACTATGAAGCAAATGTAAAATACCAAGCTATCGAAAATGCAGCTAGCCACAATGGAATTTTTGCAGCCCTTGAGCGTCGTCAAAGCCATGTAGACAACACACCTGTTTTCTCACTTGACTTGACTAAGGACAAGGTCACTAACCAGAAAGCATCTGGTCGTTGCTGGATGTTTGCAGCCCTTAATACTTTCCGCCACAAACTCATCTCTCAATACAAACTTGAAAACTTTGAATTGTCACAAGCCCACACCTTCTTCTGGGACAAGTATGAAAAATCTAACTGGTTCTTGGAGCAAGTCATTGTGACAGCTGACCAAGAATTGACAAGCCGCAAGGTTAGCTTCCTACTCCAAACTCCACAACAAGATGGTGGACAATGGGATATGGTAGTTTCTCTCTTTGAGAAATATGGTGTCGTTCCTAAGTCTGTTTATCCAGAGTCTGTTTCATCTAGCAGCAGCCGTGAGCTCAATGCCATCCTTAACAAATTGCTCCGTCAAGACGCTCAAATCTTGCGTGACCTCTTGGCTTCTGGTGCAGATCAAGCAGCTGTTCAAGCTAAAAAAGAAGACCTCTTGCAAGAAATCTTTAACTTCCTTGCTATGTCACTAGGACTTCCACCACGTCAATTTGACTTTGCTTATCGCGATAAGGATAACAACTACCAAAGCGAAAAAGGCATCACGCCACAAGAGTTTTACAAGAAATACGTTGACCTTCCACTAGAAGACTACGTTTCTGTGATCAATGCTCCAACTGCTGACAAACCTTACGGTAAATCTTACACAGTTGAGATGTTGGGAAATGTCGTTGGTAGCCGTGCAGTTCGCTACATCAACGTACCGATGGAACGCTTGAAAGAATTGGCGATTGCCCAAATGCAGACAGGAGAAACTGTCTGGTTTGGTTCAGATGTCGGCCAGCTAAGCAACCGTAAAGCCGGAATCCTTGCGACAGATGTTTATGACTTTGAATCAAGTATGGACATTCAACTCACTCAAGATAAGGCTGGACGTTTGGACTACAGCGAAAGCTTGATGACTCATGCTATGGTCTTAACAGGTGTTGATTTGGACGAAAACGGTAAATCAGTCAAGTGGAAAGTTGAAAACTCATGGGGAGACAAGGTTGGTACAGATGGTTACTTTGTTGCTTCAGATGCTTGGATGGACGAGTACACTTACCAAATTGTTGTTCGTAAGGAATTGCTAACAGAAGAAGAACGAGCTGCTTACGAAGCAGAACCAATCGTCCTTGCACCATGGGATCCAATGGGTGCCTTGGCAGAATAAATGAGATATAAAAAGAATGTTTCTATAATTTTTAGGGTTGGTGGAAATTTTCCACCAACCCTATTTTAGTGTATACAAAAAGGCCAACATCCATTATATTAAAAGCGCTTAAACCTAAAACAAAAGGGTGATGACCATATGAACAATATACTAGAAGCTACGCTACAAATCAAAGATAAAAACATTATTTGGGATGATAAAGTTCAAGAGAAGATATTTAAAAATAGAAAATCTTTATTTTATTCAGCTACATATACGCATAAACCATAATTATGTGCCGTTTGTGGGTGCGTTAGCCAAAATAACAATATTGTTAAAAACGGGACGAAAACTTCTCGTATCACTCTCTGTTCTGTTTCAGGCCTTCCGGCCTACTTAAAGCTACGAAAGCAGAGGTTTCTCTGTAGAGAATGTGGTTCTTCATTTACTGCAGATACTAGTCGAATTGTAGAAAAATACTGTCATATCTCGAAACGATTAAAAAATGAAATTAAGGCAAAATAAGTGAAACAGTATCTGAAACATATATTGCCAAAGAAACAAATGTTTCAATTCATACCGTTAGACGTATCATAGATGATACAGCACGATTATTAACGATTAAACCATTACATGATTTACCTGAGCATTTGTGTTTTGATGAATTTAAATCTGTTAAATCTTCCGATAGCAATATGAGCTTCATTATTTGTGATAGCACTACACACAAGTTGGTCGATGTTGTACGAGATAGAAAATCTTACAGTTTGAAACAATATTTTTATCGTTTTGAGCCTAAGACTAGATTAAAGGTGAAAACTATCTCCATCGATATGTAGTTGCCATACATTCAATTAATAAAAGAAATGTTTCCTAACGCAAAAATTATCATTGATCCTTTTCACATTGTACAAGCCTTGAATAGAGAATTAAATTGAACTCGGGTACGTATCATGAATCAGCATCGTTATAAAAATCCTAAATTATATCGAAAGTTAAAACATTATTGGAAGTTAATTTTAAAGAACCCTAATGAACTTCAGAACTATAAATATAATCGTTATAAGCTTTTTGAAAGCTTCATAACAAGTAAAGGAATCGTAGATTATATCTTAGAAAAAAATCCATCTCTTAAAAATGATTATGAGGTTGTACATTCACTTCGTGAATGTATACAGGATAGAGATTATATAGAATTCAAGGAAACGATTGAAGCAGCTACGCAATTAGACCTATCTCCTGGTTTAAAAAGAGTGTTAAAGACTCTTATGACTTACTTGCCATATATTCAAAATACTTGTGAGTATCCAACTAGAACAAATGGCCCTATTGAAGGAATAAACAATAAAATAAAAGTGCTTAAAAGAAATGCCTACGGCTTTAGAAACTATTACCATTTTAGAAATAGGATTATTTTAATAACAAAAATGTTTGGCCCAAAACAAAAAGGAATTAAGCAACAATTAGTTGCTTAATCCCTTCCTAAATTTCTTCATCAACACTATTTGACAAAGAGCCCTTTTTTAGTGCTCAAAATAGCACTCAATTTTAAATGGATTTGGTGTTCAAAAAATAAAATCAAATGCAACAAACTAATTTCATTTTTAATAGGTACAATTAATTTTAGAAGATAGTACGAAAAAATATTGACTGTTTTCTTTAGAAAGTGTAAACTTTAGATAGATTATTTAAAGTGAGGTTTTTTTATCTTGTCTATATTAAAGAAGAAAGTTAATATGTTTAGTGTACTATTGAATGTGGTATTAATAGCTATTATAGCTATTGGAGTGCTATTTTTCTTACCTAAGGAACAAAAATCAGAAGTCAAATCGTCAATTAATATCGAAAGTATTGAAAAAGTGAATGAAGTTGTATTTTTGAATGCGGGAATTAATGAAATTATTACTAAAACAAATACAACTCAAGTTTTTGGGCATGATGTGCCGTTCTCTAAAAAAACAGCATTAGTAATTTTAAATTATAACGCTAAATTTGGGATTAAAAGTAGTGTAAAGGTTGAACAAATAGGTGAAAAAGAATATAAGGTTATTGTTCCAAAATTTGAAGTAATTGGTGTGGAACTTTCAAAAGATAATCCTTACAATTTGTATGATAATCATGGAGAGTTGTTAAGTGGGACTACAGAAGATGTTGATACTGGGAAATTGGTCACAAACCAACTTTCTAGTGATAAACAAGCAGAGTATTTAGATAAATTTAAGAGTGAAATTAAAGAATCTGCAATCAATTATTATAAAACAATATTTTCTTCAATGGATTCTGAAGTAAAAGTAACTATAGAATTTACAGAATAATTTTTGAAATACAAAACCCTGACCAGAGATGGTCAGGGTTTTGTGTGGTTCTATAATTTTTAGGGTTGATGGAATTTTTCCACCAACCCTATTTTAGTGTATACAAAAAGGCCAACATCCATTATATTAAAAGCGCTTAAACCTAAAACAAAAGGATGATGACCATATGAACAATATACTAGAAGCTACACTACAAATCAAAGATGTACACAATGAAGGTGTTACATTCCATTTCTTAGAGAATATTAAAGAAGTATTGCGTGATGAGAGTGGGAAAGTAACTGGTGTAAAAGTTATTACAATGGAACTTGGTGAACCTGATGAAAGTGGAAGAAGATCAACGCATGAACTGGCAGGTAGTGAACATATTATTCCATGTGACCTTGTCGTTGCAGCAATTGAACAAAAGTAGACTTTAGTGTTCTAGATGAAAGGTAAAAATTTGACTTTCGGTCAACATCAGAGTCCAATAGAAATGAACTAATAATAGGTGATGCATATTTAGGTCCTCAATCTATCGTAACCGCAATTAAAGGCGGGTGAGAAGTTGCGACAGAAGTACATGAATCGTTTAAAGAAAACACATAAATAACTTGTGGTGCCTTTCGTTTTTTTACTGGGAAAATTAAGGAACTATAGTTATAAATACTTAAAGATTTTAATATATTAACATGTATATATTTATGAGAAGATCAAATAGAAATATTTGATATTAGCAACAATATCTACATCTTATAACAATATATGTATTAATATATTCATAAAATATTAGTAGGAGAATAGTATGAACAAAAAATTACTATCAGGCTTAGGGACTGACCCCAAAAAGTGAGAATTTAATAAAAACACCCTAGGGCTACCGTCTTCGGTATTCAACCGGAGACAGGTAGTCCAATTTTTGTTGGATTCTTTTTTCATTAGGTTCTTCATCAACACTATTTGACAAAGAGCCAAAAGAATCAGGTGATAAACCTGATTCTTTTTTTGTTTATACATTCTCGTCGAGATTACATGATACCGAAGAAACGAGCTGCGATACCAACTACAAAGAGGGCAAGAATGATTGTGATTGGAGATACTTTTTTCTTAAGCAACCACATGCATAGGAAAGTAAGGAGAAGTCCCATCAATCCTGGAATCAATGAGTTCAACTGTCCTTGAAGGGTTTGTGGTTGAACGCTATCCAAGCTCAATCCGCTGAGTGCTTGACCAAGAATACCCTTCAATTCTCCACCTGTAACAGGACCTTCTGGGAAGACGATGTAGGCACCTTCTGACAATTGTTTACCTGGAAGGTTGATAGTGAAGTTGATAGATACCCAACGTTGTACAAGAACGGCAAGGATGAACATACCAAGGATTGAAGCTCCTTTAGTGATGTCTTTCAAGATACCACCTGACATGTCTTTAGTGATTTCAGATCCAGCCTTGTAACCAAACTCTTGTGTATACCAAAGGAAAGACATACGGATAGCATTCCATCCAAAGAAAAAGAGAAGTGGTCCGACGATATTACCAGTCGCAGCAAGTGATGCACCAAGGGCACCGAGGATAGGACGTACTGTAAACCAGAAGACTGGGTCACCGATACCAGCAAGAGGTCCCATCATACCAATCTTAACACCTTGGATAGCAGCGTCATCGATGTCAGTACCGTTTGCGCGTTCTTCTTCAAGTGCAAGAGTAACCCCCATGATTGGAGCAGCTACGTATGGGTGAGTGTTGAAGAACTCAAGGTGACGCTCAAGAGCAGCAGCTTGGTCTTCTTTTTTAGTGTAAAGTTTCTTGATAGCTGGGATCAAAGAGTAAGCCCAACCCAAGTTTTGCATACGTTCGTAGTTCCAAGAACCTTGAAGGAATTGTGAACGCCACCAAACCTTTTGGCGATCTGATTTTGATAATTGAATTTTTTCAGCCATGATTGTTCCCCTTTCTAGTAGTCTTCTAGGATATCACCGATTGGATCGTTAGAAGTTGCAGCTCCTCCGCCACCGTTTCCGCCTTGTTTAGAAAGGTTGAGGTAGATGAAGGCAAGGGCAACACCGATGACACCAAGGGCAATCAAAGTCAATTGAGAGATTGCTGCAAGAGCAAAACCGATAGCGAAGAATGGCCATACTTCACGAGTAGCCATCATGTTGATAACCAAAGCGTAACCAACGGCAACGACCATAGCACCACCGACAGCCATACCACCTTTAAGCCATTCTGGCATAAGTTCCAATACGCCTTGAACGGCTTCAGTTGGCATTGCAAGCAAGAGTGCAGCTGGGATAGCAATACGTAGACCTTGAAGAGCAAGGGCAAAGTAGTGAGCGCGTTCAACAGCAGCAATGTTTCCTTCTTTAGCAGCAGCGTCAGCAGTGTGAACCAAACCAACTGAGATTGTACGAACGATCATAGTCAAGAAAAGTCCAGCTACGGCAAGAGGGATTGCAGTTGCAGTTGCGACTGCGATACCTTCAGTAGTAAAGTTACCACCTTTGATCATGATGATTGCAGCAGCAACAGAGGCAAGAGCAGCGTCAGGAGCTACGGCAGCTCCGATGTTAGCCCAACCAAGGGCGATCATTTGAAGTGATCCACCAAGCATAACCCCTGCTTCGAGGTTACCAGTTACAAGACCGATAAGGGTACATGCTACGATTGGTTGATGGAATTGGAATTGGTCGAGGATACCTTCAAGACCTGCGAAGAAGGCAACAACTACAACCAAGATAGCAGAAATGAATGAAATATCTGACATGGTTTTATTCCTTTTCTATTTAGTTTTAATTATTGAACGTTAGCTTTGCTAATCAAGTCAAACAAATCTTTTTTAGTGTCGTTTGGCACTTTACGTACGTCAAATTCAACACCAAGATCACGCATTTTTTCAAATGTAGCAACGTCATCTTTGTCCATTGACAATACGTTGTTGATCATTGTTTTACCAGTTGAGTGAGCCATTGATCCAACGTTAAGAGTCTTGATTGGCACACCGCCTTCGATAGCACGAAGGGCATCTTGAGGTGTTTCAAATAAGATAAGGGCGTGTGTGTTACCAAAACGAGGATCTTTTGCAACCTCAATCAATTTTTTGATTGGAACAACGTTAGCTTTCACTCTGTTAGGAGCAGCTTGTTTGATCAACTCTTTACGTAGTTCGTCGTTTGCAACGTTATCTGAAGCAACAATGATACGGTCTGCTTTAGAATCTGGAGTCCAAGCAGTTGCGACTTGCCCGTGAAGAAGACGTGTGTCAAGACGAGCAAGGTTGATTTTCAATTTACCGTCTCCGATAACAGTTCCTTCTGGAATAGCAGCTTGGGCAACTGGAGCAGCTGCAGCAGTTGCAACTTCCTCAGCTGGGTTTAGCTCCTCTGGAAGAGCCTTGATGCCATCTTTGGCCTCTTTAATGATGTTTGCAGCGACTTTATCCACTCCAGCAGCAGCGTCCATAAGGCGCTCTGTGTAAGCTTGGATCAACATCGGTAAATTAAGTCCTGTGATGATGGCAAATTTACGCTCAGGGTTTTCTCCCATTACGCGGCTAGCTTGGTTAAATGGAGAACCACTCCAAAGGTCAGCCAAGACTAGAACCTCATCTTCTGCGTCAAATGCAGCCACAGC
The DNA here is from genome assembly GCF_051106275.1 of Streptococcus sp. KHUD_014. Taxonomy (GTDB): domain Bacteria; phylum Bacillota; class Bacilli; order Lactobacillales; family Streptococcaceae; genus Streptococcus. The sequence continues at coordinate 1,828,396 of NZ_CP193666.1, read as the reverse complement.
ATTGTTGAACTTGGCGTATAAATCATCTGGACCTTCGTTTGGCATAAAGGTTACAACTTGAACCTTTTCTTGTTCACCAAAGATCATAGATCCTGACTGATGAATACCCGCAGCAAATTCACCGTGGCTCGCAATAATGATTCCGATACTCATTATTGTCATTCCTCCTTATAAAATGTTTGACTTGTAGTTTAAGAAAACTTTAAGACTCCTTAAGTATAAATCGTTTTCAGAAAAAAAGCAACTAATTATAATAAAGAGTGAAAAAAATCTCAAAGCTTTATCTTTACAGATATTGATATATAAACCTTTTGTAAAATCGTCTATAAAATGGTAAAAAAATTTAATATAAAAAATGGGTGGACAGAGGTCGATGAATTAACTCACGACTTTCTAGTCCCGGTCCCTGATGTTTCAATAATCCGCTGTTTGCTTGTAGAATTTGTCTAGAAAAATGACGTTTTCTTCACTAGTGCTCTTGGGCGTCTAAAAAATGCCCCAAGTCCAATTAGTTGTCGTATCAAAATGTTATATTCAATGAAAATCAAAGAGCAAACTAGGAAGCTAGCCGCAAGCTGTACTTGAGTACGGTAAGGCGAAGCTGACGTGGTTTGAATTTGATTTTCGAAGAGTATTATTGCTAAAAAAACGAGGTGGGATTTTCTGTCCCTACCTCGTTTTGGCATTTATTATTTATCTTAATGAGTAAAGTCTAGAACCATACGACCTTGGATGGTACCGGCAGCCATTTCATCAAAGACAGCAATGGCATCTTCGACAGGACGTTTTTGAACGATTGGTACAACCAGACCTTCAGCACCAAATTGGAAGGCTTCTTCCAAATCTTTACGTGTTCCAACGAGAGAACCGATGACCTGAATACCGTCAAGAACTGTTTTGACGATGCTTAGATCCATCATTTCTGAAGGGAGTCCGACAGCTACTACACGACCGCCTGCACGAACAGAGTCAACTGCTTGGTTAAAGGCAACTTTTGATACAGCTGTTACGACAGCTGAGTGAGCACCACCGTTTGTTTTTTCTTTGATAAGACCTGGGACATCTTCGACTTCAAGACCATTAATTACGATATCAGCACCAACTTCTTTAGCTAGAGCAAGTTTATCGTTGTTAATATCTACTGCGATAACGTGAGCGTTGAATACTTTTTTAGCATATTGAACAGCTAAGTTACCCAGCCCTCCAGCACCATAGAGGACAACCCATTGACCTGGCTCAACTTTTGCTTCTTTGATAGCCTTGTAGGTAGTAACACCGGCACAAGTAATTGAAGAAGCTTGGGCTGGATCGAGACCTTCTGGAACCTTAACGGCATAATCTGCAGTTACGATACATTGTTCTGCCATACCACCATCTACTGAGTAGCCAGCATTTTTTACTGTACGGCAAAGAGTTTCGCGTCCAGTTGTACAGTATTCACACATACCACAGCCTTCAAAGAACCAAGCTACGCTGACACGGTCGCCAACTTTGAGGCTCTTAACATCAGGGGCGATTTCTTTAACGATACCGATCCCTTCGTGACCGAGAACACGTCCTGGAACTTTTCCAAAGTCACCATGGGCAACGTGGAGGTCTGTGTGGCAAACACCACAGTACTCAACTTCAACAAGTGCTTCCCCAGTTTCGAGCGGACGGAGCACTTTTTCTTCAATAGCAACACCAGTGCTTTCTGGATTTACAACAACAGCTTTCATAGCTATCCTCCTTGGTTAGTAGTTGAGGTGCAGAGGAAAAGGGGCTTGCCTTGACTCATGATTCAAGTGAAGTCGAATTTGAACTGCCCTCTTTTTTGTCTATATGTGAATTATATCACTATATTCAATATAGTACAAGGTATTTGATGTAAAAATATATGTAATCGCTTAACCGGTTGATGAGACTGTGAAAATTGAACAATGATATCTGACGTCTTGTCATAAAATTTCATATAATGAGGAAGTTATTTGGTCTTAAATCTAGGGAGCGAGCTTGCAAACAGATTTTCTAAGGTCCTTCTCTAGGAGTTTTTGGTATAATAGAGAGTAATTTGTTTTCTAGTATGAGAAGTTAGAATGAGAGGTATGTATGTCCCCTTCAGTTCAGTTATTAAAAGACCGCTATTTAAAAAATATCAAAGAAAATCCAGATCTCTACATCGGTATTGAGTTGGGGTTTCCTATCGTTCATACGAAAGGTCAACCTACAGATATTGAAGTCAGCAAGGACTTGATGCATTTTTTGGTTGATGTTCTCAGTCTGGAAGTTGAAAAGGTAGACCAGGAGGGCAATCCGATTCAACTTGTAGAACCGATCAGTCAAGACCGAATTTTGTTTGAGGTTTCCTACACGACTTTGGAGTTTGCCTTTGGTAGAGCCCAGAAAATCCAAGAGGTCGAAGGACGATTTCAAGCTTATATGAAGGTCATTCAGGAAAAATTAGGCGAAAAGGATCATGCTATCCAGGGCTGGGGGCTTCACCCGAACTGGGATATCAATGATAATAGACCTGTGGCTTATGCACGCTACCAGATGTTAATGGACTATCTGAAGATGGGCAACAATCAGGAGTCCGTTTCTTTGCATGACTTCCCACAATATGGAGCCTTTATCTGTGGTAGTCAAGTTCAGCTAGATGTCTCAAAGTCAAACTACTTACGTGTTATCAATGCTTTCACACAGATAGAAGCAGCCAAAGCTTACCTGTTTGCCAATTCTGAGTTTTCAGGAGCAGACTGGGACACCCAGATTTCACGAGATATTTTTTGGGAAGATTCCATGCATGGAATTTATCCAGAGAATGTCGGTGTCAATTCAAAACTCTTCAAAGATGAGGATGATTTCTTTGATTATCTAGACCACTCTGCGATTTTTACAGCAGAACGTGATGGGGAAACCTACTATTTTTCTCCAATTCGGGCTAGAGATTACTTAGATACTGATGAGATTACTGCCTATACTCTAAATAGAAAAGAAACTCTGCTTGCTCCTCAAGAGAAGGATTTCCAAACGCACCGTAGTTACCAATTTCAAGACTTGACAACACGAGGGACTGTTGAATTTCGTAGTGTTTGTACACAGCCGTTAGACCGAACCTTTGCTTCAGCAGCCTTTCATCTAGGTTTGTTGGTGAATCTTGACAAGCTTGAAGCTTACCTAGAAACAGCTCCTTTCTTTGAAATATTTGGTCGTGACTACAAGTCTTTGAGAAGACAATTTTCTAAGAAACACCTCACAGATGAAGAAACAGCTGGGATTGTCCAGTTCTCCAAAGACTTGCTAGCGATAGCAGAGCAAGGTCTTAAGATAAGAGGTCAGCAAGAAATGACCTATTTAGAGCCTTTGAAAGAAGAATTAGACCTATAATTTTCCTATAAAGGAAGAATTTTCTGAAAAATCATGTTATAATGAATAGGACTATAGATAAAGGATAGAGATTTATGACATTAGTTTATCAATCAACGCGTGATGCGAACAATACAGTAACAGCCAGCCAAGCGATTTTGCAAGGTTTGGCAACAGATGGAGGCTTGTTTACTCCAGTGAGCTATCCAAAGGTGGACTTGGATTTTGACACATTAAAAGACGCTTCTTATCAAGAAGTGGCCAAGCTTGTCTTGTCAGCCTTCTTGGATGATTTTACAGCAGAAGAGTTGGACTACTGTATCACCAACGCCTATGACAGCAAGTTTGATACGCCAGCTATTGCCCCTCTTGTGAAACTAGATGGCCAATACAACTTGGAACTTTTCCACGGTTCAACCATTGCCTTCAAGGATATGGCCTTGTCTATCTTGCCATACTTTATGACGACAGCTGCCAAGAAGCACGGTTTGGAAAACAAGATTGTCATCTTGACAGCAACATCTGGAGATACTGGGAAAGCTGCTATGGCAGGATTCGCGGATGTCCCAGGAACTGAAATTATCGTTTTTTATCCAAAAGACGGTGTCAGCAAGGTACAAGAGTTGCAAATGACCACTCAAACGGGCGAAAATACCCATGTTATCGCTATTGATGGAAACTTTGACGATGCTCAAACAAACGTGAAACATATGTTCAATGATGTGGCTCTTCGTGAAAAATTAGCGGCCAACAAGTTGCAATTTTCATCTGCTAACTCGATGAATATTGGTCGTTTGGTGCCACAGATTGTCTACTATGTTTATGCCTACGCTCAGCTTGTTAAAACTGGTGAGATTGTAGCTGGTGACAAGGTTAACTTCACCGTACCGACAGGAAACTTTGGGAATATCTTGGCTGCCTTTTATGCCAAGCAAATTGGCCTACCAGTTGGTAAATTGATCTGTGCTTCAAATGACAACAATGTCTTGACAGATTTCTTTAAAACTCGTGTCTATGACAAGAAGCGTGAGTTTAAGGTAACCACTAGCCCATCTATGGATATCTTGGTCTCTTCAAACTTGGAGCGCTTGATTTTCCATCTTTTGGGAAATGATGCGGTTAAGACAGCTGAACTCATGAATGCTTTGAATAACCAAGGTCAGTATGAATTGACAGATTTTGATGCAGAGATTCTTGACCTTTTTGCAGCAGAGTATGCGACTGAAGCGGAAACAGCAGCAGAAATCAAGCGTGTTTATCAAACAGATGCCTACATTGAGGATCCACATACAGCGGTTGCCTCAGCTGTTTATAAAAAATACCAAGCGGCGACAGGCGATGCGACTAAGACTGTGATTGCTTCAACCGCTAGTCCATATAAATTCCCAGTAGTTGCAGTAGAAGCTGTAACAGGGAAATCAGGCTTGACCGACTTTGAAGCTTTGGCTCAGTTGCACGAAATTTCAGGAGTAGCAGTGCCACCTGCAGTTGATGGCCTCGAAACAGCTCCAGTTCGTCACAAGACAACTGTGGCGGCTGCAGATATGCAAGCAGCGGTAGAATCTTATCTAGGACTTTAAAACAGAGGAAGTAAACTCGGTTGGGCAACTAACTGAGTTTCTTTTCATCAGGAGGAAGGATTGTTTAAGAAAAATAAAGACATTCTCAACATCGCTTTACCTGCCATGGGTGAAAATTTCTTGCAGATGCTCATGGGGATGGTGGATAGCTATCTGGTGGCACATCTGGGCTTAATCGCTATTTCGGGTGTATCTGTAGCTGGAAACATTATCACCATTTATCAGGCTATTTTTATTGCTTTGGGAGCAGCAATTTCTAGTGTTATATCAAAAAGTTTGGGACAGAAAGATCAGTCTAGACTAGCCTACCATGTGACAGAAGCTCTCAAGATAACCTTGCTATTGAGTTTAATTTTAGGTGGCTTGTCAATCTTTGCAGGTCAAGAGATGATTGGTCTTTTGGGTACTGAACAGGCTGTGGCTGAAAGTGGTGGCTTATACCTATCTTTAGTTGGTGGAACAATCGTTCTCCTGGGCTTAATGACTAGTCTAGGAGCCTTAATTCGCGCTACCCACAATCCTCGACTTCCGCTTTATGTTAGTTTTTTATCCAATGCTTTAAACATCCTTTTTTCAAGTGTCGCCATTTTTATCCTTGATATGGGGATAGCTGGTGTAGCTTGGGGGACTATTTTGTCTCGTTTGATCGGGGTTGTAATTTTGTGGTCACAATTAAAACTTCCATATATGAGACCGACGTTTGGACTGGACAAAGACTTGCTGACCTTGGCGTTACCTGCAGCGGGAGAACGTCTCATGATGCGAGCTGGAGATGTGGTCATTATTGCCTTGGTTGTTTCTTTCGGAACTGAGGCAGTCGCAGGAAATGCAATCGGTGAAGTCTTGACTCAGTTTAACTATATGCCAGCCTTTGGTGTTGCGACAGCAACAGTCATGCAGGTAGCTCGAGCAGTTGGGGAGAATGATTGGGCAAGGGTGGACAGACTAAGTAAGCAAACTTTTTGGTTGTCTTTCTTTCTCATGTTGCCCTTAACGCTTAGTATCTATGCTCTCGGAATGCCCCTAAGCCACCTTTACACTAGTGATCCTGTGGCTATCAAAGCTAGTGTTCTAGTGACTCTTTTTTCACTTTTAGGGACTCCTATGACAACGGGGACGGTCATTTATACAGCTGTCTGGCAAGGTTTGGGAAATGCCCGACTTCCCTTTTATGCGACAAGTATCGGAATGTGGTGTATCCGTATCGGAACAGGGTATCTGATGGGAATTGTTCTTGGTTGGGGCTTGCCTGGTATCTGGGCAGGAACGCTTTTGGATAATGGTTTCCGTTGGATTTTCCTACGCTATCGTTATAAGCAATATATCTCTTTGAAAGGATGAAACATGAACAAAATTGGATTTATTTGGGATTTAGATGGAACTTTATTGGACTCTTATGAGGCTATTTTAGCAGGAATCGAAGAGACCTTTGCTCAGTTTGACATTCCTTATAATAAGGCTGAGGTTCGTGCCTTTATTCTACAAACTTCCGTTCAAGATCTGTTGGAAAAGGTGGGAGAAGAAAGAGGCTTGGATGCAGATATGCTCAATCAGATTCGTGCTCAGAGCTTGGCTGAGAAGAATGCTCAAGTGGTTCTGATGCCAGGGGCGCGTGAAATCTTAGCTTGGGCAGACCAGCAAGGAATTGAGCAGTTTGTTTATACCCATAAAGGGGACAATGCTTTTACAATTTTGGAGAATTTGGATTTGGCCCACTATTTCACAGAAATTTTAACCAATCAAAGTGGCTTTGCTCGGAAGCCTAGTCCAGAAGCTGCGATTTATCTTTTAGATAAGTATGGATTAAATCCTCAGCAGACTTATTATATCGGCGATCGGACTTTGGATATAGAATTTGCCCAAAACAGTGGCATCCAGAGTATCAATTTCCTTGCCTCACCTGCAACTTGTAATCAACAGATAGAGCATCTGGAGGATATTAGCTCACTTTCCTTCTAGAACTTTCTTCAAGAAGAATGTGTCAGCCTGATGACAAGAAACTAACAAACTATTTCAAGTAATGTGATTTGTTACAACGAATGTACAGTTCTGTTAAATAGCCCCAAAAGGGCTTTTTTTCTATTTTCTTTGTGTTATGATAGACAGGTACTACATTTGAAAAGGAGTTTGATAGTATGAAGAAAAGAATTATTTTAGCATCAACAGTAGCCTTGTCCTTTGCACCTGTATTGGCAACTCAAGCAGAAGAACTAGTATGGACAGCGCGCAGTGTTGAGCAAATTCAAAACGATGTTACTAAGAATGAGAATAAAACAAGCTATACGATTCAGTATGGAGATACTCTAAGTACCATTGCCGAAGCTTTGGGAGTGGATGTGACCGTTCTTGCTAACTTGAACAAGATCAGCAATATTGATCTGATTTTCCCTGAGACAGTGCTTACTACAACTGTTAATGATGAGGAAGAAGTGACAGAAGTTGAAATTCAAACCCCTGACACAGTTCAAGGTGGCGAAGGAACAACTGCAACAGCAGATTTGACAACTAACCAAGTCACTGTAGATGACCAAACTGTACAGGTTGAAGATTTAACTCAACCAGTTGAAGAAACAGAGTCTCAAGTTGAAGCAGTAGCACCACAAGCGACAGAAGAAGCAGTAGCAGAGGTTACTACAGAAGTTGTAACACCAGCGGAAGATCCGGTAGCAGAGGCTACTACTGAAACTGTAGCAGAAGTTGCGAGCCCAGTAGTAGAGAACTCAACTCCAGTAGTGGAGGAAACAGCTGTAGAGACGGCTACAAGCGCATCTGATACAGAAGACGTTACCTATCAAGCAGAACCAAGTCAGCACTCTTCAAACACTTATGCAGCACCAGCAGCTCCTGATTATGCAAGTATTGCAGCTTCAAAATCAGAAAATGCAGGTCTACAACCACAAACGGCTGCCTTTAAAGAAGAAATTGCTAACTTGTTTGGTATCACATCATTTAGCGGCTACCGTCCTGGAGATAGTGGCGACCACGGAAAAGGTCTTGCCATTGACTTTATGGTTCCAGTAAGCTCAGCTCTTGGAGACCAAATTGCAGATTATGCGATCCAGAACATGGCGACCCGTGGAATTAACTATATCATCTGGAAACAACGTTTCTATGCACCATACGATAGCATATATGGACCAGCCTACACTTGGAATCCAATGCCAGATCGTGGAAGTGTCACAGAAAACCACTATGACCACGTTCACGTATCGATGAACTAATAGAAAGAGGAGTTGAAACTAATCTAGTTTCGGCTTCTTTTTTTGCAAGAATAGTATTTATAAGTGAAATAAAATCTGAAACATGATAAAATGTAAGCGTATACAAATAACAGTACTAAGGCATTAAAAGCAGAGAGAAAGGATGAAGTGAATGACAAATCGATTGAAAACTCCATTTGAGAAAACAAGAGATGATTTTGAACAGGAATTTTGCGGAGAAATTGTTGAGCTCTTGATTTTTACCCTCCAAAATGTAAATGGGGCTGCTTCTTTAAAAGATGGTTGTAAAATGCCGTCCGTTCATTTTAAAGCTAGTGTCAATGTCGCAACCCAGGAGTTCTCTGAACGTGAGGGACGTTTGGAATGGCTCCTGACCCCAGAAGAATTTGAAGAAAAGCATTGGGGATTTAGTTTTGAACCCTACAAAATTCATCGTATCAAATGTCAAAAACGCCCCTTCATGGAGCTAGAGCCATATATGTCAGAAGTAGCTAATAACTGCTACCACTTGCTGGAATACTTAGATGACCAATCCACAGACGCTAGGTTAGAGACCTTGATTGAAACCTATCAAAAACCGGTCATCATTCAAGACGATATTGGCGAATTCACCTTAAACAGAGCCTATTCTTGGTTTGAAGGATTTATCACTTATGAGGGTGGTAAGATTCATGCTATGTTTGATGCGGGTACAGATGAAAGTCTCCCTCCACGTTCTTTCGATGATTTAAAGAAATTTATGGGAACTTTCCAAGTTCAAGATACTCGGATTAAAGACTATATTGTCAAAGAACTCTGGGAAACAGCTCAAGACTGGATAGATTCAGATGAAAATGATGTGGTGTTAACAGAAGAGTATTTTACCAACTCTCTTTCCTTGAGTGAACTATCGATCAATGAAGACAGGGAATTGACCCTCTACTATGATGATAGAGAGGAAATTTTTGCAGGCCATGCCATCGAAGTTGTCATCGATAAAGAGGGGGAAATCCTTAGATCGGACTTGGTAGGCTAGTAATTGGGTTCTCAATAGATTTTAGAAGAAAAGAGGCTGGGACAAAAAATCTCAGCCTCGCTTTATAGTTACCATGCTCGTCTAAGGAAAACTTCCTTTTTCAATCCATATCCTTGACTATTTTACTAGCTTGATGAAGCTTGAGAGGTCTTGGAATAGTATATTCAGACTAGGACTTTCGCTTTTTGTTACATTGTCTATGTTTCATAAATATGAGCAAAAGACTTGCATTATGAATTTATTTGTCTTATAGTTGACTAATCAATCATTGATAAATCAAATATTTACAAGGAGATAGAAATGGCAGAAATACACGAATTACTTTATCAAGTTCGCTTAGCAGATCAAATCATCACACAACTTTTTGAGAAACAGTTGGGAATCAGTTTGACTCGCTATCAAATCCTGCAGTTTTTATTGCAAAACTCACCTTGTAACCAAATTGCTGTTCAGGAGAAGTTAGAGATTGACCCTGCAGCCCTGACCCGTCATTTCAAGATTTTAGAGTCAGAGGGCTATGTCAGTCGTGAGCGAAATCCAGTCAATCAACGAGAAGTCTTAGTTGAATTAACCCAAGAAGCCAAGAATCAACTCTTGGTCAATCCGCCTAAACATCACTTGAAAGTGAAGGAACAGATGGAGAGCATCTTATCGCCTACTGAGCAGAAAGAGCTGACGACTTTACTGACCAAGCTAGTGTCAGGTCTAGAAAAAATAGAATTTTAAGGAGAAAACGATGTCAATTATTACTACTATTTTAGCAACACTTGTTGCCCTCGAACATTTTTATATCTTTTATTTGGAGACTATGGCAACGCAATCGGACACAACCAGTCGTGTCTTTAACATGGATAAGGAAGAATTAGGAAGGCCATCAGTAACCTCTCTTTTCAAGAATCAGGGGATTTACAATGCCTTGATTGGTCTATTTCTTCTTTATGGAATCTATTTCTCGCAGAGCCTTGAAATCGTGACAATCTTTGTTTTATTTGTCATAGGAGCAGCGGCTTGTGGTGCCTTAACTGCAGATAAAAAAATCATTCTAAAGCAAGGTGGGCCAGCTATTTTAGCCCTCTTGAGTATCCTTTTCTTGAAATAAAAAAGGCCAGCACCTAGTGCTGGTTTTTGCTAACATATGTTTTTCTATCCTTTTTTATGTTTACGTTCAAGAAGTCTCTGATAAAAGAAGATTTGACAACTATAGACATAAGGATAGATGGAGATGCTCACAATCCCAAAGCTAATCCAAATAAGGAAATACCAAGGGAGCAACTGTAAGTCAAGGACAAAGCGCTGGAACTTATAGCCCTTCATAAGGAAGCGACTAGTTTCAAGGATCCGACTTGGCTTAGCTATCCCAATTGCAAGGGTGTCACAAAGGAGTAGTTCAACTTGCGAATATGCATAATACTGTGGAAGATAAATAATGGTGCCTAGAATCATCAACAAGACGCTTCCAAAGAAGTAAAGCGCAAAAGTAAGCAGAAACTGTTCAGTATCTGTACTCGAGAGGTCAACTGCTGGAAATTCAGGGTGCAATTCCACAAATTTACGAGCCATTAGGCTACTGTAAAAGAGACAGTAGACTCCAAGAAGATTAGGTAGACTCCATAAAAAGAGGTAGAAGCGTTTGAGCAAGAGCGTCAGGAAAGTCTGACTAAAGAGACGGTTGTCTAATAAAGACAAACTACCCTTGAAGGAAAGCTCTGTTTGAGGCACTCTAAAGAGATTGATGCTTGTAAAGAGGGCGCCAGCTAGGATAATCGAGCCTGTAAAACCAAGTGCCAAAGGAAAAAGCGATGACTGGATCAAGGTTATCAGAAAACTGAGGAAGGATTGCTCAAGAATTCCTTCGTCAATTAGAGATAGAGGGCTTATAAAACTAGTTAAAATTAGGACAAGACTTGGCAGTAGAAAGACAAGTAAAAGACGAGGATGTTCGCTTTGAAAGTGTCTAGCTTGCTGACGAACTTCTTTTAAATCAATTTTTTGGTATTTCATTCTTTCATTATACCATAGTTCGTGACAGTTCCCGTTTTTTTTGATAGAATCATACAGTATGCCCTTGGGCACTAAGTAAGAACTGGGACTGTTTTTCCCAGCTTCGGAGGTAAAAAATGTCAGATTCACCAATCAAATATCGTTTGATTAAAAAAGAAAAACACACAGGAGCTCGTCTAGGGGAAATTATCACACCCCACGGGACCTTCCCAACTCCTATGTTCATGCCGGTTGGGACTCAAGCAACGGTCAAAACCCAATCACCAGAAGAGTTGAAAGAGATGGGGTCAGGAATTATCCTATCTAATACTTATCACTTGTGGCTACGTCCTGGAGATGAGTTGATTGCTCGAGCAGGTGGGCTTCATAAGTTTATGAACTGGGACCAACCTATCTTGACGGATAGTGGCGGTTTCCAAGTGTATTCCCTAGCGGACAGCCGTAATATTACTGAAGAAGGAGTAACGTTTAAGAATCATCTCAATGGTTCCAAGATGTTCCTTTCACCTGAAAAGGCCATCTCTATCCAAAACAATCTAGGCTCAGATATCATGATGTCCTTTGATGAATGCCCTCAGTTCTACCAACCCTATGATTATGTGAAAAAGTCAATCGAACGTACCAGCCGTTGGGCTGAGCGTGGTTTGAAGGCTCATCGTCGTCCGCATGACCAAGGTTTATTTGGGATCGTGCAAGGCGCAGGATTTGAAGATCTTCGTCGTCAGTCAGCTCAGGACCTTGTCAGCATGGACTTCCCAGGCTACTCTATCGGTGGACTAGCAGTTGGAGAAACCCACGAAGAGATGAACGCAGTTTTGGACTTCACCACTCAACTCCTTCCTGAAAACAAACCTCGTTACTTGATGGGAGTGGGAGCGCCAGATAGCCTGATTGATGGTGTTATCCGTGGTGTCGATATGTTTGACTGTGTCTTGCCGACTCGTATCGCTCGTAACGGAACTTGTATGACTAGCCAAGGACGTTTGGTTGTCAAGAATGCCCAGTTTGCAGAGGACTTTACCCCACTTGATCCTGAGTGCGATTGCTACACATGTAAGAACTACACCCGTGCCTACCTTCGTCACCTGCTCAAGGCCGATGAAACCTTTGGTATCCGCTTGACAAGTTACCATAACCTCTACTTCTTGCTCAACCTTATGAAGCAGGTTCGTCAGGCTATCATGGATGATAATCTTTTGGAATTCCGTGAGCATTTTGTTGAAAAATATGGCTATAACAAGTCAGGGCGCAATTTCTAAGTAAAGCTCAAATCCTAAGTTTTCTCTTAGGATTTTTCTTCTTTTTTTGATAAAATAAAGGTAATATGGAATGAAAATTAGATGGCTTTCTAGCCAATCTAATGAACGGAGAATAAACTCGTATGCGTATAAAATGGTTTTCCTTGATTAGGATTACAGGTTTACTCTTGGTGCTTTTGTACCATTTCTTTCAGACGCTTTTTCCAGGAGGCTTCTTCGGGGTTGACGTCTTTTTCACCTTTTCGGGCTTTCTCATCACGTCTCTCTTGTTGGAAGAGTATGGTCAAAAGGGGCAAATTGATCTTTTAGGATTTTTCAGGAGACGTTTTTATCGGATTTTCCCTCCAGTCGTCTTGATGATACTTGTTACAATGCCTTTCACCTTCTTGGTTCGGCAAGATTATGTAGCAGGTATAGGTAGTCAGATTGCTGGTGTCCTTGGTTTTATGACCAATTTCTATGAGATGCTAACGGGTGGGAGTTATGAATCTCAGTTTATCCCTCATCTGTTTGTCCACAATTGGAGTCTCGCAGTTGAAGTTCATTACTATATCTTGTGGGGCTTGGCAGTTTGGTTCTTGTCTAAGCGGGCGAAATCATCTGGACAATTAAGAGGGACAGTATTTCTCCTGTCATCAGCTGCCTTTATCATCAGTTTCCTTTCAATGTTTATCGGTAGCTTTATCGTTAGCTCCTACTCGACGGTTTACTTTTCAAGCTTTACCCACGTCTATCCTTTCTTTATAGGTAGTGTCATGGCAACCTTGGTAGGTGTCCGTCAAACGACTACTCTGGTTAAGCGTCTAAATAATACCTGGGATTTGAAACAGACTTTGCTGGTCTTTGGTGCAGGTTTGGGAGTCTTGCTTCTACTGACCTTCTTCGTGAAATTTACCTATCTCTTTGCCTATTTGATTGGATTCTTACTTGCAAGTTTAGCGGCACTTGCTATGATTCTTGCTACTCGAGTCTTGCATGAGAAGACACCAAATATTGAGGAGCCAAGGGTGATTAGCTTCCTAGCTGATACCAGTTACGCAGTATATCTCTTCCACTGGCCGTTTTACATTATATTTACCCAGTTGATGGGCAATCTGCCAGCAGTGATTTTAACGACTGTCCTCTCGTATCTTTTTGCAACCCTCTCATTCTATGTAATTGAACCTTTAATCGCTGGAAAGACAACAGGGCTTTTGCAAAAGGCAAAAGAGATTCCACATATCAAGACTGTTTTTGTGACTAGTAGTGGAATTCTTACTTTGATAACGCTGATTGTAATGATCATTGCCCCACAAGTTGGTGCTTTTGAGACTGATTTGACTGTCAATGGTCTTAAACAAGCGCAGACCAATCTTACTCGCACAAAAACTGTGGCAGATCAGACGGAAGCAAGCCGCTACAATATTACAGATGGTGTATCTATCATAGGGGATTCTGTAACCTTACGGGCAACACCTGGTTTACAAGAGGTTTTGCCGGATGCACAGACAGATGGGCAAGTAAGCCGAAATACAAAGCAAGCCAATGCCATTATGCTGAATAACAGCCAAAATAAGGCACTGCCTAAGATCGTTGTTATTGCTACTGGTGTTAATAATCCTGAGGACTACAAGGCTGACATAGACTCCTTGGTGACAAATCTACCTAAGGGGCATCAGCTTGTTCTGGTGACACCTTATGAAGGGGATACAAGCCAGGAAACTCAACCTTATGTAGAACAATATGCCAGCTATGCGCGTGAAGTTGCTCAAAAGTATCCCTACATTGAAATTGCAGATTGGAACCAAGTTTCTAAGGATCATCCAGATATTTGGAAGGGAACAGACCAGGTTCACTTTGGTAATGACAATACCAAGCTGGAAGAGGGAGCCAAGCTCTATGCAGAAACGATAGCTTCAGCCATCAAGGCCCTAGCAGATAAACCTGTGAAATCAAAATAATACCTAAAAAGAGAGTGGGACAGAAATCGGTAATTCGTTAGAATTCGATTTCGTCGTCCCACCTCCGCACAGTTGAGTAGGGCTGTAAAAGCTGATGAAATCAGCGTAGTAGTGCCCACTCAACCACTGCGTCTTGCTCGACAATCCAAAGACAATTGAGAGGTCAGGACTTTTGTCCCAGCCTCTTTTTCTTTTCAGGAAGCCTTTCTTGGAAGATAAAAAATAATTCCTTTAGACTATATCGAGGTCTTCAGCTTATCGGTTTATCTATCTTGTCAGCAATCTTAAAGCAGTGCTTTGACCAATCTGTGACCTAGCCCTTGTCTCTTCTTTGAGTGTCATAGCGAATCCAGTCTTGATTGGGAAAAACTTGCCAAATTGTCAGAATTATGAGAAAATAGGTGCAGTCTAAAAATGGAGGGAATGCAATGAGAGAAGATATCAAAATCAATAACCGTGCTCTAGCATTGGAAGATCAAATCATTGAAGTGCTCGAAAAAGTTTATGATACAGATGTAGAGTTAGATGTATACAACCTTGGATTGATTTACGAGATTGACTTGGACGAAAATGGACTTTGTACAGTTGTTATGACCTTCACGGATACTGCCTGTGACTGTGCAGAAAGTCTGCCAATCGAGATTGTGGCAGGTTTAAAACAAATTGATGGGATTGAGGATGTCAAGGTAGAGGTCACTTGGTCTCCAGCTTGGAAGATTACACGAATCAGTCGTTATGGGCGTATAGCTCTAGGACTACCTCCACGATAGTTATCTATTTTGAAACACACAAAAAAGCAAGTCAAAAATGGCTTGCTTTTGATTTGCTTATTTTTTTCCAGATTGTTCCATATTCCAGAAATCTGTAACGGCACCACGTGATGCAGAAGATACGGTATGGGCATACTTACCAAGGACACCACGGCTATAGAGTGGTGGCAAGGTTGTTTCTGCCTTGCGTTTTTCAAGTTCTTCATTGGAAACGGCCATGGAAATTTCTTTTGTATCTTGGTCGACAGTGACGATATCGCCTGTACGGAGATAGGCAATTGGTCCACCATCCTGAGCTTCAGGAGCGATATGTCCAACAACCAATCCATAAGTACCACCAGAGAAGCGTCCGTCTGTCAAGAGGGCGACCTTGTCTCCTTGGCCTTTACCAACGATCATTGATGAAAGTGATAGCATTTCAGGCATACCAGGGCCACCCTTAGGTCCAACGAAACGAACTACGACTACATCGCCATCAACGATTTCATCTGACAAGACAGCTTGGATAGCATCTTCTTCTGAGTCAAAGACCTTAGCTGGACCAACGTGACGACGCACTTTAACACCTGACACCTTGGCAACTGCACCGTCAGGAGCAAGATTACCGTTCAAGATGATAAGCGGACCGTCCGCACGTTTAGGATTTTCAAGTGGCATGATGACTTTTTGGCCTGGAGTAAGATCTGCAAAGTTAGCTAAGTTTTCAGCGACAGTCTTACCAGTACATGTGATGCGGTCTCCATGAAGGAATCCATTTGCCAACAAGTACTTCATAACTGCAGGTACACCACCAACCTCGTAAAGATCTTGGAAGACATATTGACCAGAAGGTTTCAAGTCAGCTAAGTGAGGCACACGTTCTTGGATTGTATTGAAGTCCTCAAGTGACAAGTCAACATTAGCCGCGTGGGCGATAGCAAGCAAGTGAAGAGTGGCGTTAGTAGAACCACCTAGAGCCATTGTCACTGTAATGGCATCTTCAAAGGCTTCGCGAGTCAAGATATCTGAAGGTTTGATACCAAGTTCAAGCATTTTGACAACTGCACGACCAGCTGCTTCGATGTCTTCTTTCTTATCAGCAGATTCAGCTGGGTGAGAAGAAGAACCTGGCAAACTCATCCCCAAAACTTCGATAGCAGTAGCCATGGTATTAGCTGTATACATACCACCACAGCCACCAGGGCCAGGGCAGGCATTACATTCGAGACGCTTCACGTCCTCAGCAGTCATGTCACCGTGGTTCCACTTACCGATCCCTTCAAATACAGAAACCAAATCAATGTCTTTGCCATCAAGGTTACCGGGTGCAATGGTTCCCCCATAGGCGAAAATAGCTGGGATATCCATATTGGCAATGGCAATCATAGAACCAGGCATGTTCTTATCACAGCCCCCGATAGCTACAAAGGCATCTACGTTATGACCACCCATAGCAGCTTCGATAGAGTCCGCGATGATATCACGAGACGTTAGGGAGAAGCGCATACCCGGTGTTCCCATGGCAATACCGTCGGCTACCGTAATGGTTCCAAACTGCACAGGCCAAGCACCAGCAGATTTGACACCTTCTTTGGCTAATTTCCCAAAGTCATGCAAGTGGATATTACATGGTGTATTTTCTGCCCAAGTCGAAATGACTCCCACAATCGGTGTTTCAAAGTCCTTATCTGTCATACCGGTCGCACGAAGCATGGCACGGTTTGGTGATTTAACCATACTGTCATAGATGCTACTGCGGTGACGTTTATCTAATTCTGTCATTTGTTCCCTCCCAATTCAGTTTGTATCATTATAGCACATTTTAAAAGCAATGAACAGAAGAAAATTCTTGAATTTTCAGAAAATTCTATACAGAAATATTTTCTTTAAAAATTTTGCATTTATTTCTTGACTTTATAAATTAAAGTGATATCATTTAGATATCAAAAACAGGAGGTCATTCTGATGACTGAAAAACTAATCAATTCAAAACCCAATGGTGTAGTAGCATTGGTACTCATTGAGTTGGCATTCGTACTTGGTGTCTTTATATTTATCATGGGCGCTGGTTCAGAAAACATTTTTGGAATTATTATCGGACTTTTATTAAGCTTAATTGCAGGTCTAGCTCATGCTGGTTTAAAAGTTGTTAAACCTCAGGAAGCTCTGGTTTTGACCCTCTTTGGTAACTATACTGGGACCATCAAAGAACCTGGTTTTTACTTTGTCAATCCCTTCAGTATAGCGGTCAATCCTGCAAACCACACTCGACTTGGTCAAAGTGGTGATGTTAGCACGAAATCACCTTTTTCAGGGATGAAATCATCAAATGGCAATGATGTAAACCTTGAAATTGGCAAGAAACAGATTTCTCTCAAAGTTATGACCTTGAGTAATTCCCGTCAAAAGATTAACGATTGCTTAGGGAACCCTGTAGAAATCGGAATTGCCGTTACTTGGCGTGTAGTCGATACGGCTAAAGCAGTCTTCAACGTTGATAACTATAAAGAATATCTTTCATTGCAGTGTGATAGCGCCCTCCGTAATATTGTCCGCATCTATCCTTACGATGTGTCTCCGAATGTGGATACTACAGGTGACGGGCAAGCAGATGAAGGAAGCCTCCGCGGTTCTAGTGAGATTGTAGCTAAGCGTATTCGTGAAGAAATTCAGAGTCGTGTTGAGGATGCTGGCTTGGAAATTCTTGAAGCACGTATTACTTACTTAGCTTATGCACCGGAAATTGCAGCTGTCATGCTTCAACGTCAACAAGCATCAGCCATTATTGATGCACGTAAGATGATTGTTGATGGCGCTGTAGGAATGGTTGAAATGGCACTAGAACGTCTCAATGAAGGAGAATTAGTAGAACTTGACGAAGAACGAAAAGCTGCTATGGTTTCAAATCTCCTAGTCGTTCTCTGTGGCAATCATGATGCACAACCAATTGTCAATACAGGAAGCCTTTATTAGAAATGGCAGAAGCTAAAAAGAAGCAAATCCCCCTTCGACTCTCGAATAAGCTATACGCTGCACTCGCATCATGGGCAGAAGATGACTTTCGATCAGTCAACGGGCAAATTGAATATCTTCTTACAGAATGTGTCAAGCAACGGAAGAAAGACGGGAAATACGTCTCAGAAACTATTGATGAACCCTTCGAAATTGATATTTAATCTATTTTCCTATCCAGAATAGTGGATAGGAAAATTTTTTTATCTTTTTTTGTCAAGTAACTTTACTTTACAAAAAAGTTTTGATATACTATTAAAGTTGATGAAAATCAAACCTAACTGAATTTATATCTTAAAAGGAGAAATCAAAATGGCAGTACCTGCACGTCGCACTTCAAAAGCGAAGAAAAACAAACGTCGTACACACTACAAAGTAACAGCTCCATCTGTAAACTTTGACGAAACTACTGGAGATTACTCACGTTCTCACCGCGTATCACTTAAAGGATACTACAAAGGACGTAAGATCGCTAAAGCTGCATCAGCTGAATAATAGAAGGGAGATACCATGCGCGTAAATATTACACTTGAACACAAAGAATCTGGTGAACGCTTGTACCTTACTTCTAAAAACAAACGTAACACTCCAGACCGTCTTCAATTGAAGAAATACTCACCAAAACTTCGCAAACACGTTGTGTTTACAGAAGTTAAATAAGAGTTAACGTATTTTAAACATCTTAAAACCAATGGTTTCGGCCATTGGTTTTAATTTTTAGTAACATTATGGTAAACAGGTGGTGATAAATTCTCACCACCTTTTCTCTCCTCTTCTTTTTTTGAGAGCGCTTGAAATATGTTATAATAGTTCTAGATTATTTTTTTGGAGGCAAACCGTGGGAAATTTCATTGAGCTAGTCTTTCATCGTTTCTTTTTGGGGATGATAGCTACAGCTTATTTTTGGTTATTGACACTAGCAGGAGGTGTGGTTTTTGGTATTGCGCCAGCTAGTGCGACTCTCATGAGTTTATTTGCAGAACACGGCTATTCTTACCGTTCTTATCGTTTCAAGGAAGCATGGGCTTTGTTTAAAAGCAATTTTATCAAAAGCAATCTGAGCTTTTATACTTTTTTTGGACTTGATTTGCTCTTGATTTATGGTTTATATCTGATGGTTCAATTGCCGCATCAGACCATTCTCCACTTGGCAGCAACTTTTCTAAATATCTTTCTGGTTGTTTTGGTATTTTTGGCCTATGCGGTGTCTTTAAAATTGCAGGTTTACTTTGACTTATCCTACAAAAATACTCTAAAGCTTGCCTTCATCGGAATTTTTATGAGTTTGTCAGCCATGGCTAAGATTCTTCTTGGAAGTGTCTTGTTAGCCATCATTGCCTTCTACATGCCAGCTCTCATCATTTTTGTGGGAATTGGAATGTGGCATTTCTTTATTAGTGATTTATTGGAGCCTGTTTATGAAAACATTCATGAAAAATTGGCGTCCAAATAGAATGAAACAGTTTTGGCTTCATTCGCTCCTTAGAACCTATAGTTGGGTGATGATTGTCATCATTGCCAGTTTTGCCCTTTTGATTTCCTATGTAAACTGGGATAATCGCGAAAAAGAAGCGGAGCATGTTTCCCAGCGGGTTTTAACACGGACAGTGAGTGAGGTTGAATATTACTATCGTGAGTCAGCTCGTTTAGCTCAAGATTTAGTAGAAAACCAAGCACGCATCGAAGGGATTTATAAGTACTTTAGCCTCAGCACCCCCGATTATTTTTATTGGCAACTAGAGCGTAAGGCGTCACCTTATATTTCGGTATCCATCTATGAAAATATCGATGATCTCTATGTGCGCAATGATTTTGTAACAGGCGTAGCCATCGTTTTACAGGATTCGACAGAAGTTTATGTCTCCAAAAGGGACAATCGTAGTGGCTATAAAGTACCTGCTGAAGGTTTCAAGCCAGAAGCTAATAGTTTTGCCATTCCAGTATCGGACCCAGTATCAGATCTACCTTTAGGTGTGATCTACATTTCCGTGACTTCTGATGTTTTTTATAAGGCTATTGATAATACCAGAGGAACCATTCCCATCGCTGTGACCATTACCTCCCCTTTTGAAACGGATATGTTTCATCTAGGTGAAAAAAGTGATCGTGAGAATTGGTTGCTCGCTATAACGTCTCATGGCTATCAGGTTCAAGTTGCTGTTCCTAGAGATTATGTACTTAGTGGTAGCATGGCTAGTTCAGGCATCATCCTTGCCCTGAGCGCTCTCTTTATCGTCATTTTATATGCGACTTTGAAGAAGACATTCTCCAAGTATCAAGCACAAGTTGTTGACCTAGTGGAGACAATCCATGATATTGCGCAGGGGGAACAAGGCAAAAGAATTGATCTTAAGAAGAAAGATCAGGAATTACTTTTAATCGCTGAAACGACAAATGATATGTTGGATCGACTGGAGAGAAATATCCACGATATTTACCAGCTGGAGCTGAGCCAAAAAGATGCCAATATGCGGGCATTGCAAGCTCAAATTAATCCGCATTTTATGTACAATACCCTCGAGTTTTTACGAATGTATGCAGTCATGGCAGATCAGAACGAATTGGCAGATATTATCTACGAATTCAGCAGTCTCTTGCGCAACAACATCTCTGATGAACGAGAAACGACGCTCAAGCAAGAAGTAGAGTTTTGTCGCAAATATAGCTATCTCTGTATGGTTCGCTATCCCAAGTCAATCGCCTATGGCTTTAAAATTGATCCCAAGCTAAAAGAAATGCGGATTCCAAAATTCACCCTCCAACCTTTGGTGGAGAATTATTTTGCCCACGGAGTTGATCACAGAAGAACCGATAA
The DNA here is from genome assembly GCF_051106275.1 of Streptococcus sp. KHUD_014. Classification (GTDB taxonomy): domain Bacteria; phylum Bacillota; class Bacilli; order Lactobacillales; family Streptococcaceae; genus Streptococcus. The sequence continues at coordinate 1,807,459 of NZ_CP193666.1, read as the reverse complement.
TGTTATCAGCATCAAGGCTTTGAAACAAGAGGGCTATGTCGAAATTTTAGTGGTGGATAATGGTCGTGGGATGTCTGCTGAAAAATTAGCAGAAATTCAAACTAAATTAGCCCAAAGAACCTTTGAACACACAGTGGATTATAGTGGGAAACGACAATCCATTGGGATCGTCAATGTGCATGAACGCTTTGTTCTCTATTTTGGGGAACGCTATAACATTAGTGTGGAATCAATGGAACATCAAGGTGTTCGTTATCGAATTACTATTCAGGATGAGGAGAAAGGATAAAGATGTATAAAGTACTATTAGTGGACGACGAGTACATGATTACCGAAGGTCTCAAGCGTTTGATTCCTTTTGATAAATGGGATATGGAAGTCGTCGCTACAGCCAATCATGCCGACGACGCTCTTGACTATGTCCGAGAACATCCTGTGGATATTGTGATATCTGACGTCAACATGCCTGACAAAACAGGACTTGAAATGATTCAGGAAATGAAGGACTTGTTGCCAGATGCTTATTATATCCTACTATCGGGCTATCAAGAATTTGACTATGTCAAAAAAGCTATGAATCTCAGCGTGGTTGATTATCTGGTTAAACCAGTCGATAAGGTTGAGCTGGGACATTTACTTGAAAAAATCGTTACTCAACTTCGTGAGAAGGTTCAAGAGCCAGAAATCTTGAGCCAGCAATTAGATGAAGAAGCATTCAAGACTCATCTCACACAAAAAGAAAACTGGTGGATTGGGCTTTCAAAAGAAAAACAAGGGGATTTTGTCATTCCCTACTATGTTCTAGGTCAGGACTGGCAAATCGTCCTTGCAGATCAGGAATTTGAGGGTTTGCTAGTCATGCCTTTTGAAGCTCCTTATCAAATCAACTTTGAAAAGTGGAAGCGTGATGTTGAAAAGACTCTCTTTTATGGCTCAGTCAATTTAGATCAGTCCGAAAGTCTCTTTTCTTACTACGAACCTATCTATCGGGTGATTATTCAAGGAAATCTCCAGCAGATTATTGATGAATTGACCTTGCTTGAGAAGATTGTCTTAGAAAATACACCGAGAGTATCTATCACAAAGCAGCTCTTTACCCAGTTTGTCATGGATGTATTCCATCTTTTTGAACATTTGAAAGCAGACGATATGACAGATATTGTCAAGAACATTCATGCCATTACAACGTTTGAGGATTTAGTCGCTTATACCAAGGAAACCTTGACATCATTCTTCGGTCAATATCGAATGAATGAAAATGTGGTCAGTGTGCTTGAAGTTATTGGTAGAGATTACCAAAAAGAGCTTTCTCTCAAGGATATCAGCAAGGATCTCTTTATCAATCCCGTTTATTTGGGGCAGTTGATCAAGAAGGAAACCAATTCCACTTTTGCAGAGCTTCTCAATAAGCAACGCATCAAGGCGGCCCAGCAACTCTTGCTATCTACAAATGATAGTATTGAGGATATTTGCTATACGGTTGGATACAGTAATGTAGGTTATTTCTATAAGGTCTTTCGAAAACTGTGTGGGAAGTCTCCTAAAGCCTATCGAAAACAGGTGGAAACAAACTTGTAACAGTTGTTCTCCTTCGTAAAATATGCTATAATAATTAAAAAATTATGAGGAGGTTACTTTTATGAAAAAGAAACCAATCTATCTTTGGGTGTTGCTGATTTTATCAGCCTTACTCTCAGCAATATCGCTATTTGGGCTCATCTCTCCAGTACCTACTGCAGAAAGTATGGGTAATATTGAGTCGTCAGGTGTAGATGCTACTTATGCTAAGGAACTGATTGCCTACACGATTAAAGTAACTGAACATTCCCATTCAATTTTCAACATGATTTTAGTTGTCTTATCAGCTATTTTAGTTGTGGTTGCTTTGGTCTTCCTCGTTCGTAAAAACATCCAGTTGGCTAATTATACCTATATCGGCTATGTCTTTCTAGCTATCCTTGGTTCTATCTACAACTTTGTAGGAGTCCAAGATGCACTTTCACTTTTTACAGACCCTAACATCCGTATGGGAGCTGAACTAGGTGCTAAAGGCTCTGCTATTTTTGGGGTTGTACTCAATGTTATCTTCCTAGCAATCGTCTTCTATAAGATGTGGCGTCAGCAGAAAGAATTAACAGAAGCTCAAGAAGAGGAAGAACTTGCCTAAGAGTTGACAAAGCATAACTATCAAGATACAATCTTGGTAGTTATTTTTTATGATTCAAAAAGGAGGATAAAATGAAAAAAATTTCCTTAGTCTATATCAGTCTGAGCGGAAATACGGAGAGTTTCGTAACACGATTGAAGGCTTACCTATTAGAACAGTATGAGAACATTGAAGTAGAAAAAATTCATATTAAAGATTTGGTCAAGGAAGGAGAAGACTTCTTTGAAATGACCAACCCATATGTGGCTTTCCTACCGACTTATCTAGAAGGTGGCAATGGTGTTGATAATGGTGATGTGGAGATTTTGACCACTCCAGTAGGTGATTTTATCGCTTACGGTGACAATGCCAGCAAGTGTTTTGGCGTTGTAGGATCAGGTAATCGTAACTTTAACAACCAATACTGTTTGACGGCTAAACAATACAGCCAGCGCTTTGGTTTCCCCGTTCTAGCTGACTTTGAGATGCGTGGAATGCTGGGAGATATTAAAAAGGTTGCAGGGATTATTGCGGAACTCTATGAATTAGAAGCTTTGTAAGAGGCCAGATTTTCTGAGGAAGAGTTTTATTCTATGGATAAATGATTTACTTCAAAAGGGAACAATCGAAATGAGTAAACTACAGAGATCATTTTTAAAGTATATAAAACGCAAACCAAGCTTCAAGGATATTATGCTATGCAGTGCTTTGCTACTCTTAGAGTTCGCTCTGTTGCAGTTCTCCAAGAAATTTCTTGATGAAAGTTTGTCAGCATACGGAACCATGGCATCACTAGGGATTGTTATACTGGTGGGAATCTTAGTTCTCAGGAAAAAATGAGAGTGGGACAGAAATCGGTAATTCGTTAGAATTCGATTTCGTCGTCCCACCTCCGCACAGTTGAGTAGGGCTGTAAAAGCTGATGAAATCAGCGTAGTAAAGCCCACTCAACCACTGCGTCTTGCTCGACAATCCAAAGACAATTGAGAGGCTAGGACTTTTGTCCCAGCCTCATTTTCTGATGTCTTCCACAATTTCCTTTGAAATCATAATTCCCAAACGATATCCCTTATTGATGTAGTCGATGACATCGTTGATGTTTTCTGTTGTTTTAATTTTTTCCTTGATAGTAGCTCGAAAAGTTTCATCCTTTAAAAGCTGTTCTTGTAGAAGGCCTTGTAGTTTTTCCTTTTCGTATTTGTTAATGAGAAAAAGAACGACAAGACTGATGACAACTAAAATATAAGCATATTGGCTCATAAAGTCTCTCCCTGTGTGATAAAGAAGTTAATAACAAGAGAAAAGCGAAAAAGATTTTTCGCTTTTCAAGTAATGACAATATAAAATCAGGCAGACGATAGCTAAGCTAAAAAAGTGGTTGTTCTGCCCCTGACTCTAGCACCAAACCAAGATCCGTAATCTAAACAAATCGATGTTATTTTTTAGATGAATTAGTAAAGCGTTTAGGCAATTCACCTGATAGCGATTGCCGTCAAGAGACTAGGAACTTTAGTTCCAATAACTTTAAGATTACGACGTCTTTCGGTAGAAATCGATAATATTTCTATCGAAAGATTAGTGAAGCGTTTAGGCAAATCGCCTCATTTACGACGTCATGTTCTCTAAATCGATTATATTTAGAGAACATGACTAGTGAAGCAGTTAGCTAGTCCGCATAAAAGCGGCTAGCGTCCAACAATTAGGAACTTTAGTTCCAATTGTTGGTATTGAATCACATCTTCTCTGGTGCCTCTACACCCAGCAAACGAAGTGCTTCTTTGAGGACAACTGCTGTTGCATAGCTAAGAGCTAGGCGACTGTCGCGTTCTGGACTTTCATCCAAAATACGAGTGTGAGCGTAGTATTTATTGAAGGCTTGAGCCAAGTTGATTGCGTATTTAGCGATAAGAGATGGGTCATAGTTATCAGATGCACGCTTGATGACACGAGCAAAATCTTGAAGCAATTTGATGATTTCCCAGCTCTCAGGATCATTCAAGCTATAGTTGGCATCTGCTTCAGGTTTGAAATCCGCTTTGCGTAAGATAGATTGGATACGAGCGTATGCGTATTGGACATAAGGACCTGTTTCCCCTTCGAAGGAAACCATTGCTTCAAGGTCAAAGTCATAACCGTTTCTACGGTCAGTTTTAAGGTCGTAGAACTTCACAGCTCCAACACCAACAGCTCGAGCAACTTGCTCCTTGTTTTCAAGGTCAGGATTTTTCGCTTCGATTTGAGCCTTGGCACGGCTGATAGCTTCTTGAAGTGTTGGTTCAAGAAGGATGATGTTTCCTTTACGAGTTGAAAGTTTCTGACGATTCTTAGTAACGAGACCGAAGTCAACGTGAATCATGTCATCGCTCCAGTCAAATCCCATTTTCTTCAAGACAGCTTTTAGTTGTTTGAAGTGGTTAGACTGCTCTTGACCAACAGCATAGACGTTCTTAACAAAGTTATAAGTGCGAGCGCGGTAGATAGCAGTTGCGATGTCACGGGTGATGTAAAGAGTAGCACCATCAGATTTTTTGATCATAGCTGGTGGCAATTCAAAATCGTCCAGGTTAACGATGCTAGCACCACGAGATTCTTCAAGCAAACCTTTTTCTTCAAGGATTTTGACAGCTTCATCCATCTTATCATTGTAGAAGGCTTCTCCGTTTAGGCTATCAAATTCAACACCCAAGAGTTCATAGATGCGGTTGAATTCTACTAAACTTTCATCACGGAACCATTGCCACAATTGAGTAGCTTCTGGATCGCCATCTTCCAATTTTTTAAACCAGAGACGTCCTTCGTCATCAAGTGCTTGATCAGTTTCGATTTCAGCATTGATACGCACGTAAAGTTTCAACAGTTCGTCAATCGGATTGGCTTCAACAGCTTCTTTGCTACCCCATTTTTTGTAGGCTACCATAAGAAGACCGAATTGTTTACCCCAGTCACCAAGGTGGTTGATTTTGATAGTGTTGTAGCCCATTTTTTTGAAGATGTTTGAAAGTGCATCACCGATAACTGTTGAACGCAAGTGACCAACAGAGAATGGTTTTGCAATATTTGGACTTGAAAGGTCAATGGTGATATTTTGCTCTTGGCCTTCATCTTGTTGAGCGTAGTCAGAACCTTTCTCGATGATTTCTTTAATAACCGCTCCAGAAATTGCAGACTTATCAAGGAAAAAGTTTACGTAAGGACCAGTCGCAACAACTTTTTCAAAGGCTTGGCTATTAATTTTTTCAGCAATATCTGCTGCAATCATTTGAGGTGCTTTACGCTCTACTTTTGCTAGAGAGAAGGCTGGGAAGGCGATATCTCCCATGTCAGAGTTTTTAGGTTGTTCTAATAAATTGAAAATAGCCTCTTGATCCAGGCTATCAATGACGCTAGCCAATTCACTAGCGATCAATTGTTTTGTATTCATTATAGGCTCCTTTGGACTTTTCTTCTATTTTATCACAATTTTAAAGAAAGACGAAATTTTTTTTGAAATATTCGGTTTTTTTGGTATAATGTTCTTATTAAATAGATGAAAATGTTATAAATATTCACTCGAGAGGATGTTATGAGAAAAAGAGAACGTCATCAGTTGATCAAGCAGATGATCACTGAGGAGAAGTTAGGAACTCAAAAGGAGATTCAAGATCGTTTGGAAGCACGCAATGTTTTTGTGACACAAACGACCTTGTCGCGTGACCTTCGTGAACTTGGCTTGACCAAGGTTAAGAAAAATGATATGGTCTACTACGTACTAGCAAATGAGACAGAGAAGATTGACCTGGTTGAGTTTTTATCCCATCATTTAGAAGGCGTGGCAAGAGCTGAGTTTACCTTAGTTCTTCACACTAAACTGGGTGAAGCAGCGGTTTTAGCCAATGTTGTCGATGCCAACAAGGATGAATGGATTTTAGGAACAGTTGCGGGTGCCAATACTCTCTTGGTAATCTGCCGAGATCAGCATGTTGCTAAACTCATGGAAGATCGTTTGTTAGATTTGATGAAGGATAGATAAGGTCTTGGGAGTCTCTCTCAAGACTATTTTTAACAAGGAGAGAATGGATGACGACAGAAAAATTATCACCTGGCATGCAACAGTATGTGGATATAAAAAAACAATATCCAGATGCTTTTTTGCTCTTTCGTATGGGTGATTTTTATGAGTTATTTTACGAAGATGCAGTCAATGCTGCCCAGATACTAGAAATTTCACTAACCAGTCGCAATAAGAATGCTGACAATCCTATTCCCATGGCTGGAGTTCCTTATCACTCAGCACAACAGTATATTGATGTCCTAGTGGAGCGTGGCTACAAGGTTGCCATTGCTGAGCAGATGGAGGATCCTAAGCAGGCAGTAGGGGTTGTTAAGCGCGAGGTTGTGCAGGTGATTACCCCTGGTACAGTCGTCGATAGTAGTAAACCAGATAGTCAAAACAACTTTTTGGTGGCTATCGACCGTGACGGTCAGCAATTTGGTTTGGCATACATGGACTTAGTGACGGGTGATTTCTATGTGACAGGTTTATTGGATTTTACCCTGGTCTGTGGTGAAATCCGAAATCTTAAGGCAAGAGAAGTTGTCATCGGCTATACCTTAAATGAAGAGGAAGAACAGATTCTCAGCCGTCAAATGAATTTGGTGCTTTCTTATGAGAAAGAATCATTTGAAGACATACATCTACTGGATCCACGCTTGGCGCCTATTGAACAAGCTGCCAGCAGTAAGCTACTTCAGTATATTCATCGGACTCAGATGAGAGAACTGAACCATTTGAAGCCAGTTATCCGTTATGAAATTAAGGATTTCTTGCAGATGGATTATGCAACCAAGGCTAGTTTAGATCTAGTAGAAAATGCTCGCTCAGGTAAGAAACAAGGGAGTCTTTTCTGGTTGCTGGATGAGACTAAGACTGCCATGGGGATGCGTCTCCTGCGCTCTTGGATCCACCGTCCCTTGATTGACAAGGATCGTATTATAGAACGTCAGAATGTTGTGCAGGTTTTTCTAGATTATTTCTTTGAACGTAGTGATTTGACAGAAAGCCTAAAGGGAGTCTACGATATCGAGCGCCTGGCTAGTCGAGTATCTTTTGGGAAAAGTAATCCCAAAGATCTCTTGCAATTAGCGACTACCTTGGGAAGTGTTCCACGAATTCGATCAATTTTAGAAGGAATGGAGCAACCAGCTCTAACTTATCTAATTGAACAACTAGATCCTATTCCTGAGTTGGAAAATCTCATTAGCGCAGCCATTGCTCCAGAGGCACCTCATGTCATTACCGAAGGAGGTATTATCCGGACTGGCTTTGATGAGACCTTGGATAAGTATCGTCGTGTGCTGAGAGAGGGAACCAGCTGGATAGCTGATATTGAGGCTAAGGAAAGAGAAAATTCTGGCATCAGTACGCTCAAGATTGCCTACAATAAAAAAGACGGCTACTATTTCCATGTGACCAACTCGCAGCTCGGTAATGTTCCAGCCCACTTTTTCCGTAAGGCTACGCTAAAAAACTCTGAACGTTTTGGGACAGAGGAGTTGGCGCGTATCGAGGGAGAAATGTTAGAGGCACGTGAGAAATCAGCAAACTTAGAGTATGAAATTTTTATGCGGATCCGTGAGGAGGTTAGCAAGTATATCCAACGCCTGCAAGCCCTAGCCCAAGGAATCGCCACTGTCGATGTCTTGCAAGGATTGGCAGTAGTTGCAGAAAAACAACACCTGATTCGACCAGAGTTTGGGCAAGAGTCGCGGATTGATATCCAGAATGGTCGTCACGCTGTCGTTGAGAAGGTCATGGGAGCCCAAACCTATATTCCCAACAGCATCCAAATGGATGAAGATACTAGCATCCAACTAATTACAGGGCCTAACATGAGCGGGAAGTCAACCTATATGCGCCAATTAGCTATGACAGCGGTCATGGCTCAGATGGGTTCTTATGTACCGGCAGAACGTGCTCACTTGCCTATCTTTGATGCGATTTTTACCCGTATCGGAGCAGCAGATGACTTGGTGTCAGGTCAGTCAACCTTTATGGTCGAGATGATGGAAGCCAATAATGCCATTGCGCATGCGACTGAAAAATCCCTGATTCTCTTTGATGAGTTGGGACGCGGAACGGCAACCTATGATGGCATGGCCTTGGCTCAGGCTATCATCGAGTACATCCATGAACATATCGGAGCCAAGACTCTCTTTGCGACTCATTACCATGAATTGACTGGTCTTGAAACTGACCTTGAACACTTGGTCAATGTCCATGTAGCAACGCTTGAGCAAAATGGTCAGGTTACCTTCCTTCACAAGATCGAACCAGGTCCAGCAGACAAATCGTACGGTATTCACGTTGCTAAGATTGCAGGATTGCCAGCAGACTTGCTAAAAAGAGCGGATGCGATTCTAACTCAACTAGAGAGCCAAGGGCAGAAAAATCCTACTCCAATGAAACAAAGGAATGCAGTCTCTGAACAAATTTCCTTATTTGACTCGGCGGAAGAAAATCCTATTCTAGCAGAATTGGCTAAAGTAGATGTGTACAATATGACACCGATGCAGGCCATGAATCTCTTGTTAGAATGGGAACAAAAATTATAAATCAAAACCCACTCAGTCCTGTGAGTGGGTTTCTGTTGTATTATTTTTTCTGAGCCAATAATTGGTTGATGTGGGCAACCTTCTTTGATTCTCTTTTATAGAGAATCGCCCAGATGATGAGATAGACGATGGCAAACTCTGGGATGAGTTGAAGGATGAAAGTCCAGCGAAGTGGAAACCAACCTGCCAGAATTGCTAGAGGAACAAAACCTAATAGCATGAGGAAGAAGTGAGTGACAGTCGCACGAAGAAGACTCCAGTCTTTGGCAAAGAGACGGCTGCCAAAACTAAAGAGGACTCCGATAGCTGCCCAGATAATCGTAGAGTAGAGCAAGACCAGAGAACCATGGGCTTGATGCTCTCTCATGAATTGACCAACGGGAGATTCAGGGCTGAGAGGTGCGTAGTTGCTTGGTGAATAGATAAAAGAAAAGATAATGGATAGGATGAGGCCGATGAGGATACCAGTTGTGGCATCGTGGAAAATTTGTTTTTTCATAGTTCTAATTTCTCCTTAATAGCTTTGAGGTAACGGCGAGATGAGTAGGTGAAACTGTCATTTTTTAGATAGATTTCAATCAAGCCGTTAGAGGTTAGTTTTAGATGACTAATAGCATCGATGTTGACAATTTCCGATTGGGAAATTTGGATAAAGGAAGCAGGCAGAATTTCACTTGCTTGGTAAAGACGAATGTCGAGCGCATAGGTTTGGCTATCCGTTTCAGCTAAGACTTTGCGATTTTCAATATATATACGTTGAATCTTACTAATCTGAATCAAGTAGACCTGGTCTTGGAATTTTCCTTTAAGAGTTTCGTTTTGATCCAGTGATTGAACAAAGTCTTGAACTTTTTGAACTCTAGGGGACAAAGATGGTGCTTCTATGATGATTTGCTCTTCGGCGTATTGTTGATCAATGTCAAGTCTAACTTTCATATTTTCTCCTTTGTAAAAGTTGTAATAGAGATCTCTTGCTTACAAATCTATTAAACACCATTTTGTCGACAAATACAAGAAGCTTTGTCTATGTGGTCGGTTGAAGAGTCTATCTGGTAGGCGAGCGTTTTCAACTAAATTTAAGAGCAAAGAAGTCAAAAAATAAGAAGAAATATATTGACAAAAATAGAAAAAACGTGGTACAATAATAGACGGTACTTTTTACTTTTGGTCTCTCAAGAGTGTACAGGGACGTGCTGACAAATGTTGCAAAAGTACACACAGATGATAGCTGTCACCAAGTGTATCATCACCAAAAATAAAAAAACACAGGAGAATGTAGATGCCTACAATTAACCAATTGGTTCGCAAACCGCGTAAATCAAAAGTAGAAAAATCTAAATCACCAGCTTTGAACGTTGGTTACAACAGTCATAAAAAAGTTCAAACAAACGTTTCTTCACCACAAAAACGTGGTGTTGCAACTCGTGTTGGAACAATGACACCTAAAAAACCTAACTCTGCCCTTCGTAAATTTGCTCGTGTACGTTTGAGCAACCTTATCGAAGTTACTGCCTACATCCCAGGTATCGGACACAACTTGCAAGAGCACAGTGTGGTGCTTCTTCGCGGTGGACGTGTAAAAGACCTTCCAGGGGTACGTTACCATATCGTCCGTGGTGCACTTGATACTGCAGGTGTTAACGATCGTAAACAAGGCCGTTCTAAATACGGTACTAAACGTCCGAAAAAAGCATAAGGAAAGGGGATAAAGAAATGAGTCGTAAAAATAGAGCTCCAAAACGTGACGTATTGCCAGATCCGCTTTACAATTCACAATTAGTTACTCGTCTTATCAACCGCGTTATGCTTGACGGTAAACGTGGTACAGCTGCTTCAATCGTTTACGGTGCTTTTGAGCAAATCAAAGAAGCTACTGGTAACGATGCACTTGAAGTATTTGAAACAGCTATGGAAAACATCATGCCTGTACTTGAAGTACGTGCACGTCGTGTTGGTGGTTCTAACTACCAAGTCCCAGTTGAAGTTCGTCCAGAACGTCGTACAACACTTGGACTTCGTTGGTTGGTAACAATCGCTCGCCTTCGTGGTGAACACACAATGCAAGACCGTCTTGCAAAAGAAATCTTGGATGCTGCTAACAACACTGGTGCAGCAGTTAAGAAACGTGAAGACACTCACCGTATGGCTGAAGCTAACCGTGCCTTCGCACACTTCCGTTGGTAAAATCATGATGCTAGGAACGGCAAGGATGCAAAGTGAAAATAGGAAACTGACGCAGTATTCGACGAATACAAGGAAGTTTATCTTTTTCACACAGCATCCCGTTCCGGCTCAAATCGGCTAATTAACTTTAGCTCGAGTACAACTCAACTTACCATTCCGCAAGTTGAAACCAACATTAACAGGAAAACATTGAGAACGGGTAGGTCCTGCCTATCCGTTTTTATTAAATCGTGTTATAATAGAATAGAAATAAAAAATATAGGAGAAACAAACCTCATGGCACGCGAATTTTCACTTGAAAAAACTCGTAATATCGGTATCATGGCTCACGTCGATGCTGGTAAAACAACTACAACTGAGCGTATCCTTTACTACACTGGTAAAATCCACAAAATCGGTGAAACTCACGAAGGTGCGTCACAAATGGACTGGATGGAGCAAGAGCAAGAACGTGGTATCACTATCACATCTGCTGCGACAACAGCTCAATGGAACAACCACCGCGTAAACATCATCGACACACCAGGACACGTGGACTTCACAATCGAAGTACAACGTTCTCTTCGTGTATTGGACGGTGCGGTTACAGTTCTTGACTCACAATCAGGTGTTGAGCCTCAAACTGAAACAGTTTGGCGTCAAGCAACTGAGTACGGAGTTCCACGTATCGTATTTGCCAACAAAATGGATAAAATCGGTGCTGACTTCCTTTACTCAGTAAGCACACTTCACGATCGTCTTCAAGCAAATGCTCACCCAATTCAATTGCCAATCGGTGCTGAGGATGACTTCCGTGGAATCATCGACTTGATCAAGATGAAAGCTGAAATCTATACTAACGACCTTGGTACAGATATCCTTGAAGAAGATATTCCAGCTGAATACCTTGACCAAGCTCAAGAGTACCGTGAAAAATTGATCGAAGCAGTTGCTGAAACTGACGAAGAATTGATGATGAAATACCTCGAAGGTGAAGAAATCACTAACGAAGAATTGAAAGCTGGTATCCGTAAAGCGACTATCAACGTTGAATTCTTCCCAGTATTGTGTGGTTCAGCCTTCAAGAACAAAGGTGTTCAATTGATGCTTGATGCGGTTATCGACTACCTTCCAAGCCCACTTGACATCCCAGCGATCAAAGGTATCAACCCAGATACAGATGAAGAAGAAACTCGTCCTGCATCTGATGAAGAGCCATTTGCAGCTCTTGCCTTCAAGATCATGACTGACCCATTCGTAGGTCGTTTGACATTCTTCCGTGTTTACTCAGGTGTTCTTCAATCAGGTTCTTACGTATTGAACACTTCTAAAGGTAAACGTGAACGTATCGGACGTATCCTTCAAATGCACGCTAACAGCCGTCAAGAAATCGACACTGTTTACTCAGGTGATATCGCTGCTGCCGTTGGTTTGAAAGACACTACAACTGGTGACTCATTGACAGATGAAAAAGCTAAAATCATCCTTGAGTCAATCAACGTTCCAGAACCAGTTATCCAATTGATGGTTGAGCCAAAATCTAAAGCAGACCAAGACAAGATGGGTATCGCCCTTCAAAAATTGGCTGAAGAAGATCCAACATTCCGCGTTGAAACTAACGTTGAAACTGGTGAAACAGTTATCTCTGGTATGGGTGAGCTTCACCTTGATGTCCTTGTTGACCGTATGCGTCGTGAGTTCAAAGTTGAAGCGAATGTAGGTGCTCCTCAAGTATCTTACCGTGAAACATTCCGCGCTTCTACTCAAGCACGTGGATTCTTCAAACGTCAGTCTGGTGGTAAAGGTCAGTTCGGTGATGTATGGATTGAATTTACTCCAAACGAAGAAGGAAAAGGATTCGAATTCGAAAACGCAATCGTCGGTGGTGTGGTTCCTCGTGAATTTATCCCAGCGGTTGAAAAAGGTTTGGTAGAATCTATGGCTAACGGTGTTCTTGCTGGTTACCCAATGGTTGACGTTAAAGCTAAGCTTTACGATGGTTCATACCACGATGTCGACTCATCTGAAACTGCCTTCAAGATCGCTGCATCTCTTGCACTTAAAGAAGCTGCTAAGACTGCACAACCAGCTATCCTTGAACCAATGATGCTTGTAACAATCACTGTTCCAGAAGAAAACCTTGGTGATGTTATGGGTCACGTAACTGCTCGTCGTGGACGTGTAGATGGTATGGAAGCACACGGTAACAGCCAAATCGTTCGTGCTTACGTTCCACTTGCTGAAATGTTCGGTTACGCAACAGTTCTTCGTTCTGCATCTCAAGGACGTGGTACATTCATGATGGTATTCGACCACTACGAAGATGTACCTAAGTCAGTACAAGAAGAAATCATTAAGAAAAACAAAGGTGAAGACTAATTTGTCGTCACTAGAAAAGAAGTCACTTTGTGGCTTCTTTTTCTGTTTGGTAGAAATAGGAAAAAGTACCTCAAATATGGTAAAATAGAAGGAGTATATTGTGAGGAAAATGGATGTCAACCACTTTTGAAATTTTAATGAATCAGTTGGGAATCCCCGCTGAAATGAGAAAACATGAGGCCTTCTCTCAGGCTGAAATAGAACAAGTTATTGTTCATAAACGAAGCAAAGTTTGGGAGTTTCGTTTTGTTTTTGAAAATATCTTACCTTTTGAGCTCTTTCTAGAGTTGAAAAGGGGCTTGAAAGAAGAATTCTCAAAAACTGGAAATCAGGCTAGTTTTGAGATAAAAACGAGAAATCAGGAATTTTCTAGAGAACTTTTACAAGCCTACTATCGAGAGGCTTTTTCGGATGGTCCTTGCGCCAGTCAAGGTTTTCGTTCCATGTATCAAAATTTTCAGGTGCGATTTGAAAATGAACAGTTGATTATCGAAGCCTCTGAAGCTGCAGATACAGAGCATTTTAGGAAAAATCATCTTCCGAATCTTAGTAAACAATTAGAGCTCTTTGGTTTTCCTAAGCTTTCTTGTATTTTAGAAAAAAATGAAAAGCTTACAAGGGAAGAACAAGAAGCCTTCCATACAGAGAATCAAATGATTGTTCAGGCTGCTAATGACGAGACACTTCGAGCCATGGAACAGTTAGAACAGATGGCACCGCCCCCTCCAGTTGAGGACAAGCCTGTCTTTGATTTTCAAGCCAAGAAGGCAGCTGCTAAGCCTAAACTCGATAAGGCAGAGATTACTCCTATGATCGAGGTCAATACCGAAGAAAATCGTCTGGTTTTTGAAGGAGTCGTCTTTGATGTTGAGCATAAGGTGACTAGAACGGGTCGTGTCTTGATTAACTTCAAGATGACTGACTATACTTCTAGCTTCTCTATGCAAAAATGGGTCAAAAATGAAGAAGAAGCTCAGAAGTTTGACATGATCAAGAAAAATTCTTGGCTCCGTGTTCGAGGAAATGTCGAGGTCAATAATTTCACACGAGATTTGACCATGAATGTGCAAGAGGTGCAGGAAGTAGTCCACTATGAGCGTAAGGACTTGATGCCAGAAGGTGAGCGTCGCGTTGAGTTTCATGCCCATACCAATATGTCGACCATGGATGCTTTGCCTGAGGTTGAGGAAATCGTTGAAACAGCAGCCAAATGGGGACACAAGGCGGTAGCAATCACAGACCACGGCAATGTTCAGTCTTTCCCTCACGGATATAAGGCAGCCAAGAAAGCTGGTATTCAGCTCATTTATGGAATGGAAGCCAATATCGTTGAGGATCGTGTTCCTATCGTCTATAACGAAGTGGAGATGGATCTTTCTGATGCTACCTATGTAGTCTTTGACGTGGAAACGACAGGTCTATCAGCTATCTATAACGATTTGATTCAGGTGGCGGCTTCCAAGATGTATAAGGGTAATATCATTGCTGAATTTGATGAATTTATCAATCCAGGGCATCCCTTGTCAGCCTTTACAACCGAATTGACAGGGATTACTGATGACCATGTGAAAAATGCCAAACCCTTGGTTCAAGTTTTAAAAGAATTCCAAGAATTCTGTAAAGATACCGTTCTTGTAGCCCATAATGCAAGCTTTGACGTTGGTTTTATGAATGTCAACTATGAGCGTCACGGTCTTCCAAAAATTACTCAACCTGTCATCGATACGCTGGAGTTTGCTAGAAACCTCTATCCTGAGTATAAACGTCATGGTTTGGGGCCTTTGACCAAGCGTTTTGGTGTGGCCTTGGAACATCACCATATGGCCAATTACGATGCGGAAGCTACTGGTCGTCTGCTCTTTATTTTTATCAAAGAAGTAGCAGAAAAACATGGTGTGACGGACTTAGCACGATTAAATCTTGATTTAATCAGTCCAGACTCTTATAAAAAAGCTCGAGTCAAGCATGCGACCATCTATGTGAAAAATCAAGTAGGCTTGAAAAATATTTTTAAGCTGGTTTCTCTCTCAAATACCCAGTATTTTGAAGGTGTACCACGGATTCCACGTACGGTGCTAGATGCCCATCGAGAAGGTTTGATCTTAGGTTCAGCTTGTACAGAAGGGGAAGTCTTTGATGCAGTCGTGTCACAAGGGGTAGATGCGGCAGTCGAAGTTGCTAAATACTATGATTTTATCGAGGTCATGCCTCCGGCTATCTATGCACCTCTGATTGCCAAAGAGCAGGTTAAGGACATGGAGGAGCTTCAGACCATTATCAAGAGCTTGATTGAGGTTGGAGACCGTCTCGGAAAGCCCGTTCTTGCGACAGGAAATGTCCACTATATCGAACCTGAGGATGAGATTTATCGGGAGATCATTGTGCGAAGTCTAGGTCAGGGAGCTATGATTAACCGAACGATCGGTCATGGAGAAGCTGCCCAACCAGCTCCACTACCCAAGGCACACTTTAGAACAACCAATGAAATGTTGGATGAGTTTGCCTTTCTAGGAGAAGATTTGGCTCGTAAGATTGTCATTGAAAATACCAATGCCTTGGCAGAAATCTTTGAGCCTGTTGAGGTCGTTAAAGGTGACTTGTATACACCTTTCATTGAACAAGCTGAGGAAACGGTCGCCGAGTTAACCTATAAAAAAGCTTTTGAAATCTATGGAAATCCACTCCCAGATATCGTTGATTTACGGATTGAAAAGGAACTAACCTCTATCTTGGGGAATGGATTTGCCGTGATTTATCTGGCTTCACAGATGCTAGTGCAGCGCTCTAACGAACGAGGCTATTTGGTCGGTTCCCGTGGGTCTGTTGGATCCAGTTTCGTTGCGACCATGATTGGAATTACCGAGGTTAATCCTCTCTCTCCTCACTATGTCTGTGGTCAGTGTCAGTACAGTCAGTTTATCACGGATGGTTCCTACGGTTCAGGCTTTGATATGCCAGATAAAGACTGTCCAAACTGTGGCCACAAACTCAGCAAGAATGGACAGGATATTCCTTTCGAGACCTTCCTTGGTTTTGATGGGGACAAGGTACCCGATATCGATTTGAACTTCTCGGGTGAGGATCAGCCGAGCGCCCACTTGGATGTTCGTGATATCTTTGGGGAAGAATACGCCTTCCGTGCAGGAACGGTAGGTACGGTGGCTGCTAAGACAGCCTATGGCTTTGTCAAGGGTTACGAGCGTGACTATGGCAAGTTCTACCGTGAGGCTGAAGTAGAACGCCTAGCCCAAGGAGCTGCCGGTGTCAAACGGACGACCGGTCAGCACCCAGGGGGAATCGTAGTTATTCCTAACTATATGGATGTCTATGACTTTACTCCAGTGCAGTATCCTGCCGATGATGTAACTGCTGAATGGCAGACCACTCACTTTAACTTCCACGATATCGATGAGAACGTCCTCAAGCTCGATGTTCTAGGACATGATGATCCGACCATGATTCGTAAACTTCAGGACTTGTCAGGCATTGATCCAAATGATATTCCAATGGATGATCCTGGTGTCATGGCCCTCTTCTCGGGTACCGATATTCTGGGAGTGACGCCTGAACAAATCGGAACTTCAACTGGTATGCTTGGTATTCCAGAGTTTGGGACCAACTTTGTTCGAGGAATGGTGGATGAAACCCATCCGACGACCTTTGCAGAGTTGCTTCAGCTTTCTGGTCTGTCTCACGGTACCGACGTATGGTTGGGAAATGCCCAAGACTTGATTAAGGCAGGAATTGCGGATCTGTCAACCGTTATCGGATGTCGGGATGACATCATGGTTTACCTCATGCACGCTGGTCTAGATCCAAAGATGGCCTTTACCATCATGGAGCGAGTGCGTAAGGGCTTGTGGCTCAAAATCTCTGAAGAAGAGCGCAATGGTTATATCGAAGCCATGAAGGCCAACAATGTTCCTGAGTGGTATATCGAATCTTGTGGGAAAATCAAGTACATGTTCCCTAAAGCCCACGCGGCTGCCTACGTTATGATGGCCTTGCGTGTAGCCTACTTCAAGGTTCACCATCCGATTTATTACTACTGTGCTTACTTCTCCATTCGTGCCAAGGCCTTTGATATCAAGACCATGGGTGCAGGCTTGGATGCTATCAAACGCAAGATGCAAGAAATTGCTGAGAAGCGCAAGAACAATGAAGCTTCCAACGTAGAAATTGACCTCTACACAACACTTGAAATCGTCAATGAGATGTGGGAACGTGGCTTCAAATTTGGGAAATTGGACCTCTATCGCAGTGATGCAACTGAATTCATCATCGATGGAGACACCCTCATCCCACCGTTTGTCGCTATGGATGGTCTGGGAGAGAACGTTGCCAAGCAACTGGTTCGTGCCCGTCAAGAGGGAGAATTCCTCTCTAAAACTGAACTTCGCAAGCGTGGAGGACTCTCATCAACCTTGGTTGAAAAGATGGATGAAATGGGAATTCTCGGCAATATGCCAGAGGATAATCAATTGAGTTTGTTTGATGATTTGTTTTAAGATAATAGATGGACAATATTTGTCCATCTATTTTAGTATACTTATAGTATAATAAAGAAAGAGGTTTAAATGATGGTCAATACAGGATTAAATAAAAAATATCAATTTGAAAATTTTCTAGAAAAAGATGGTAATGCTTTGGCAAAGAAAGAATCCTTAGAAGTAGTGAAGAACTTAGGATTAAAATATAATCCCTTTTATATTTATGGAAAATCGGGTTCAGGTAAAACACATCTTCTTCAAGCAATTGGAAATAAGGTTCTTGAGAACAATCCAGAAAAGCGAGTAAAATACATTTCTGCCAAAAACTTATTAGAAAATGAGCTAGAAATACAAAAAGTTAGAGATGCAAAAATAGACCTTCTTATCGTAGATGATATTCAGGTATTGGGAGAAAAGGATATTCTTATTCAAGAAAAATTTTTTAATCTATTTAATTCTCAACATATTAACAATAGGCAAATGGTTTTCTCTAGTGACTCTGAACCAGATCAATTGAAAAGTGTTCATCCTCATTTGATTGTGCGTTTTAAATGGGGGATGACAGCGTGTCTAACATCGCTTGAAAAATAATAAGAAGGACTGCAAATGAATGATCAAGAGAGACTACTAAACATTTTTTTACGTTTACAGTTAGGTACTTCATTAGGAAAAAAGCAATTAGCCCAGGAATTTGAGGTTAGTGAAAAGACGATACAGAGAGATTTTTCGCTACTCCGTGATATTTTATCTAGTAACACCAGTTATAGTGGAGACTTGCTTTATAACCGTAAAACGAATAAGTATTGCTTAGCAAGTAAGTCAGTTTTTAATAAAAAGGATATTCTCGTTATTTCAAAGATTTTATTGGAAAATCGAGCACTGAATAAACCAGAAATTGATAGGTTACTAAAAAATTTACTTGCCTTAGTTCCTCGTGATGACCAGAAAGAAATTGAGCAGATCATTGGCAGTGAAAAACTTAACTATACTCCCTTAACGGATCAACAAAATAGAATAGAGAAAATTTGGAATTTATCAGAAGCTATTTTGCATGAACAGGTTCTAGACATTATCTATCAAAAACCTTATTCTGAATCTTCTAAGAGGCAGACTGTTTTGCCAGTCTCTCTTTACTATGATAGTCATTATTTCTATCTGGTTGTTTACCAGTTGAAATATGCCACTTATATTACTTTAAGAGTAGACCGTATCCAGTCCTGGTCTCTTAGTAGTATAGAGAAACCCTCTATTTCTTATCGAGATAAATTTAGAGATGGAGACATTCGTAACGAGAGAGTAGACGCTTTTATTGGGAAGAAAATCAGTATTGAAATCGAGTACTTGTACGATCCGACTATTGTGATGGATCAATTTCCAAATGCAAAAATAGTTGGGAGAAATGGTGATTGGACTCATTTTAAGTTTGAAAGTCAGCATACACCTGGGCTTAAAAGATGGTTATTAGGACAAGGGGAAGCAGTTACTGTTTTGTCTCCTCGGATTTTAGTAAAGGATATGAAGAAAACTATTCAAGAAATGATAGATAAATATAGATGAGGATAAAATGACTATTCAATTTACTTCTAAAAAAGTTGGAGAACTATTGAAAGAAGGAAATTTGCGGATTCCTTCTTATCAAAGACCATATAAATGGAACAGAAAACATATCCGTAATCTTTTTTATGATTTACGAGATGCTATGGGGAAAAAGGAATATCAGATTGGTTCCGTTATCTTGCATGAAAATGATGGATACTTAGATGTTGTCGATGGACAGCAACGGCTAATTTCAATTTCCTTGTTTCTTCATTTATTAGATGATTTAGAGAATTATAAGGGTGCTAAGCAACTGCTGAGTGCTACTGTATTTGGAGAGCTATCTTGCTATCATGCGAGTGAAAATTATAATGAGTGGGAAAATTTGACTCAATTGGTTGGCGAAAATCAGGCAAAAGATATTTGCAATTTTTTATTGAAAAATTGTTCTGTCTCCGTGATTACTATGCCAAAGAAACGATTATCAGAGGCCTTTCAGCTATTTGATTCTCAGAATAATCGTGGAAAATCTCTAGAACCTCATGATTTGCTCAAAGCCTATCATCTTCGCAAGCAAGATACCGAAGATGAAGGAATTGTGGAAAAGTGGGAGCAATTTGTGGAAGATAAAGATTTAAGTCTCAAAGAGTTGTTTGATAAACATCTTTTCCGTATGAGACGTTGGTCTCGAGGAGAGACAGGATTGACAAACAAGCGTTATGGTTCTTATCTCCGTTTTACAGAGGACTTTATTGACGATTTTAAAGGTGTTGATTTGAATCAGAACTTTCCATATCTAGAATTGTATCGTCATATTGAAAAACTCCCCATGTCCATCACTATGCCAATCATTGATGGAAGTAAATTTTTTGAATATATTGAATCTACTCATGAAACTATTAAAGATCATAAAGATTTTTTAAATGAAAAGTTAGGATTTTCTGATGAGTCTGTAGGGGAAGAAAAAAATGTAGCTTACCCAGAAGGCATGTTGAACATTTACAATAGCTCCAAAGGACGCTATCTCAAGTGTCACAATCTGTTTGTAAATATTTGCTCGCTTTTTGCAGATAGATTTGGAAAAGAGGAGCTATCAAAGGAGATAGTAGAGACCTTGTTTATTTGGTCTTACTACCCTAGAGTTAAATCTAAAGCCATATATGATGCGACAGTTGGGAACTATGCTGCTGGTGGAAGGTTTAGACAAAAAGAGGTTCAAAAGCTATTTCAACTTTTATCTCATGCTGTCACTCCCAATGATTTTATGGTCAAAATAGATAGAGAGCTATTTGAAAATTATACTGTGGACAAGATTATAGAAGAGGAAAAAGATAAATGGTAGAAACACATATAAGCTTATCAGTTAATCGTTTATTAAATGAAGATACCTATGCTATTCCTCTTTATCAGAGAAATTTTGCTTGGACTTATGATGAAATTGAACAGTTATTGAACGACGTAGCAGATGCTTCTCAAGAAAATAGAGATAATTACTATATTGGAACATTAGTCGTTAATAAAGAGAATAACATTTTCAAAATCATAGATGGGCAACAGCGGACAACCGCTCTTAATTTGATTGCCCTAGCTTTGAAGCATGAGTTTGGTTTTGATAGATTGAAAGCTGTCAATCTTACCTTCCCAGCTCGGAAGAAATCAAATGAGAATATTCAAAAACTATTTATCAAGCAAAAAATTTCAGAGGATGATGAAAATGAGTTGACTAGAGGTTACGGGCATGCTAAAGATGCCTTAAAAAAAGTGCTAGGAGAGCGTCAGCTTAATCCTCAGTCTTTCGTTGATTATCTTTTTGAGAATGTCATCATTTTTCGGAGTATACTTCCTGAAGATTTAGATTTGAATCTTTATTTCGAACGTTTCAACTCTCGAGGCGAACAACTAGAGGCTCATGAGATTCTTAAGGCGCAAATGATGGCTAAGTTTGGTGAAGATCAAGAAATGGCACAAAAATTTGCGAGAATATGGGATGCTTGCGCAGACTTTGATAAGCCGGTAGCAAGTCAGTTTAAGATGCGGCGGAAGAGAGCAGATGACTTTCAAGAACGTGAACGTATTTTTGGATGGCATTTTACAAATTATTCATTTCATAATATTTATAATGATATTGATTTTCATCAAAATGAAAGAAGAAAGTTATCAGATATATTAGGAAAAAAGATAAATGAAAAAAATATAGAAGTAGAAAAAGATTTTGGTGATTATACTACAATCATTGATTTTCCAACATTCTTACTCCATGTATTGGCAATTGCGGAAGGTAAGAAAACTGATGAGATTCAACTAGATGATAAGAAACTCTTAGCACTATTTGATATAAAAAATAAAGATAAAACTTGGGTTATTGAATTTAGTGAATTTCTTCTTAGAATAAAACATATTTTCGATAATTACATCGTTAGAAACTCGAATACGGATTCTTCAAGTAGAAATAAGGATGAATGGTTTTTACAGAAGGGGGCTTATTATGAATATCAACCTAATGGGAAAGCGAAAGAGCATTACATAGTTGAAGAACGCTTTACTAAGAATACATTTTCAGATTCGGAAAGTAACCAAAACATCATTCTTCTCCAATCCATGTTTGCTGTGACCTTTACTGCCAATCGAGATAGTCGTTGGTTATATGAAATCTTGCAATTCCTGTTTAACCATATTGAAGAGTTAAATCAAACAGAATTTGCTAGTCTCTTTAAGGATTTTCTTGAAAAAATGGCAGTGAGATATGCTGAGGAAAGATTGTTTACTGAAGATAAAACTATCAAAAAATACGGGGCAATTCCTGTTTATGCTTTTAACTTTGTAGATTATGTTTTATGGAAAAATCGTGAAGAATTAAAGAAATCATACGATGTTAAATTTGAAGATTTCAAATTTGCATATCGTCGTTCTATAGAGCATTGGTTTCCACAACATCCAAATAGTGATGAAAGAGTTGAAAAAATTGATGATAAATTTTTGCACTCCTTTGGGAATCTCTGTATCATTACAGATAGTCAAAATTCGAAGTTTGGAAATTTAGTTCCGAGTGCAAAATATAAACAGTGGGAAGGAATTTTCAATCGCCAGAGTTTAAAACTACAGATGATGGCAGATGTAACGGTAAAGAATGATAAATGGGGCATTTGTGAGATTCAATCTATGGAAAAAGAAGTGGAAAGATATGTACACGACTTTTGTGATAGTTAATTAAAAACAAGCTTTATTAGGCTTGTTTTTAAATTTACATCATATGTGATATACTAGTAACGGAGGACATTTCATGAAACTAAGAATTTTTGCGGAAGATAAACCGGCTGAGAAGGTGTTTGAGTACCAATTTGAACTTGCTGATCAGACAATTCTTCTATCGACAGCACTCTTGTCAGGTGCTATTGCTTTGGCAGGATTATTTTCTGCTTTGAAAGAAAAATAAAAATAGAAAAGAGAAAACAGAATGGTTTTACCAAATTTTAAAGAAAACCTAGAAAAATATGCTAAGTTGTTAGTTGCAAACGGAGTTAACGTGCAACCTGGTCATACCTTGGCTCTCTCTATCGATGTGGAGCAACGCGAGTTGGCTCATTTAATCGTCAAAGAAGCCTATGCACTTGGGGCTCACGAAGTTATCGTTCAATGGGCAGATGACTTTGTAAACCGTGAGAAATTCCTTCATGCGCCGATGGAGCGTTTGGACAATGTACCAGAATACAAGATCGCTGAGATGAACTACCTTCTTGAAAACAAAGCAAGTCGTCTCGGTGTTCGTTCTTCTGACCCAGGTGCCTTGAACGGAGTAGATGCTGAAAAGCTCTCAGCTTCTGCCAAAGCTATGGGAATTGCTATGAAGCCAATGCGTATCGCAACTCAATCCAACAAGGTTAGCTGGACTGTAGCAGCAGCGGCTGGACTTGAGTGGGCTAAGAGGGTCTTTCCAAATGCTGCAAGCGACGAAGAAGCAGTCGATCTCCTTTGGGACCAAATCTTCAAAACTTGCCGTATCTACGAAGAAGATCCAGTTAAGGCTTGGGAAGAACATGCTGCTATCCTCAAGAGCAAGGCGGAAATGCTGAATAAAGAGCAATTCTCAGCCCTTCACTACACAGCGCCTGGAACAGATTTGACACTTGGCTTGCCGAAGAACCACGTTTGGGAATCTGCTGGAGCGATCAATGCTCAAGGAGAAGGTTTCTTGCCAAATATGCCAACAGAAGAAGTCTTTACAGCTCCTGACTTCCGTCGCGCAGATGGTTATGTCACTTCTACAAAACCACTCAGCTACAATGGAAATATCATCGAAGGTATCAAGGTGACCTTTGAAAATGGTCAAATCGTTGATATCACAGCTGAAAAGGGTGACCAGGTTATGAAGGACCTCGTCTTTAAGAATGCTGGTGCGCGTGCCTTGGGTGAATGTGCCTTGGTACCAGATCCAAGTCCAATTTCTCAGTCAGGGATTACCTTCTTTAACACCCTTTTCGATGAAAATGCTTCAAACCACTTGGCTATTGGTGCAGCCTATGCAACGAGCGTTGTTGGTGGAGCTGAGATGAGCGAAGAAGAACTTGAAGCTGCAGGACTTAATCGTTCAGATGTTCACGTTGACTTTATGATTGGTTCTAACCAAATGGATATTGATGGTATCCGTGAGGATGGGACACGCGTACCACTCTTCCGCAATGGAGATTGGGCAATTTAAGGAGAAACTATGATTGGAAGTATGTTTGTCGGGCTTTTAATCGGACTACTAGCAGGAGCTATCACCAATCGTGGCGAACGAATGGGCTGCTTCGGGAAAATGTTTCTCGGCTGGATTGGTTCCTTTTTAGGACAATTACTCTTTGGCGCCTGGGGGCCAAACCTAAACGGTACAGCCATTATCCCATCAGTTCTCGGGGCTATGATTTTATTAGCCATCTTCTGGGAAAGAGGAAGCTGAGTTTCGATTAAAAAGCTTGTATAATAATAAAGATTAAAGGAGGTTGGAATTGTTTCAACCTCTTTTTAAAGTGCTAGATAAAGTCATTTGAAAGCACTCATCTAAGCCTTGCCACAGACCTTTCAGTGACTGGTTCTTTTTATATTGCCTCAAGTATGGTACAATAAAAGCATGAGAATTCAACAATTACACTATATTATCAAAATTGTAGAGACTGGTTCGATGAATGAAGCTGCCAAGCAACTTTTCATTACTCAGCCTAGTCTGTCAAATGCAGTTCGTGACCTAGAAAATGAGATGGGAATTGAGATTTTTATCCGAAATCCTAAGGGAATTACCCTTACACGTGATGGAATGGAGTTTCTATCCTATGCCCGTCAGGTTGTCGAGCAAACTCAACTCCTAGAAGAACGTTATAAGAATCCAATCGCTCATCGCGAGCTTTTTAGTGTGTCTTCGCAACACTATGCCTTCGTGGTTAATGCCTTTGTTTCCTTACTTAAGAAAAGCGATATGGAAAAGTACGAGCTTTTTTTGCGTGAAACCAGAACCTGGGAGATTATCGACGACGTCAAGAACTTCCGCAGTGAAGTAGGAGTCCTCTTTTTAAATAGCTATAACCGAGATGTTCTTTCAAAGATGTTGGATGACAATCATCTAGTGGCCCATCCTCTCTTTACAGCGCAGCCCCATATCTTTGTCAGCAAGACCAACCCTCTTGCCAAAAAAGACAAGGTGCAGTTGGCAGACCTAGAAGACTTCCCTTACTTGAGCTATGACCAAGGAACCCATAATTCCTTCTATTTCTCAGAAGAGATTTTGTCACAAGAACACCACAAGAAATCCATCGTGGTTAGTGACCGTGCGACCTTGTTCAATCTCTTGATTGGTTTGGACGGCTATACCATCGCGACAGGTATCCTCAATAGTAATCTTAATGGGGACAATATTGTCTCGATTCCACTTGATATTGATGATCCCATTGAGCTGGTTTATATCCAGCATGAAAAGACTAGCTTGTCTAAGATGGGTGAACGCTTCATCGAGTATTTGCTTGAAGAAGTTCGTTTTGATAGCTAATCGTAAGTACATTAGAAAAGAAAAGGAAATATGACTACAATGAATACCAATGATTTTGACTTTCACTTGCCAGAGGAATTGATTGCTCAGACGCCTTTGGAAAAGCGCGATGCCTCTAAACTCTTGATGGTCAATCGCAAAACAGGTGAATTTCAAGATCGCCACTTTCACTCCATTATTGAAATGCTAGAGCCAGGTGATGCCCTGGTTATGAATGATACCCGTGTCTTGCCAGCTCGACTTCATGGTCAAAAAGAAGAAACAGGGGGCCATGTTGAACTCTTGCTTTTGAAAAATACAGCAGGAGACGAATGGGAGGTCTTGGCTAAACCAGCTAAACGTCTCAAGGTCGGCACCCGTGTTATCTTTGGTGATGGTCGACTTAGCGCAGTCGTGACTGAGGAATTAACCCATGGTGGTCGTATTGTCCGTTTTGAGTATGAAGGAATTTTCCTAGAAGTACTTGAAAGTCTTGGAGAAATGCCTTTGCCTCCTTATATTCATGAAAAATTGGATGACCGTGAACGTTACCAGACAGTCTATGCTAAGGAGAGTGGATCAGCAGCAGCCCCAACTGCAGGGCTACATTTTACCAAAGAATTACTAGAAGAAATCCAGCAAAAAGGCGTTCACCTAGTCTACCTGACCTTGCACGTTGGACTTGGGACCTTTAGACCTGTTTCAGTAGATAATCTGGATGAGCACGAGATGCACTCAGAGTTTTATCAATTGTCTGAGGAAGCTGCAGCGACCTTGCGTCAGGTCAAAGAAAATGGTGGCCGTGTCATTGCTGTGGGGACAACCTCTATCCGTACACTAGAGACTATCGGAAGCAAGTTTGACGGCCAAATCCAGGCCGATTCTGGCTGGACTAATATCTTTATCAAGCCGGGCTATGACTGGAAGGTGGTGGATGCTTTTTCTACTAATTTCCATTTGCCGAAGTCTACCTTGGTTATGCTCGTTTCTGCCTTTGCAGGCCGTGAATTGGTCCTCAAAGCCTACCAGCATGCTATCGATGAAAAATACCGTTTCTTTAGCTTTGGCGATGCCATGTTTATCTACTAAAAATAGAAGAGCTAATTCCTGATTGGATTAACCTTTTTTGATGTCAAATAGCTATTGAATTATATGGAAATAAATGATACACTGAAAACTAGGGCTTAGCCGTCAAAAATATATGTAATTTCGGACTAGCCATTTTAGATTCAGACTAAACTGGGTCATCATTTCAAAAGGAGATTTTTATGAAAAACAAAACATTGCGTTATACTAGTCTTTCAGCCCTTACTTTGCTGGCGGTCTTGACATTAGCTGCTTGTGGTGGAAAGGCTGACAAGAATACTTCAGCTTCAAATCAGGAGAATACTTCCTCTAAAGTGACAAAGGAATCGTCGAACAAAACAGAAGCTAGCCAAAAAGAGGAACAGAAGTCTGATACAAGTTCTTCAAGCGCTACAGCTACTCAAACTGAGACAAAGACGGAAAATCAAAAAGATTATTCTAAATTCCTTGGAACTTGGGAGAATTATGCAGGAACAACAGCTACGATTACAGCTGACGGCATCGTGACTATACAGAGTTCAAAAGGAACTTTTAAATATGAGATGGATCAAGTAGAGGAGAAGGACGGTTACTATCTGACAGGAATTCATCTTGTTGGAGGCGGAGAAGGAGCACGCCTGATCTTTACTCCAGCTGGAGTCCAAAATGAATTAACAGGTACAGACGGTAGCCAAGATGTCTTGGCAATCGGCCAATCACTAAGCGACAAAGATAGTCATTTTTACCGTAATTAAGAGTGAAAAGAAGAAGTGGGACAAACCGGTGGTTCACTTTTTGGATAAATAGATTCTGACCTTGACTAGACAACGAATATAAAAAGCCTTGATTTCTAAGGCTTTTTATATTCAACTAGAAGTAATCGAACTGGTTAAACAGTTGTTTTAAACAACTCAATTTTATCATTACAGTAAGTGATTAAATCTTGAGCTTTCTCAAAAGTATAGCCTTTTTCAGATACAGATTTCACTTTCTTCTCATCAAAATAGTAGCCAGTCAAATCAGTGATTTCTTCTGACAATGTAAGATAGTAGCCTGTTTCAATTCCCTCGTCTAGATTTTTGGAAAATGACTTCATCAAGCGTCCGAAGAGAGACTTTTTAGTCTTTTCATCACTGGAATCACTCCCCAAGTTGGTTGAAATCAAACCTGGATGGTAGGTATTGATGGTGATGTTTGAACCTTTTAAAAAGAAGTCTCTTGCCAGATAACGTGTCATCCAAATGGTATAGAGTTTGGAATTATTATAGGCCAATCCGGGATTATAGTTGTTCTCAAATCCAAAGTCTAAATCCTTGACCTTGGCAAAATGATGCATATAGGAAGAAGTATTAATGACACGGCCGTCAGACGCTTTTTCTAACAAGGAACTTAGCTCAGTTGTTAATATATAGGGAACCAGAACAGATAGCATAAAAGTCAACTCGACATTTTCAGCACTCGCTTTTCGTTCTTTTCCAGCATACAGGCCAGCATTGTTAAACAAGACATCAATACTTTGAAAGTCTCGCTTGATTTCCTCTACAAATCTATAAACATCATCTAATTTTGAAAACTCTGCCAAATAACTCGAAACTCTGCCTCTCAAGGAAACTGCCCGAACCTCTTGAGTAGCCAATTCCAACTTTTGAGGATTTCGACCATGGAGGATGACATGATGCCCTTCACTAGCCAGTTTCTTTGCCAAATGTTTACCAATACCGTCAGTAGCGCCTGTTATTAGAATCGTTTTGACCATATTAGTCCTCCAAGAAAGCTTTTAATTCTTTTGAAAATTCGTCTGCATATTGGAAAATCGAACCGTGGCCAGCATTTGGATAGATGATCAGCTTACTATCTTTTATTTTCTCATGCATATCATAAGAATTTTCCGTTGGAACCTGCATATCCTTATCACCATTGACGATTAAGGTTGGTTGGGTGATGAATTGAAGGTCGTCCTGCGAATCTTTTCCCCAACGTTTAATAGCTTTGAGTTGAGTTAGGAATCCTGATAGGTTCATGTCTTTATCCGCAAATTCCTTTGTTCTCATACCCATTCGTCCTAGGACTTTCAAAGCTTCAATTTTCCCTTGTTCATCATGATTATAGAAGATATAGCGTTTAGGATCGATGCACTCGAGTCCCGCTTTAAACATATAGTTAAAGGTTTTCCCTGTGACCTTATCGACCTCTTTTCCACCTCGAGGTCCTGTTCCAGCCAAAATCAAACGGTTCACTAGAGGAGGATTGATTCGGATGATTTCTTGGGCAATCATTCCTCCCATAGAAAGGCCAAGAAGATTGATTTTATCGCAACCAAGCGCTTTTACAAAGTCAATTGTCTGCTTAGCCATTCCAGGAATCGTCGAAGCAACTTTGCCCTGACTAGCTCCAACACCAGGAAGATCGACTACAATGACATGGTGCTTTTCAGCAATCAAGTCTAAGAGTTTAGGATCCCAGTTATCGAGAGTTGCTGCCAAATGGACCAGCATCAGAAGAGGTAGTTTTGATTTGCCTTTGCTGAGTTCGCGATAGGCGATTTTGTTTCCGTCGACAGTGATGTATTGAGTTTTAGTTGTAAGATATGACATTGTGTTTTCCTTTTTATTTCTTAAAGCTGAGAACTGTTTTTCCACGTGAGCGACCATTAGCGACCTTGTCTAAGGCGCTATTTACCTCTTCAAATGGATAGACTGTATCGATAGATGGCTTGATTTCTAATTTACTAAAGAGGTCAGCGACCTCTTGTAATTGAGCGCCATTGCTTTCTACAAAGATAAAATGATAGTGAACACCGTATTTGTCAGCCATCTTATCAAATTTGCGACCGGCTAAGCCAAGTAGGATCTGTTTCCATTTTGGCAGGTTCATGCGTTTGGCAAAGTCACCATTTGGCATAGCACGGAGGGAAACAAGCTGACCACCTTTTTTCATGATAGACATTTGTTTTTCAGTCTCAGCGCCCCCAAGAGTATCGAGAACATAATCAACCTGGCTAACAGTTTTTGTATAATCCTCTGTTTTGTAATCTATAAAGCGGTCTGCTCCTAGGTTCAATACACGCTCAGCACTATCTCCAGCCCCATTGGTGATGACTGTCAAACCTTTAGCCTTGGCAATCGGAATGGCCATGCCGCCGACACCGCCTGTACCACCAGAGATAAAGATGGTTTTGCCAGCTTGAGCACCCATGAGTTCTAAGGCTTGCATAATGGTTAAGGCAGTCAAAGGCACAGCAGCGGCTTCCTCGTCAGACAGATAGTCTGGAACCTTGGCCAAGGCTTGGCTATCGACAGCTAGGTATTCTGCAAAGGCACCGATGTGGTCGAGTGGGAGACGCCCAAAAACTCGGTCTCCGACTTTGAGATTCTTGACTTGGCTACCGATCTCTTCAATGATACCGACCACTTCATTACCTGCAGTATGTGGGAGTTTGTAAGGGACGATCATCTTAACTTCTCCTCGGGAAATCATGTTATCCAGAGGATTAACACCAGCTGCGGTGACTTTGACCAAAACTTCTTTGTCTGTGATACTTGGTTTAGCGATTTTTGTGATGTTCAGTGTGATATTCTTTTTGTTGTATGATGTATGTTGTGCAGCTTTCATTGTCTTCTCTTTTCTATTTTTTGTTGTATCTGATATAGATACAAGTGTAGTCTTTTTAAAACTGATCTGCATGCAAATCAGTTTCGTTTTTGTTTGGCTTCTTTATAAAGATTGTCAATGACATCTTCTAAGGTTTGCTGGGCTAGTTCCTTCTCAAGTTGAGCTTCAGCGCTAGCAAATAGTGGCGAGACGGCAGCCTGGATATGTTTCCCTACTGGGCAATCCGGATTGCTATTTTGATGAACGGGAAATAGGCTGATGTGGTTGACTTCTTGTGTGGCAAAATAAATTTCAAGTAAGGTCATTTCCTTTGGGGACTTACTAAGTTGATAACCCGTTTTTCCTTGATGGGAAGTAATCAGGCCTGCATTTTTCAATAAGGCGATTACCTTTCGAATGTAACTCGCATTGGTGCCAACGCTTGTTGCTAGTGCTTGAGAACTTAAGGTATCCTTGCTCTCACTAATCATGGTTAGGATATGTAAGGCTACTGAAAATTTTGTATCCATATAAACTCCTTTAGATAACTTGTATCCGATACAAGAACAAGTATAACACAAATAAAAAGAAAAGCAAGACTTTTGTTTTAAATTTTTTGAAGAGTGTCATAAGATTAATGATGTCTGGAAAGAAAGTTCATAAAAAATAGTGGGTCAAATCTACTTTAGAATAACAAAAAAGCCTTGGAACTCAAGACTTTTCCTGTTGATTTAGATGCCCCCTGCAAGAAGATCTTTATTTTTGTATAGAAGAAAATGATATCAGATACTTGGGATAGAAGAATCTTATTGCGTACTAAATCTGACAAAATTGACAAAGTTACATAAATTTGCTATAATAATTTTATATAAGGATTGTAAGTGAATTATTAAAACTAAGAATATCCTATAAATAACAAGCTAACCTTGTTGCTTGCTGTAAAATAGAAACAAGTTGTATAAATAGAAAGTGAGAATACTATATGAGAATAACAAGTTTTAGAGATATGGACACCACTGAAGATTTTGAATTTGTAGATGAAAAAATGAGTGAGTATTTCCGTTGGGGAATTGCTGATTTCTATTCGCTTCAACAAGCAACCTATTGGATCGGGGATATCTTGAGAAAAGAACCTAGTGCTAATTTTGAAGTAAGAGCACGACTCTCAGATTGTGATGATGTAGATGAATATGAAAGAATCATATTATATGAAGGGGATCAGTGTTTTGATTCTTGGTTTTTAGAAGAGAAAGCAAGCTTCATGGCACCATATTCTATGGTACTATTTCTCAATAAGGATACGAATGTGGCATATGCTATTGAAAAAAATGAATTTGATGATCCTGGACATGTGAAGTATTTATGTGAGATAAGAAAATAAATCAGAGAGTTGAAAAACTCTCTTTAAATTTAGTTATTAGTATGTTGATAATTTTATTTTTCAAAACCTTTTGATAAGAAGAAGGCGACCGACCATAATATAGTTATGGAAATCAAACACAATAAAATACTTGTATTACTATTTATTAATCTCTTCTTGATTGTGCTGGTTTTATTACATACCCAAGAATGTAATAAAACAGTATGAGCAGATAATGTTTTCCTAGAAGCATTTACTTTTTCTGCGGATTTATATTCATCAAAAGAGTCTCAGGCTATAGAAGAAAAGCAGTATATGGTCATACACTACAAGAGAAAATAAATGAAGAATTTGATAACGTTAGAAAACTTTTATAATTATTTGGTACAAAAAACAAAATGACAAGCAAAAAAAGCCTTGAAACCAAGGCTTTTTCCTGTTGATTTAGATGCCCCCTGCAGGGCTCGAACCTGCGACCCATAGATTAAGAGTCTACTGCTCTACCAACTGAGCTAAGGAGGCAAACAAAAAGCTGTATTGGTGCCGAAACTTCACGGTTTGTATTGAACCCGCGCAATTAAGCAGGTGGGCAACTCGCTCTAACTGAAGCTGTTTCCGTGTGAGACGGCCTACATGCTGTTAGAAGACTTTTGTTTCCCTAATAATACAAAAAATAGTCGGTCAACACTTAAGTGTGAGGTCGTACACCACAGCGTTTCTATGTTTATATAATACCACTTTTTCAAAAAAAATCAAGGGGTAAATGTAATTATTTGGAAAGGATTTCACAAATTTCGTAATTTATCAATGGTTTCCTTGCGTTGAGCTAGGGCTCGTTCGTATTTCCCAGTATCTTCTGGTGAGAAGTAGCTATGGTCGCGGATTTTTTCTGGCAAATAATCTTGTTTGACCCAGTGACCAGGATAGCTATGAGGATAGAGGTAGTTTTGAGCATTGCCCAGTTCCTTACTACCGCTATAGTGACCATCTCGAAGATGTCTTGGAATCGGTAGGTGACCAGACGTTTTAAGGTCGGCCAGAGCCTTATCCATAGCTACATAGGCTGTGTTTGACTTGGGCGAGAGTGCCAGATCAATGACGACATTGGCAATGAGAATGCGAGCCTCTGGGAAACCGATCCTCTGCGCAGCATCTAAGGCAGTGACGGTATGGATCTGAGCATCGGGATTGGCTAAGCCGATATCTTCATAGGCAATCACAGTCAAACGACGTGCCAGGCTAGGAAGGTCACCAGCCTCTATCAAGCGAGCAGCATAGTGGAGACTAGCATCCACATCCGAACCTCGAATGGATTTCTGCAGAGCTGAGAGAACATCGTAGTGTCCGTCTCCATCCTTATCCATGGTGATGTAGCTTCTCTGCAGACTATTTTCCATAATATCGAGCGTGATATGGCGGATGCCTTCGTCATTTGCCGGAGTAGAAAGAACTGCCAAATCCAGCGAGTTGAATGCAGAACGGAGGTCTCCATTGGTAGATGTTGCGATAAAATCAAGGGCATCATCATCTAACTCAACTGGGAAATCAAAACCTCGTTCAGGATCAGTCAGGGCGATTTGAATGGCTTCTTTGACATCTTGGTTAGACAGAGGTTCCAACTCAAAAATCTGAACCCGACTACGGATGGCTGGGGTGACAGAAAAGAAAGGATTTTCAGTTGTCGCCCCAATCATGATAACCAATCCACTTTCCAAGAGAGGAAGGAGAAAGTCTTGCTTGGTTTTGTCGAGACGATGGATCTCGTCAAGGAGTAGTACAAGGCCTCCTGAGAATTTAGCTTCCTCGGCGATTTCTTGGAGACGTTTTTTGCTATCAACTGTCGCATTAAAGGTCCGAAAGGCATACTTGGTCGTTCCAGCGATGGCTGAAGCGATACTGGTTTTTCCGATGCCCGGAGGTCCATAAAGAATCATGGATGACAGGCGGTTAGCTTCCACCATGCGACGGATGATTTTTCCTGGGCCCACCAGATGCTCTTGACCGATGACCTGGTCAATGGTTTTGGGGCGCATACGAAGCGCGAGATTGTCTGGCATAGCAGTCCTTTCTAACATGGATTTTCTGATACTAATGTGGTAATATGGTAGTATCTATTTTAGCATATTTCCGAGTATTCGGGGCGATTTAAGAGTCGTATAGAAAGAGGACAAAATGGCAACATACGGATTTTTAGATGTTTTAGAAGAAGAGTTGGACAAGAACTTTCCTTTTGATTATGAGATTAGTTGGGATAAGCGCAATCATGCGGTAGAAGTGAGTTTTTTACTTGAAGCGCAAAATGCCGCAGGAGTGGAGATGCTGGATGAGGACGGAGAGGTGTCGTCAGACGATATCCTTTTTGAAGAAGCGGTGCTTTTTTACAACCCTGCCAAGTCAACAGTTAATGTAGAAGACTATCTCACAGTCATCCCTTACCTGCCTAAGAAAGGTTTTTCTCGTGAATTTTTAGCTTATTTTGCGCTATTTCTCAAAGATACTGCAGAGGTTGGACTAGATGCCCTCATGGACTTTTTGGAAGACCCAGAAGCAGAAGAATTTGTCATGGAATGGAACCAAGAAGTCTTTGAAGAAGGGAAAGCAGGCTTGGAAGAGGGAGAATTTTACCCTTATCCGAGATATTAGGAGTTGGTTGGAGATTTTTATGAAGAAAATTGGGACTTATTTGGTTTATGTGCTAGCTTTTGCCTTTATTATGCTAGCTTTTGCTTGTGGAACCATCGCATTTGCAGAGTTGGGATATTCCGCAGTTTTAGCCTTTACTTTTGGTTATGCCTTCGCTCTTCTAAGCATGTATGTGATCTTTATTCTTCATGAGCTGGGACATGCCTTTTGTGGTTACTTGACAGGCTATAGGCTAGTAGCTTTTGGATTAGGCAACTTTCTTTTGGTTAAAAAGTCAGGCAAGTTTTATCTTAGCCGAACAGCTGTTCTCAAAAATGTTGGCGCTCAATACATTGGTTTAAAAGAGGACGAAAACGATCAAAGAATCATCCTGA
Organism: Streptococcus sp. KHUD_014; assembly: GCF_051106275.1. Classification (GTDB taxonomy): domain Bacteria; phylum Bacillota; class Bacilli; order Lactobacillales; family Streptococcaceae; genus Streptococcus. The sequence goes on along the minus strand of NZ_CP193666.1, from coordinate 1,773,126 downwards.
TGCTTTCAGGAGGCTTGATGGTTCATCTCAGCTTGATATTATTGGCGATAGTGTTTGGATTTTTGACAAGAAGCTGGTATTTTGCAGGGACTTGGATTTTTCTTAATTTGTCTTTCTTTCTAAATAACATTTTGCCAGTCGGCATCACCGATGGAGCAAAAATAGTAGAAATGATGCGGCATCCTGAGAATGTGACTTATGCTTATGTGATGTTGAGGCATTCTGCTCAAACTTTGCTGGCTCCTCAAGAATATGATTTGAAAGATTTTGTTCAACCAGTTCCTGAGGATGCAAAAGGGAGCTTTGTTGGTAGTGTATCAGCACTACAGGGATTAGTTTTTATCATGGAGGGTAAGTTTGAGTCAGCTAAAAAGCACTTGCAAACTTTACTTGAAAATACAGATAACTCAATGATTAGAACAATTTCTCAGTTATACCTTCTTCAAGTAACCTTGCTAGAAGGAGATAATAAGAAAGCGGAAGAATATGCAAGCATTCGAGGAGTCAAATCCTTTTTATCTCTAAAAACAGCAGATATGCAGGTCATTCAAGCTTGGTATCAATTTAAGGTAAAGAAAGATGTAGTTCAAACTCACAAGGCTATGAAGATTGCTAGACAGAAAATGAATAGCAGCCGAATGCTGCGGGATGAGAAAAGATATTATGAAAACTGGTTAGCCGAGCTGGAAAAGGAATTAGCCGAAGGAGTCTAATATGGAAATAGAAATTTCTGATTTTACAGGCTCTAAAATTGCCTTGATTTGTGGGGATAAGGTCTTGACTATCTTACGTGATGACAAGGACAATATCCCTTGTCCCAACATGTGGGAGTTGCCAGGTGGTGGCCGCGAAGGGGACGAGAGCCCTTTTGAGTGCGTGGCGCGTGAAGTTAATGAAGAACTGGGAATTCATTTAAATGAAGAATGCCTACTTTGGAGTAAAGTCTATCCCAGCATGCTCTGTGAAGGTCGGCAGTCTGTCTTTATGGTTGGTCAGCTCAGTCAAGAACAGTTTGACAGTATCGTATTTGGAGATGAAGGACAGGGATATCAGCTGATGAATGTTGAGGAATTTCTTAGTTCCAGTCAAGTTATCCCTCAGTTGCAGAATAGAGTGAGAGATTATTTGGAGGAAGAGTATGATTAGACTTGAACGAGCAGGAGCAGAGGATTTGGAGACCATCATTGCGATTCAAAGAGCTAGCTTTAAGGCTGTTTATGACAAATACCAAGATGAATACGATCCTTATCTGGAGGACCGTGAACGAATTAAGTGGAAACTAGTCGAGCGTCCCAATAGCTATTACTACTTTGTGAAAGAAAAGGATGAAAACATCGGATTTTTACGAGTTCAGACCAATGACGAGTTAACGAAAGCTTGGTTGGGAACGGCAGCGATTTTGCCCCAGTATCAAGGAAAAGGTTATGGCTCTGAGGGATTGCGCTTGCTAGAAGAGGAATTTCCAACCGTTAGACAGTGGGATTTGTGTACAGTATTACAGGATGAAGGTATGGTTGCTTTCTATGAGAAGAACGGCTACCATCAAACCCATATTGAACCTGAAAAAGAAGGCATGGATATGGTATACATGAAAAAATGCATAGAGAAATAGAAAGGATAGTTCAGTTACATTTCTAAACTGAACTCGCCTTAAACACTGTGCCAAAAAGATAAACTTCTCTTATACACAAGCGTCTTCAGAGAAGTTTCTATTTTGGCTTTGTGTTTTACGGGCTTGGTATCTTAATGATGGAAACATGGCAAGAGTTAAAAGTTACAGTTAAGCGTGAGGGAGAGGAGTTGGTTTCCAATCTCTTGATTGAGCTAGGAGCGCAAGGTGTTGCGATCGAAGATAGTATGGACTATGTGGGAAATGTTGACCGCTTCGGCGAGATTTTCCCAGAGGTCGAGCAGCAAGAAGAAATCGTAGTGACAGCCTACTATCCTGATACAGTTGATGTGGCAGTGGTTGAGACAGACTTGCAGGCTCGCATATCAGAATTGACGGATTTTATGGATTTGGGAGAGGTCAAAATGGGGACGACTGCCTTGGCTGAGGAAGACTGGGCAGACAACTGGAAGAAATACTATGAACCAGCTCGTATCACTCATGATTTGACCATCGTTCCCTCTTGGACAGACTATGAGGCGACTGCTGGGGAAAAGATTATCAAGCTGGATCCAGGTATGGCTTTTGGTACGGGGACCCATCCAACCACTAAGATGAGCCTCTTTGCCTTGGAACAGGTTCTTCGTGGTGGCGAAACGGTGCTAGATGTGGGTACTGGCTCAGGTGTCCTTTCTATTGCCAGCTCGCTGCTTGGTGCTAAGGAAATTTTCGCCTACGACCTGGATGATGTAGCAGTTCGAGTTGCTCAGGAAAATATTGAGCTCAACCCTGGTATGGAAAACATCCATGTAGCAGCAGGAGATTTGCTTAAGGGAGTTGAGATTGAGGCAGATGTGATTGTAGCTAATATCTTGGCGGATATCCTTATTCATTTGACACAGGATGCTTACCGCTTGGTCAAGGACGAAGGCTACCTCATCATGAGTGGGATTATCAAGGACAAGTGGGACATGGTGCGCGAGTCGGCTGAGTCAGCTGGATTTTTCCTTGAAACCCACATGGTTCAAGGGGAATGGAATGCCTGTGTCTTTAAGAAAACCAAGGATATTTCAGGTGTGATTGGAGGCTAGCATGCAGCAGTATTTTGTCAAGGGGAGTGCAGTCTCTCCTGTCACCATCGAGGACAAGGAAACTAGCAAGCATATGTTTCAGGTTATGCGCCTGAAAGAAGATGATGAGGTCGCTTTAGTATTTGATGATGGCATTAAGCGTTTGGCGCGCGTGGTCAATGTGGAGGCGCGTCAGTTTGAGCTGCTCGAAGAATTAGCTGACAATGTGGAACTGCCAGTCCAAGTGACCATCGCATCTGGTTTTCCCAAGGGAGATAAGTTGGAGTTTATCACTCAAAAGGTGACGGAACTAGGTGCCAGTCAGATTTGGGCCTTCCCTGCAGACTGGTCAGTTGCTAAATGGGACGGTAAAAAACTAGAGAAAAAAGTCGAGAAACTAGAAAAAATCGCCCTTGGAGCAGCCGAGCAAAGCAAGCGCAACTTTGTCCCAAACCTCACCCTTTTTGAGAAGAAAGCAGATTTTCTAGCCCAACTTGACCAGTTTGATCGTATCGTGGTGGCCTATGAAGAGTCGGCTAAAGAAGGTGAATCAGCCGCACTTATACAAGCAGTTGCTGGACTGGAAAAAGGAGCTAAATTGCTCTTTATCTTTGGTCCAGAAGGTGGTCTCTCACCTGCAGAAATCGAGAGTTTTGAAGCTAAAGGAGTAGTCTTGGCAGGTCTTGGTCCTCGTATTTTGCGAGCAGAAACAGCACCGCTTTATGCCCTGTCAGCTATCAGTGTTTTATTAGAATTAGAGAAATAAGAGGAAGAAAATGGAACAAAAACACCGTTCAGAATTTCCCGAAAAGGAACTTTGGGATTTGACAGCCCTATACCAAGACCGCGAGGATTTCTTGCGTGCGATTGAGAAGGCACGTGAAGATATCAATCAATTTAGTCGTGACTATAAGGGCAATCTTCACACTTTTGAAGATTTCGAGAAGGCCTTTGCAGAATTGGAACAAATCTACATTCAGATGAGCCATATCGGCAATTACAGCTTTATGCCTCAGACGACAGACTATAGTAATGAAGATTTTGCCAATATCGCCCAAGCTGGGATGGAGTTTCAAACAGATGCCAGTGTAGCCTTAACTTTCTTTGATGACGCTTTGGTAGAAGCAGATGAAGAAGTCTTGGACCGTTTGGGTGAATTGCCACACTTGACGTCGGCTATTCGTCAGGCGAAAATCAAAAAAGCCCACTATCTTGGGGCGGATGTGGAAAAGGCCTTGACCAATCTAGGTGAAGTTTTCTATAGTCCACAGGATATCTATACTAAGATGCGAGCTGGAGATTTTGAAATGGCTGACTTTGAGGCCCATGGAAAAACCTACAAAAACAGTTTTGTGACCTATGAGAACTTCTACCAAAACCATGAAGATGCTGAAGTTCGTGAGAAATCCTTCCGTTCCTTCTCAGAAGGACTACGTAAGCACCAAAATACGGCAGCCGCAGCGTATTTAGCCCAAGTCAAGTCTGAAAAACTCTTGGCAGATATGAAGGGGTACGACTCCGTCTTTGACTATCTTCTAGCTGAGCAAGAAGTAGATCGTGCTATGTTTGATCGTCAGATTGATCTCATCATGAAGGACTTTGCGCCAGTTGCTCAGCGATATCTCAAGCATGTTGCCAAGGTCAATGGTCTTGAGAAGATGACCTTTGCCGACTGGAAATTGGATTTGGATAGTGCTCTTAATCCAGAGGTTAGCATTGATGATGCCTATGATTTGGTCATGAAATCAGTCGCACCATTGGGTCAAGAATACAGTCAAGAAATTGCTCGCTATCAAGAAGAACGCTGGGTGGACTTTGCTGCTAATAGTGGTAAGGATTCTGGTGGCTATGCAGCTGATCCATACCGTGTGCATCCTTATGTTCTCATGAGCTGGACAGGTCGTTTGAGCGATGTTTATACCTTGATTCATGAAATTGGTCACTCTGGTCAATTCATCTTTTCTGACAACCACCAGAGCTATTTTAATGCTCACATGTCTACCTACTATGTCGAAGCACCGTCAACCTTCAATGAATTGCTTTTAAGTGATTACTTGGAGCACCAGTCTGACGACCCACGTCAAAAACGCTTCGCTCTGGCTCACCGCTTGACAGACACCTACTTCCATAACTTTATCACTCACCTTTTGGAAGCAGCCTTCCAGCGTAAAGTGTATACATTGATTGAAGAAGGAGAAACTTTCGGAGCAAGCAAACTCAACAGCATTATGAAGGAAGTTTTGACCGATTTCTGGGGAGATGCCATTGAAATCGATGATGATGCAGCTTTGACTTGGATGCGCCAAGCTCACTACTACATGGGCTTGTATAGTTACACTTACTCAGCAGGACTAGTTATCTCGACTGCAGGTTATCTCCATCTGAAACATTCGGAAACTGGAGCTGAAGACTGGCTCAATCTCCTCAAATCAGGTGGTAGCAAAACACCACTTGAGTCAGCTATGATTATTGGAGCCGATATTTCAACAGATAAACCACTCCGTGATACCATTCAATTCTTGTCTGATACAGTTGACCAAATTATCGCCTACAGTGCGGAGGGGGAGTAAAGGAATAGAAAGGCTGTTTTAGAATAATGCTCCTGGGTTTGTTGAGCGTCATTATAATTGGACTAGCTGTAGCTATTTTCAAAAACGCCGTTGAAGGTCGTGATGTTAAATTTGAACTTGCTGTAGAGCTGCTACTGATAGTTATTTGCTTCATTTTAGACCAGTTATCCCAGATTCTATTTCCTTAAGAATTTAATATAAAGTCATCTGCGGATGATTTTTTGACAACTCATAAAAAGAGGTGGGCAGATGTATCCAGAATTGAAAAGAAAAGTAATAAAAGAAAAACCAAGTTATAACCAGGAAGAAATCCAGTGGCTACTTGATCATTTGGGAGATCCTTCTCCAGAAATTCGCGATGACCTTGTTTTTACAAGCTTTGCTAGAGGGATTCAGGAAGAGCTATTTACACAGAAACAATTTTATTTCATTGCTGAAGGGATTTCATCTGATGGAGGATTATATAAAGAGATTGATAAGGCAGGCTTGTCAACCCTTGAACGTTCTTTTAGGGCGCTTATTTATGCAAATCTCTTGTCTGCAGATGCCAACCAGCAATCGATTTTCTATCAGAGATTAAAAGCAGGAATTCGTAATGTCCTTTTAAATCAAGGTTTGTATTATCTTTCAAAAGAAAAGGATACAACGGGTTTTTCAAGTCAGTATGGTTGGGTTCATGCTTTTGCACATGGAGCCGATTTACTGACAGAGGTGGTTTGTCATCCAGACTTTCCTAAAAACAGAGTTCATGAAGTATTTGAGATACTTGGCCAACTATTTAAAAGAATTTCAATTCGCTTTACAGATGATGAGGATTGGCGTTTAGCAAGAGTGATCTATGAACCTATTTTGCAAGGCAAGGTGGATCAAGCGACACTAGCCTCTTGGATAAAGTCACTTGATTTCCCGATAGAAGAGACGGAAGATTTTTATAAATTTTCCAATTTTAGATCTTGTCTCTTAGAAGTCTATGTCCAACTCGACCAGAGAAATAGTTTACAAGATGACTTGAAAGAAGCAATTCAATCTTTTCAATATTAGATTTCGACTATTGAATGTGAAAACTTACACAAAGTTTCCAAGCACTTTTCTTGAAACCCTTTCCTTCTTCTGATAGACTGATACATAGTTTGAAAAAAGGAGACTTAACATGAAAAAATTTGTTGCTGAATTAATCGGTACTTTTATGCTTGTGTTCATCGGAACAGGAGCCGTTGTTTTTGGAAATGGTGTTGAAGGACTTGGACACCTTGGGATTGCTCTTGCTTTTGGTTTGGCAATCGTAGTCGCAGCCTTCTCAATCGGAACTGTTTCAGGTGCTCACTTGAACCCAGCTGTTTCTATCGCTATGTTTGTTAACAAACGTTTGTCATCTTCAGAGCTTGTAAACTACATCCTCGGACAAGTAGTTGGTGCTTTCCTTGCATCTGGATCTGTACTCTTCCTCTTGGCAAATTCAGGAATGTCAACTGCAAGTCTTGGTGAAAATGCCTTGGCAAACGGTGTAACTGTCTTTGGTGGTTTCTTGTTTGAAACAATCGCAACATTCTTGTTTGTTTTGGTGATTATGACTGTAACTTCAGCAAGCAAAGGGAATGGCGCAATCGCTGGTTTGGTGATCGGTTTGTCATTGACAGCTATGATCCTTGTTGGATTGAACATCACTGGACTTTCAGTAAACCCAGCTCGTAGCTTGGCTCCAGCTGTATTGGTAGGTGGCGCAGCACTTCAACAAGTTTGGATTTTCATCCTTGCACCAATCGTTGGTGGAGTTCTTGCAGCTCTTGTTGCTAAAAACTTCCTTGGAACTGAAGAATAATTGAAACTCAAAAAGCCCTGCTCCTCAGCTTGAGGAACAGGGCTTTTTCGTATGATACTCTTCGAAAATCTCTTCAAACTACGTCAGCGTCCATCTGCAACCTCAAAACAGTGTTTTGAGCTGACTTCGTCAGTCTTATCTATAACCTCAAAGCAGTGCTTTGAGCAACCTGCGGCTAGCTTCCTAGTTTGCTCTTTGATTTTCATTGAGTATGAGTTTAGCGGTTGTCGATTTTCTCTGGATAGAGATCATGTTGGAAGAGGCGTTGTTCTGCCAAGCCTTCATACTTAGTTCCAGACTTACCGTAGTTGTAGTAGGGGTCAATTGAGATGCCACCGCGCGGAGTGAATTTTCCCCAGACTTCCAAATAGCGAGGGTCTAGCAAGTTGACCAAGTCTTTCCCGATGGTATTGATACAGTTTTCGTGAAAATCCCCATGATTTCGGTAGCTAAAGAGGTAGAGTTTGAGGGATTTTGACTCGACACAGAGCTTGTCAGGAATGTAGGAAATATAAATAGTCGCAAAGTCTGGCTGCGCAGTGATTGGGCACAGTGAGGTAAATTCAGGACAGTTGAATTTGATGAAATAGTCATTTTCCACATGACGATTGTCAAAGGATTCGAGAACTTCTGGTTGATATTCGAAAATGTAGTTGGTTTCTTTGTTGCCGAGGAGGCTAAGGTTTTTCATTTCTTCTTGTTGTGACATGATTTTTTCTTTCTAATTTTAAACACCACGTTGGTTGTCGTATAGAAGGGTATGGAGTTGAGGAAGGACGCGGACATTGCCCCAGCTATCGTCGGCAGCGATGCGTTCCCAGAGTTCTTTGAGGCGGTCCAGTTGGTCTTGGATAATATTGCCTGTAGCCTTGGGCTCAGGATTTCCAGCCGATAAAAAGAGAACATCTGGTTGGTAGCGCTCTTGAATCCCTTTGGCAAAGGCCAAATCTGCATCGTCAAAGATAGGGATTTTAAAGGTGACCTTGTCTGGATCTAGTTGGGAAACGATAAAGTCCAAGGTCTCAAAGTTGACTTCCATCTTGGAGGAAGGAGGTTTGGGGCTCAGAGTGACCTGGTCGATGTCTTTTAACCAATTTTGCCAGCGAGATCCCTGGGTTTCAACGGCAAGAGTGACACCACGTTGCTTGAGTTTGGTGACCAGTTGAGCCATATTGGCTGCTAGGATAGCAGGATTTCCCCCAGATAGGGTGACATAGTCGTAGCTTCCTAGTTTGTCTAACTCAGCGATTACTTCATCAGCTGTCATGCGAGTTGGTTTTTCAGAACCATCCCAAGTAAAGGCGGAATCGCACCAGTCGCAGTGGTAGTCGCAACCAGCAGTGCGGACAAACATGGTTTTCTGCCCAATAGCACGACCTTCACCTTGAAAGGTTGGGCCGAAAATTTCCAGAACTGGTAGTTTGAGGACACGTTCCTTAGTCATCTAACCACTCCCGTCTAAACTCTGCAAAGGCAGTCGGAGTTTCATAGAGGCGAACATATTCCAAACGGAGACCGCGCTCGTCTGGCAACTCTTGGCTCATGGTTTGGAAAATCCAGTAAACCATATTTTCAGCAGTCGTATTCATGTAGGGAAGGGTTTCATTGAGATAGCGATGATCCAAGTGGGGTTCTAAGTAGTCCTTGTAAATAGTTTTGATATCCCCAAAATCATAGGTCATGCCACGTTCATCTAAAAATCCACTGACAGCGATTTGCAGATGATAGGTGTGACCGTGTAGGGATTTGCATTTTCCTTCATAGTGAAAAAGGTGGTGGGCAGCATCGAAGGTAAATTCTTTTGAGACTAAGGTTCTGTGAGGATTGTAGACAAGAGATTCCCCGGTTTCTCGTTTGATTTCTTTGGGTGCAAAAAACATCAGACCTCTCCTTTCTGAGAGAGATAAACCTCTAAACCATGTTGGCGTAGATGGCAGGCAGGACAATCTCCACAACCAGTACCGATAATCCCATTGTAGCAGGTCAAGGTCTTCTCACGAACGTAGTCAAAGGCACCGAGTTGGTCAGCTAATTCCCAAGTTTCAGCCTTGTCTAGCCACATGAGAGGTGTTTGGATCACAAAGTCGTAATCCATGGCAAGGTTGAGGGTCACATTGAGTGATTTGACAAAGACATCTCGACAGTCAGGATAACCTGAGAAGTCTGTTTCGCAGACACCAGTTACGATATCTGTGATTCCCCGCTGCTTGGCAAGAACTGCCGCAAAGGACAGAAAGAGATGATTGCGACCATCGACGAAAGTATTAGGTACCTCTCCTTCCTTTTGCTCAATTTCTAAATCTGAAGTCAAGGCATTTTCAGTAATTTGTCCTAGCAGAGACATATCTAGGATATGATGACGAATTCCTCGTTCCTCAGCGATTTCTTTGGCGACTTGAATTTCTAAATGGTGGCGTTGACCGTAGGCAAAGGTAACGGCTTCGACCCTTTCATAATGTTGCTTGGCCCAGAAAAGGCAGGTTGTTGAATCTTGACCGCCGCTAAAGACGACCAAGGCTGATTGACGTTTCATAAGTACTCCTTCCAAAATGGGAAATGTTCAGAGCACGCAAAAAGCTCCCTAGAGGGAGCTAAAAAATACCAAGTAGAGGTTTTTTTTAGCGATGGCATGTCCCAAACATCGTAATATTCTAGTTACAGTCTAGCATATTTTTTGAAAAATGGCAAAGGGCAAGAAAAAAGAGACCAAATGAATGCACTTGGTCTCTCCTTTGATTAGCTTAATTCAGCAACGATAGCTTTGATTTGTTCTGCTGTGTGAACACCAGCAACTTGTTTAACCACTTGTCCATCTTTTTTGAAAAGAAGAGTAGGAATAGACATGATTCCAAATGAACGAGCTGTGTTAGGATTTTCATCAACGTCCATTTTAACGATTTTCAAGACATCTTCTGAAAGTTCTTCAGACAATTTGTCCAAGATTGGACCTTGCATACGACATGGGCCACACCAAGTTGCCCAGAAGTCTACCAAGACCAATCCGTCTTTAGTTTCTTGTTCGAATGTTGCGTCTGTAATTGCTTTTGCCATAGTATTTCTCCTTTTTAGTTATATTGGCTTAAATCTTGTTTCATGAGATAGAAGAAAACATCTCCATAAGTCCCATGGTAGTCCAAATCATGCCCCTTGTAGGTTACTTTTTGGACGGGGTAGTAGTCTGCGACACCAATCAGGCAGGCCTGTTGAGAACGTTCAAATTCTTCGTATGACTCGAAGGTCATGGTTCTCTCTTGCTTGCTGGCGTCAAGATAGGTGATTTCAATCATAGGATTCTCCTTTGCTAAATCATGTTTTCATTTTACTCCTTGAAAAAAGGAATGTCAAGAAAAATGATTGCGCACGCAAGTTTTTTAAAAAAATATGTTAGGCCAACCAGTTTGATTTTCTTGCTAAGCTTTCTTCAACAGCTGTTTGTAAACAAGCCAAGGTAGTCTGTCCTTCGCTTGTCAGGCAGATAAAACTAGCTCGCTTGTCCTGGTCGCAGCATCTCCGACTAAGTAAACCGCAGTTTTTTGCTTCTAAGCGAGCCACCATCCGTGAAACAGCACTAGGACTCAGGTGGAGTTTGTCTGGCAAGTCGATTTGTCGTAGGGATTTGCCTTCAGCCTGATTTAGAAAGTGCAAGAGGTAAAATTCCTTGAGTGTCAAGGTTTGTTCACTCTGCTCAGCGATGGTCTCTTCTAAAATAGCTTCTAGCTCTACTTGCCTACGGTTGAAGTCAAACCATTTTTCTAAGTAAGTCATGTCCATCTCCTTTCCCACTATAAAAGTGTAATCATACTAGTGCATCTATGATGCTTGCGCACGCAATTAGTATACACCTTTTTGGCTTGGATAGCAAGAAGGATGTTTCTTATATATTTCCTTGAAATTTTCTGAAAAAAGAGTAAACTGGTATGCAGAAAGTCTATTTGTGGAGTTTACAATGAAGTTATATGTTCAGTTAATGATTCTCTTTGTGATTTCTCTAATCGGTGAAGGAATCTCCAGTTTTTTTCATTTGCCCATACCAGGAAGTATCATCGGCTTGATTATTCTGTTTCTTGCCTTGCAGTTCAAGTGGCTGCGCATTCGCCATGTCAACATGGTTGGAAATTTTCTCCTAGCCAACATGACCATTCTCTTTCTACCTCCTGCGGTTGGAATTATGGAAAAATTTGATGTGATTGCTCCCTATCTTCTGCCGATTGTCTTGATTGTCTTTTTTGCAGCAGTGATTAATATCATCTTGATTGCGCTTGTGGTTCAATTTATCAAAAAACGCTATGAAGGTGACTACGAAGAAAGAGGTGCTAAATGAGCGAATTTGTATCCAATCCCCTATTTGGGATTGCTTTATCAATCTTAGTCTATCTTGGGGGAATGATGATTTTCAGACGCTATCCTCATCCCTTAACGACTCCCTTACTGTTATCAGCTATTTTTATTATTATCTTTTTGAAAGTGACTGGCATTTCCTACCAAGACTACTACCAAGGTGGGGTTTATCTTAATAACTTGATTGTTCCTTCAACAGTGGCTCTAGGAATTCCCCTCTATAAGAGTTTCCACTTGATGAAGCATCATGTCAGAAGTATCTTGCTGGGGAGCTTCCTAGCTGTCATCGTCAATACTTCTTTTACAGCCCTAGTCGCAAAAATCTTTGGCATGGACTTTTTCCTAGCTATTTCCCTCTTTCCTAAGTCAGTAACGACCGCTATGGCAGTAGGGATTACAGAAAAGTTGCAAGGTTTGACTACTGTGACTCTAGTAGTTGTCGTAGCGACTGGTATTTTGACCAGCGTTATCGGACCAACACTTCTAAAATGGCTAAAAATAGATGATCCAGTTGCTGTTGGGCTAGCCCTGGGTGGAACAGGTCACGCTGTTGGAACTGGAACGGCCTTTCGTTATGGACCAGTTGCAGGTGCTATGGGAGGACTAGCCATCGGTGTTACAGGAATTCTCTATGTATTTGTGAGTCCTATTGTAGCTAATTTGATTTTAAGTTAACGCAAAAACCCAGCTCTAGTAGCTGGGCATTTTTTATTGCAAATTAACTTTATTTTTCAAGATATAGTAAGTACCGAGGTAGAATCCAGCAATTAGGATTAAATCCGTAAAGATTTCAAATGTAAGCATCATATTGAAATTAGTATCTATGCGAAGGTTGAGACCGACAAAACCGAGCACGATCTGGATAACAATATAGGCTAAAACCGCGAGTGCTGTGCGGTATTCATTGAAAAGTTGTCCGATAGAGATTGCCAAGTAGATGCAGAGGATTCCTGAAATTGTGCTAAGGATGAATGAAATTAGATATAAGCCGATACTGTCTAGGTACTGTTGGAACAAGTCTTTGAAAGCAAGGAAATTAACAGAATTAGGCTCAATGATCACAAGAATGATATAAATGCTCAGAACCAAGACTGCTGAACTGATGAGAGACCAAATGAAGGCCCCCAAGAGTTTGGCCAAGATAATCTGGTGTTCGGAAACTGGCAAGGTTAAAGTGAGATAACCTTGTCGGTCATAGACACTGCCTTTGAAGCGACGGATGATCAAAATTAAGGTTGAAATCCCAAGTGTAATCATCAGGCCACCAAACACGAGTGCTAGAAAAATAAGTAGAATAGGTTGACTTTCTTTGATAGGAATATCGTTATAAGTCCTTGCTTGAATTCCTATAAGAGCAGAAAGTGCCAGTACAGCACCATAGAGGGCTAAATACCATTTGTTAACATTTTTAAATTCATAACGAACTAAATTCCAAAACATAATAATCTCCTTTAACTAGGCTTTGAATTCATGACGGAAGAGTTGGTCGATAGACTCTCCAGACTCGTAGCGAATATCATCAACATTTCCTTGACGGACGACTTTTCCATCCTTTAGGAAGACAATCTCATCCAAGATTGGTTCAATATCTGAAATCAAGTGGGTCGAAATCAAGACAGTCGAAGTTGGAGAGTAGTTGTTGATAATGGTGTTCAAGATATAGTCACGAGCTGCTGGGTCTACACCCCCGATTGGTTCATCAAGCACATATAGACGAGCATCGCGACTCATGACAAGAATCAACTGAACCTTTTCTTTGTTCCCTTTTGAGAGTTTCTTGAAACGGCTATTCTCATCGATGCCAAGATCACGAAGGAGACCTTGAGCACGTTCCAGATTAAAATCTTGGTAGAAGGTCTTGAAATAAGTGAGAGCTTCCTTGACCTTCATCTGCTCGTTGAGGTAGGTCGTATCAGGGAGATAAGAAACGATAGCCTTAGTTGCTGGGCTTGGTTCCATGCCGTTGATAAGGATACGCCCTTCCTCTGGCTGTAGTAAGCCGTTGATTAGTTTAATCAAGGTTGTCTTTCCAGAACCGTTTGGGCCAAGGAGACCAACGATTTTTCCAGCTGGAATTTCAAGGGAAACATTTGTAAGAGCAGGACTTGCTCCATAGGATTTTGACACATTTTCTAATGCTAACAAAGTCATAGTTTAAACTCCTTCAATATAATCTCTCAAAACAGTCGGTAGTTCTTCTTTTTCATAACCAAATTCTACCATGCCTGTTACAAACTGTTGCAGCTGTTCTTCTGACAGTTGCTTACGGGATTGGAGGATCAAGTCCAAATCCTCTGTGACAAAGCGTCCTGACGTCCGCTTAGTATAAACGAAGCCTTCTCTCTCCAAGTCCGATAGGGCACGCTGGATGGTGTTGGGGTTGACCCCTGCCTCGCTAGCTAATTCTCTAACGGTTGGAAGCTGTTGATTGGGCTCGAGTTTATGGGAAATAATCTGTAATTTGATTTTCTCCATAATCTGCAAATAAATGGGTTTATTGTTATCAAATGTCCAAGACATCACGATCTCCTTTCTAATTACCTTTGTGTTAATTCAATAATACAACAAAACAAAAAACTTGTCAAGCCCAAAGGAGAATTATTTTGGGAATTTCTTAAAAAATGGTATAATGAAAAGAAAACGACAAGGAGGGAAAGGCATGCGTTGTCCAAAATGTGGCGCTACAAAATCAAGTGTGATCGATAGTCGTCAGGCTGAAGAAGGAAATACAATCAGAAGAAGACGTGAGTGTGAAGAGTGTCAGCATCGTTTTACAACCTATGAACGTGTTGAAGAGAGAACACTGGTTGTGGTAAAAAAAGATGGTACACGGGAACAATTTTCAAGAGATAAAATCTTTAACGGGATTATTCGCTCAGCCCAGAAACGTCCAGTGTCTAGTGATGAGATTGGCATGGTGGTCAATCGCATCGAACAAAAACTCCGTAGTCGCAATGAAAATGAAATTCAGAGTGAGGATATTGGTTCCTTGGTTATGGAAGAGTTGGCAGAGCTCGATGAGATTACTTATGTACGTTTTGCCAGTGTTTACCGTAGCTTTAAGGATGTGAGTGAGCTTGAAAGCCTACTCCAACAGATCACACAATCCTCTAAAAAGAAAAAGGAAAAATAAATGAAGCCAAATGACCGTTTTTCTTTTGTAAAGAATAATCGGGTGTCGCAAGATACCTCATCAATGGTGCAGTGCTACCTCCCGATTATCGGTCAGGAGGCGCTGAGCCTCTATCTTTATGCTGTGACTTTTTGGGATGGTGGTCAAAAGGAACATCTCTTTGCAGCCATGCTCAATCATCTGAATTTTGGGATGGATAGTCTTTTAAAGGCTTTTAAAACTCTGACAGCCATGAAATTGGTGACCCTCTATCAGCAGGATGAGGCCTATAACTTGTTAATCCATCCTCCCTTATCAACTCAAGAATTTTTACAACATACAGTTTATCGGACCTTGTTAGAAAAAATGATTGGGGATAGTGCGGTTGCAGCCATGAGACAGGAAAGTGTTGAAGGGGAACCTATCTCGGTGTTCTTGAGTCAAATCTTTCCTCAGTTATCCGAGTCTGCGAGTCAAGAAACCTCTAGCAGTCAGCCTCTAGCAGATGATTTTGATTTGGAGCATTTCCGTCAGATTATGGCTCGCGATGGTCTTCGTTTTCAAGATGAGACTTCGGATGTTTTGGCCTTGTTTGCAATAGCTGATGAGCAGAAGTGGACCTGGTTTGAAACCTATCAAGTAGCCAAAGCGACAGCAGTGTCGCAAGTGATTTCTGTCAAACGCATCCGCGAAAAGATAGCGCAAAAGCCTGTGACTTCTGACTTTAGTCCCAAGGAAGCAACCATTATCCGAGAGGCTAAGAGAAAGACAGCCTTGCAGTTCCTTGCTGAGATTAAGCAGACCCGCAAGGGAAGTATTACTCAGACTGAACGGGACCTGCTCCAGCAGATGGCAGCCTTGGGTTTGCTGGATGAAGTGATCAATGTTATCTTGCTCCTAACATTTAATAAGGTTGATTCAGCCAATATCAATGAAAAATACGCCATGAAGGTGGCTAATGACTACGCCTATCAAAATATTCGTAGTGCCGAGGAGGCTGTCCTCCGAATTCGTGAACGTGGCCAAAAAGCAAAAACGCAAAAGCAGAATCAGACTGCCCCAGCAAAAACCAATGTGCCTAAATGGAGCAATCCTGAATATAAGAATGAAACCAGCGAAGAAACTCGCTTAGAACTAGAACGTAAGAAAAAAGAAATGTTAGCTCGATTAGAAAAAGGAGGAGACTAGATGGAAAGTGTCGGAGACGTACTCAAGCGTCAACCAAGCCGATTTCAGTATCAGGATTTGGTCCAGCAAATTGTGAAAGACCCTGATGTTGCGGCCTTTATCCAAAAAGAATCTCTCAGTCAGGAGGAGTTAAACCGTAGTATTTCCAAGTTTAACCAATATATCACTGAGAGAGATAAGTTCCTCCGAGGAGATACAGACTATATCGCGCGTGGCTACAAGCCTATCCTAGTCATGAACCATGGCTATGCGGATGTCTCTTATGAAGAGACTCCAGAGCTCATCGCGGCAGAAAAAGAAGCGGCGATTAAAAACCGTCTCAAGCTAATCAATCTTCCAGCTAGTCTTAAAAAAACTAGCCTAGCTCAAGTAGACTTGGATGATTTGGGGCGCTTGCCAGTTTTTGAAAAGCTTTTAGACTTTGTGGAGCAATATCCAGCTATTCGAAAAGGTCTCTACTTATATGGAGACTTTGGTGTGGGTAAAAGTTTCATGGTGGCTGCCCTAGCTCATGATTTGTCAGAAAAACGTGGTGTTTCATCAACGCTCCTCCACTATCCGAGCTTTGTCATCGATGTCAAAAATGCCATCGGTGATGGCAATGTCAAGACCTTGGTGGATGAGATTAAGCTTGCTGAAGTCTTGATTTTGGATGATATTGGTGCCGAGCAATCAACAGCTTGGGTGCGTGACGAGATCCTGCAGGTCATTCTCCAATATCGTATGCAGGAAGATTTGCCAACCTTTTTCACCTCCAATTTCAACTTTGAAGATTTGGAGAAGCATTTCGCTAAAGGGAAAAACGGAAATGACGAAACCTGGGAAGCTAGACGCGTCATGGAACGCATTCGTTATTTAGCAGAGGAAACAAGACTTGAAGGAGAAAACCGCCGATGACAGAAACAATCAAATTAATGAAGGCTCACACTTCAGTGCGTAGATTTAAAGAGCAAGAGATTCCCCAAGCAGACTTGAATGAGATCTTGACAGCTGCCCAAATGGCTTCTTCTTGGAAAAATTTCCAATCCTACTCGGTCATTCTTGTCAGAAGTCAAGAAAAGAAGGACGCTTTATTTGAGCTAGTTCCTCAGGAAGCGATTCGCCAGTCTGCAGCCTTTCTTCTCTTTGTTGGTGATCTAAACCGTGCAGAAAAAGGGGCTCGTCTCCATACGGATGTTTTCCAACCTCAAGGGGTGGAAGGACTCCTCATCACTTCGGTAGATGCGGCTTTGGCTGGACAAAATGCCTTGCTTGCGGCAGAAAGCCTAGGCTATGGTGGAGTGATTATCGGTTTGGTGCGTTACAAGTCTGTTGAGTTAGCAGAATTGTTCAAGCTTCCTGACTATACCTATCCAGTCTTTGGGATTGCACTCGGTGTGCCAAATCAACAGCATGATGTAAAACCAAGACTGCCACTAGAGAATGTTGTCTTTGAGGAAGAATACCAAGAGCAGTCAACTGAGGCAATCGAAGCCTATGACCGTGTACAGACTGAGTATGCAGGTGCGCGTGCGACTACAACTTGGAGTCAACGTTTGGCAGAGCAATTCGGCAATCCAGAACCAAGCTCGACTCGAGAAAATCTTGAGCAGAAGAAGTTATTGTAGAAAGTGAGAAAACATGGCCTTACCAACTGTTGCCATTGTGGGACGTCCCAATGTTGGGAAATCAACCCTATTTAACCGTATCGCGGGAGAGCGCATCTCAATCGTAGAAGATGTTGAAGGTGTAACGCGAGATCGTATCTATGCCACGGGTGAGTGGCTTAACCGTTCTTTTAGTATGATTGATACTGGGGGGATCGATGATGTCGATGCTCCGTTCATGGAACAAATCAAGCACCAGGCAGAAATCGCCATGGAAGAAGCAGATGTTATCGTCTTTGTCGTGTCTGGTAAAGAAGGAATTACAGATGCGGACGAATATGTTGCCCGTAAACTTTATAAAACTCATAAACCAGTCATCCTAGCCGTTAATAAGGTTGACAATCCAGAGATGCGAAATGATATCTATGATTTCTATGCTCTTGGATTGGGTGAACCACTACCGATTTCATCTGTGCACGGTATTGGGACAGGGGATGTGCTGGATGCTATTGTGGAAAATCTCCCACATGAAGTTGAAGAAGAAAATCCAGATATCATTAAATTCAGCTTGATTGGACGTCCAAATGTCGGAAAATCTAGCTTGATCAATGCCATTTTGGGAGAAGACCGCGTCATTGCCAGCCCTGTCGCTGGTACCACTCGTGATGCCATTGACACTCATTTTACAGATGCTGACGGTCAAGAGTTTACCATGATTGATACTGCTGGTATGCGTAAGTCAGGTAAAGTCTATGAGAATACTGAGAAATACTCAGTCATGCGTGCCATGCGTGCTATTGACCGTTCAGATGTAGTCTTGATGGTCCTCAATGCCGAGGAAGGTATCCGTGAGTATGACAAGCGTATCGCAGGTTTTGCCCACGAAGCTGGTAAAGGGATGATCATCGTGGTCAATAAGTGGGATACTCTTGAAAAAGACAACCACACCATGAAAAACTGGGAAGAGGATATCCGTGAGCAGTTCCAATACCTGCCTTACGCACCGATTATCTTTGTTTCGGCTTTGACCAAGCAACGCCTCCACAAGTTGCCTGAGATGATCAAGCAAATCAGCGAGAGTCAAAATACCCGTATCCCATCAGCTGTCTTGAATGATGTGATTATGGATGCTATCGCCATCAATCCAACACCGACCGACAAAGGAAAACGCCTCAAGATTTTCTATGCGACTCAAGTGGCAACCAAACCACCAACCTTTGTTATCTTTGTCAACGAAGAAGAACTCATGCACTTCTCTTACTTGCGTTTCTTGGAAAATCAAATCCGCAAGGCCTTTGTCTTTGAAGGAACACCGATTCACCTCATCGCAAGAAAACGGAAATAAATAAGCAAGATCTGGAATGCGATTTCCAGATCTTTTTGATATAATAAAATAAGGAAAGCGTTGGAGAGGTAAGGAGATGGAAAAACTATTAAAATTCTTGATTTTGGCACCCTACTTTTACTTTTTTCGTTGGCAAGGGAAGGTACAGCCAGGAAGTAAGTACTTTTCTGTCTTTTACTATTTTTATTGGTTTTATATGCCTCTAGCAGCATTGTTTGGTCTAGTTTTCACGCTTTTTTCGCTAGTCTTATTTAACTTTATTTTACAAGAACCAAGGGATTTTGTTAGATGGGTGATATGGCTACTTTTAGTCTTTTTATCCTTAGTCAATGACTGGAAAATCTATGCTTGTCTAAAATTTATGAATAAGCTACGATTGGAAAAGAAGAAATCCAGTCTTCCTTGAAAGAAATAGGCAAGCTTGTACCTGATAGAAAATGATGGCAATTTTTTCATGGATAAACTAGCTAGAAGCATTAATGAAGAAAACTAGCCTCGGAATAGGAATTTTAAGGGAACTAATCACCTTGATTAGCCCTTTTTTCGTCTTTAGGGAAAACGGAATATTTCTTGAAAAAATTGTGCAAATATGCTACAATAAAAAGAACATTCTAAAATATTCAGAATTTAAAGTAAGGAAAAAAATGGCAAATTTATTAAAATCAATCATCGAAAATGATAAAGGAGAGATTCGTCGTCTGGAGAAGATGGCTGATAAAGTCCTCAAATATGAAGATGAAATGGCTGCGTTAACAGACGAGCAATTGAAAGCAAAAACAGAAGAATTCAAACAACGCTATCAAAATGGTGAGACTCTTGACCAACTTTTGTATGAGGCGTTTGCTGTTGTCCGTGAGGGAGCTAAGCGTGTCCTTGGGCTCTTCCCATATAAGGTTCAGGTTATGGGTGGTATCGTTCTTCACCATGGTGACGTTCCTGAGATGCGTACAGGGGAAGGTAAAACTTTGACAGCGACGATGCCGGTATACCTCAATGCTCTTTCAGGCAAAGGGGTTCACGTAGTTACGGTCAATGAATACCTGTCAGAACGTGACGCGACTGAGATGGGTGAATTGTACTCATGGCTCGGCTTGTCAGTAGGGATCAACTTGGCGGCCAAATCTCCAATGGAGAAAAAAGAAGCCTATGAGTGTGATATCACTTACTCAACCAACTCAGAGATTGGTTTCGACTATCTTCGTGATAACATGGTCGTTCGTGCGGAGAATATGGTTCAACGTCCGCTTAACTATGCCTTGGTCGATGAGGTAGACTCTATCTTGATTGACGAAGCTCGTACTCCTTTGATCGTTTCAGGAGCCAATGCAGTTGAAACTAGTCAACTCTACCATATGGCTGACCACTTTGTGAAGTCTTTGGATAAAGATGATTACATCATTGATATTCAGTCTAAGACAATTGGGTTGTCTGATTCAGGTATTGACAAGGCCGAAAGCTACTTCAATCTAAGCAACCTCTACGATATTGAAAATGTTGCTCTGACTCACTTTATCGATAACGCCCTTCGTGCCAACTACATCATGCTTCTTGATATTGACTATGTGGTTAGCGAAGAGCAAGAAATCTTGATTGTCGACCAATTTACTGGTCGTACCATGGAAGGTCGTCGTTATTCGGATGGTTTGCACCAAGCGATTGAAGCTAAAGAAGGTGTGCCAATCCAAGATGAAACCAAGACTTCAGCCTCTATTACCTACCAAAACCTTTTCCGTATGTACAAGAAATTGTCTGGTATGACAGGTACAGGTAAGACTGAGGAAGAAGAATTCCGTGAAATCTACAACATTCGTGTTATCCCTATCCCAACAAACCGTCCGGTTCAACGTATCGACCACTCAGACCTTCTTTATGCAAGTATTGAGGCTAAGTTTAAGGCTGTTGTCGAAGATGTAAAAGCTCGCTACCAAAAAGGTCAACCTGTCTTGGTTGGTACGGTTGCAGTTGAAACCAGTGACTACATTTCTAAAAAATTGGTAGCTGCAGGCGTTCCTCACGAAGTATTGAATGCCAAGAACCACTACAAAGAAGCTCAAATTATCATGAACGCTGGTCAGCGTGGTGCCGTTACCATCGCAACTAACATGGCCGGTCGTGGTACCGACATCAAACTTGGTGAAGGTGTTCGTGAACTTGGAGGACTTTGTGTCATTGGTACAGAACGCCATGAAAGCCGTCGTATTGATAACCAGCTTCGCGGACGTTCAGGTCGTCAAGGGGATCCAGGTGAATCTCAATTCTACCTTTCTCTTGAAGATGATTTGATGAAACGCTTTGGTTCAGAACGCTTGAAAGGTGTCTTTGAACGCCTCAATATGTCTGACGAAGCTATCGAATCTCGCATGTTGACCCGTCAAGTAGAAGCAGCTCAAAAACGTGTTGAGGGAAACAACTACGATACTCGTAAACAAGTCCTTCAGTACGATGACGTCATGCGTGAACAACGTGAGATTATCTACTCACAACGCTACGATGTTATCACTGCTGATCGTGACCTTGCTCCTGAGATTCATGCCATGATTAGACGCACAATTGGTCGAGTTGTTGATAACCACGCTCGTGCTAAACAAGATGAAAAATTAGAAGCAATCCTCAACTTTGCGAGATTCAACCTCTTGCCAGAAGATTCTATTTCTCTTGATGACTTGTCAGGCTTGTCAGATAAAGAAATCAAGGAAGAACTCTTCCGACGTGCTTTGGATGTTTACAATAACCAAGTATCTAAGTTAAGAGATGAAGAAGCAGTTAAGGAATTCCAGAAGGTATTGATCCTACGTGTGGTTGACAATAAATGGACTGACCATATCGATGCCCTTGACCAGTTGCGTAATGCTGTTGGTCTCCGTGGTTATGCTCAGAACAACCCAGTCGTAGAGTATCAAGCAGAAGGTTTCCGTATGTTTAATGATATGATTGGTTCGATTGAGTTTGACGTGACTCGTTTGATGATGAAAGCTCAAATCCATGAACAAGAACGCCCACAGGCGGAGCGTCATATCAGCACGACAGCGACTCGAAATATTGTTGCCCAACAAGCTGACCTTCCTGCAGATTTGGACGTCAGCCAAATCAAACGTAATGACTTGTGTCCATGTGGATCAGGTAAGAAGTTTAAAAACTGTCACGGAAAACGACGTTAAGATTGAATGATTTTCAGGCGGATGCCTAGTGAAAAGTGAATTTTCACTTGGCGTCCGCTTGCTTTATAAGGAGGATGAAATATGGTATTTACAGCCAAAAGCCCTAAAATTAATATCCAAGAAGTTCGTAGTGTATCTAAATTAGAAGGTCAGGCCCTTGCCAAGAAACACCAACGGGATCAAGAACTTGAAGCGATTATTCGTGGTGAAGATCAGCGTATTCTCTTGGTGATTGGACCATGTTCATCTGATAACGAAGAAGCAGTAGTCGAGTA